>NZ_JBHTHG010000107.1:8974-13343 GCF_042676365.1 Bacillus sp. CGMCC 1.60114
TGTACAAATGATTCATGGAGAGTGGATGAAACGTATATCAAAGTAAAAGGTCAATGGATGTATTTATATCGCGCAGTGGATTCCGAAGGAAACACCATTGACTTTTGCCTAAGCAAAACAAGAGACCAAAAGGCTGCAAAGTACTTCTTCAAGAAAGCTTTGCGGTCTTTTCATGTTTCTAAGCCTCGTGTCATAACCGTCGATAAAAATCCAGCGTATCCTGTAGCCATTCAACAGTTAAAAGACGAGCAAGAGATGCCTAAAGGCATCAAAACGTATGAAACTGCTACTTCAATAGTACGTGGCATTGAAGCCATGCATATGATGAAAAAAGGGCAAGTTCACCAAGAGGTGAAGTCTGCGTAAAATCGAAAAGAATTCATTGATAAACTGTTTGGTATTGCAGCATAATCCGTAAGTTAATAGGAAATTCATGTCCTATGTTTTTTTGAAATCATCTTTGCACCAGAACCGAATATTTCACTCGAGCCATAAAAAAATACTCCCCTTAGATAAACAGATTTTTATTTTTTATCTGTCTACCTAATGGGGAGCATATCAAATTAAATACGGGATAAGAGGTGTTTTTTCCTTGTCTTATTTCATTGGGTCACTTCAAATACTTACGATTTAGAGAGGTGTTTTTTATCGTCTCATTCTCAGGATTCACTCCATATAGAAAGAATAGCGCTTTTTCACCTTAGAGAGTATTTTGTTTTATTAGCTTGATACCAACGTATTAAGATCTCTTATTTGATTCTTCCATAACCGGCAATATGTTGACTCCAATAAGGATTATCTAACTTAGCTGCACTTACTCCTTTTGAATCACTAGCGTTATAGAATGCATTACCTCCAATGTACATACCAACATGCGTAATGCCTTTTTTACTTCCATTTGTTCCTTTAAAGAACACTAAATCACCTGGCTGAAGATCGCTTTTACTAATACGCTTAGTAAAATCATATTGCTGCTGAGCAGTACGTGGTAATTTAATTCCTTGTGTACCATAACCCCATTGCATTAATCCTGAACAATCAAATCCAGTTTTGGGGCTATTTCCACCATAATGATATGGTGTTCCTTCGTATTTCTTCATTGCTGCATAAACTTTTTGAAATTGAGACTTAGTTATAGATTGAATTGCTAAAGATTCGATATTCATAGTTTCAAAATTAGTTTGGATTGTTGCCCCTTCATTTGTAGGAATGTTACTTGTTTCTTCCGCAGAAGCAAAACTACTGCCAGCTCCAATTACCATTCCGAATGCTAAAGTTCCTGCTACGATTTTTTTCATAATATTTCCTCCTATTCAAATTTACTACAATGGCCTCTGGTCAAATTTATACTAATATGTAATATATTACCTGTCAATGAACCTCATATGCTATTAATAACTTAAAATTCCAAAGTATATGTCACATATACTAATATTGTTTTTGGTTCTGGTGCAAGAAATCTAGTAAACTTGGACATACTGATACTAATACTCTAAAAAGGGGCGTGATCAGTATGGAAAAGCAAAATTTATTCAAGTGGAAACATTATCAACCCGATATTATTCTTCTTACTGTCAGATGGTACCTACGGTACAACTTGAGCTTTCGTAACCTTGTAGAAATGATAGAGGAACGAGGATTATCGATGGCTCATACGACCATTATGCGTTGGGTTCATCAGTATAGTCCTGAATTAGACAAGCGACTTCGTCGTCATCTAAAACGTACAAATGATTCATGGAGAGTGGATGAAACGTATATCAAAGTAAAAGGTCAATGGATGTATTTATATCGCGCAGTGGATTCCGAAGGAAACACCATTGACTTTTGCCTAAGCAAAACAAGAGACCAAAAAGCTGCAAAGTACTTCTTCAAGAAAGCTTTGCGGTCTTTTCATGTTTCTAAGCCTCGTGTCATAACCGTCGATAAAAATCCAGCGTATCCTGTAGCCATTCAACAGTTAAAAGACGAGCAAGAGATGCCTAAAGGCATCAAAACGTATGAAACTGCTACTTCAATAGTACGTGGCATTGAAGCCATGCATATGATGAAAAAAGGGCAAGTTCACCAAGAGGTGAAGTCTGCGTAAAATCGAAAAGAATTCATTGATAAACTGTTTGGTATTGCAGCATAATCCGTAAGTTAATAGGAAATTCATGTCCTATGTTTTTTTGAAATCATCTTTGCACCAGAACCCAATTTATGAATGACTCTAACCTCATTTTGGGCAAATTTCAACCTTTAGTGAAGTTGCCCTTTTTTCATCATATTTTTGTCAAATCCGTAGGATTTCAAAATCTTCGTCATGCTTCACGTACTATTAAAGGTATTGAAACCATTCATGCCCTATATAAACAAAGGCGGATTCTCTTTGAAGACTTCGCCTTTGTTTATATAGGGGGTACTAATGCATTGCCATCAACTTAAGAAAGCAGAGCAATCCCAAAAAGAAAAGGTAAGATGAATCCCTATACTGTAGAAAAACAAAATTTTTGTGTAGGCCTATTTAAAGATAGTAACTTAATGGAGATGTATGGTGACCCCTATTTGGATAGAAGTAAAAAAAGTCCTATAAACGGTCGTTTATAGGACTTTTTTATCGAATCTAAGAAATAAAATTCTCCAGAAGATGTGTAAAAAGTATTTGACAATTAGATTGGTTTTTTTACAATTTTTAGTATGTAAAAAGTTTTTTACACACTTTGCAATAAAGGTGGAAATCCAATGCGTAATCGAATTAAGGAGTATAGAGAGATTAAAAAAATTTCTCAGGGAAAATTGGCGGATTTATGTAATGTAAGTAGACAAACAATTAATGCCATCGAAAATAATAAATATGATCCTAGTTTACAATTAGCTTTCGATATTGCAAAAACATTAGAAATTAGAGTTGATATTTTATTTATAAATGAAGGGAATGTATAGTAATGAGGACTCGAAAAATTGGTTCTATCATATTTGGGATAAGTATTTTGATTGTAATAGGTTTTACAATTTATAAGATTATAGTAGGGAAAGATGTTGGTTTCAATGAAGTCATTACTATTAGTTGTTTAGTAATGATGTTTTTCTCATCTATTACCTGGGGAACAAAAGAAGAAAAAGATGGAATATTACAAGAGGAAGAACTCGGACAAAGAATTACAGAAAAAAGCTCAAAAGTAAGTTATTTCATTCTTACTTTTTTTATTTTAGGAGCTGTAGTTGCTGATAAATTTATAAATGGGACAACAAACATTTTTTTATTGTTATTATTAGGGTTATCAATGATAACTTTGCCTTTTATTGAATTTTTGGTTGCCAAAAGGTATCAGTAGTATAAGAGATACTACCCTATCGCTATCAAGCTAAGAAAAGCAAATATACCAAAACGAGAAAATTGAAACTTCCAGGTGAAAATGTACAATTTTTTTGTTTTGGAGCGTTATAAAATTCTTAAGTTGATGGGCATGTAAAGTGACCCCTATTAAAAGTCCTCCAGATTGTTTAACTGGAGGACTTTTAATAGGGGTCACATAATTCTCGATATAGGGAGTCAATTCGTTAATTCGGATTAAATAGTTCATCAACTGTTGTACGTAGTACCTCGGCTAATTTAAAAGCTAATGTCAATGTTGGGTCATACTTAGCATTTTCAATTGCATTAATAGTTTGGCGTGATACATTGCAATACTTAGCCAATTCTTCTTGTGTCATAGATTGCTTTTTACGGAATACAGAAATAGAGTTTTTCATATTACTTAAACTTCTTTGATACAAAAAATTCAGTGATTGGAACTATAACAAGGGAAGCACATAAGGCTAAATAAAGAGCGGAGTTTTGTACGTTATCAAAACTCCAAATAGTATTACCCTCTCCTATAACTAATATAATGAACATAACGATGATAAGGACAAAATATCCAATCTTGTAGCTCAAATAAGAAATATGTTTTCCCAATTCATCCTGGCTTTCTTCTGAAACAGCATCAGCATCCCCCCATGTGACTTGATTTACGATAGAACTAATAATTAAGCATGCAAAGAAAAATACTCCCATTTTAATGCGTTTTTCTGTCACAAAAACATATAAGGTATAAGCAATAATAGCAACTAAACAAATGCAACTAACTAAGAATATGAACTTCTTTTTATTCATCTTGTATGCTTCCTTTCTACTCATAAATGTAAAAACATTTTTACATTTGAATTATATCTATTGAAAATTAGGATGTCAAAACTTTTTTACATTTTTAGATGAATAGAATATACATGTTCGGTTAACAGGTTCTGGTGCAAATACTTCAGAAGAGATATAGAGAGGCGAAAAGTTTCCTAGTAGAATCTATTTTATGCTGGAAGGCCGAATAGTTTATCAATGAATTCTTTT
>NZ_JBHTHG010000107.1:13353-17289 GCF_042676365.1 Bacillus sp. CGMCC 1.60114
TCGCGCCCGAGGTCGGAATTTTCTCACCAGATATAATAAAAAGCTTTACGAATGTTTTCGCAAAGCTTCCATAATTACCTATACTATAATAGTAATTTTCGTACTTTCTCTGTACTTAAACCAGTGAATTTTGTAATATCTTCTAAAGACATTCCATTTTTATGCATACCACGAATTAATTGTGCACGCTCAGCTAATTTACCTTCTTCATGAGCATGAGCTATTTTAGCTTGTTCATCTAGAAGTACTTTTTCACGTGCTTCATAAGCTGTTCGGAAAGAAGAATCATGGCTCATATTTTCCCATTTATTGATTGCCTTTTGTAAAATTGGATCTTGATTCATTGCAATCTCCTCCAATGTTTGAGTTAAATGTTCATCTTCATGGGCTGGTAACAATAACATCCATCGAACAAATACATTTTCCCACGGTTTTACCTTTTCTTCACGCCACTGTTTAATCCATTTCGGTATCTCTACAAAATGGATTTCAATATCATTACTTAATACTTGTCTCGATTTTGTATTCCACAATTGTCCGATAGTATGAAATGTATCATCGTGAGAAAACAAAATAAAATCTAATAAGTTAATGGTAATGGTTTTCCGAAGAGAACGATACGGCATCCCTTCTTGCATTTGGGACGTATAGAGTTTACTCCAGTAATATAAAGAACGTTTAACCATATCATGTGTATTCCTAAGCTGGATTTCAATATTTACTTGTGTTCCATTGTCAAGTGTCGCTAATAAACCTAAAATTGATAATTTATCGTCTTCATATGATTTGTGAAGATGCGGATCTTCTAATTGTAGTGAAGCGATTGGTACCTCTAACGATTCAGCTAAAACTGCATTTAAAAAACCAATTAAGATTTCTTCATTCCCTTTGTTCCAAATAACTGTTTAAAAGCAAAATCAATTCGTAAATTTACTAATTTGGTGGACACGGGCTTCCTCTCCCTGTCTATATCATTTCTTTTTCTCATTGTACTTAAAAACAACCCGGACATGTAAACGAACCTTCGGCCTATTCTACATATATAATTGAATAATTGGCTTCTCTTTTTCCAACTATTCAATTATATAAGATGAACCGGATTTTTATCTACCGTAATGACGCCAGGCTTAGAAACACGAAAAAACCGCAAAGCTTTCTTGAAGAAGCACTTTACAGTCTTTGTGTCTTGCATTTCACTGGGATAAAAATCAATCGTGTTTCCTTCGGAGTCCACTGCATGATATAAATATATCTATTGGCCTTTACTTTGATATATGTTTCATCCTTCCTTCAAAAATCATTTGTTAGCTTAAGATGAGGTCTTACTCTTTCATCTAATTCTAATCCATATTGATGAACCCAACGAATAATTGTTGTTCACCTCTACTTACCATTTGGCTACGCTCTCCCCATGATTGAAGCAGGAATTATACTACTGAAAATTATGACAAACGAAAGGATAAGCATATATCACAATCAGCTTGTCAAGGCAACTGATTTAGGAATACAGGAGATAAACTGCTTAATAAATTCATCAATCTCTTCTTTCGTAATAATAAATGGCGGCAGTAACCTAATAATATTTCCTTGTGTCACATCAACTAACATTCCTTTATCCATTAATGATAACTGTATTTTTTTCACATTTTCATTCGTATCATTCATGCTAATGCCAAACATCATACCAGAGTGACGTACTTCTTGAATAAAATAAGAATTTTCTTTCTGAATTTCTTGAAGTTTATTATTTAAATATAAGGATGTTTCATAAGCTTCTTCCATTAATCCATCGTCAATTAATGTTTTTAATACAGTTAACCCTAGAGCCGTTCCAATTGATGAGTGTGCAAACGTTGTTCCATGATCCCCAGGTAAAAATGTATTACATAACCGAGAACCTACTATTATTCCGCCCAGCGGTATCCCGCCTCCTGCTCCTTTACCAAATTGAATAATATCAGGTGTAATATGAAAATTCTGATAAGCAAACAACTTTCCAGTTCTGCCCATACCACTTTGTACCTCATCAACTATAAGAAGTACATTATATTTTTCACATAAATGCTGAACTCCTTTTAAATATTCACTTGATAGAGGATATATCCCACCACTTCCTAATACAGGCTCTAACATAATTGCAATCGGCTGTTCATTAATAATTGTTTCTTCTAATTCCTCTATATTTTCACGCTCCACTTCATAAACAGGGATAGAAGTTTGAGGGAAATTTTGATATATACTTTCTTGTCTCGTAAAGTGAAGCGCACCTAATGTTCGCCCGTGGAAACTACCTTTAAGTACAACTATTCCCTCACGTTCTTCTTTTGTTATATTTCTATATTTATCAATTAACTTTAATGTTGTTTCTGTAGCCTCAGTACCAGAGTTTGTATAAAAGACTTTACCGTCCTTCAAGGTATAACTGACTAATTTCTTTGCATATTCAATTGCAACTGGATTTAAAAAATGAAAAGGAAGATGCAAACATTTTTCAACTTGTTTTAAGGTGGTTTGCACGATGTTTGGGTGATTGTAACCTAATATATTGACTCCCACACCAGAAAATAAATCTAAATATTCTTTCCCATTTACATCATACAGTTTACAACCTTCTCCCCTTTCTATAGCAACCGGCGTACGGTGATACGTAGATATTAAATATTCTTTATCTAATTGAAACCAATTGGTCATGAATTATTCCCCCTAGGTGTAATTGAACTTTACATTATTTTACATTTTCTAACACAAAATTTTTGAACTCATGAATTGACCGTGCCATCATCTTATTAACTGTTGGAAAAAATGTCTGAGCATGAAACTTCTATTTACTCCCCTTTTCAATGCTCTTATATTTTTACGATTTTAATTTAATTGAATATAAAATAGACGATTTATTCATAAGCTTAAAATGATTCCCTTGCTATCATTTTTGCATAACTATATCTATCCTAAAAGGTCCACAGCATATGTATTTTCTTTAACCAGCGGTATAGTTTTAGGTACCGTTATACAATTTTGAGATGAAGAATGTTTCAAATTTAAAGGCTCTGGTGCAAATATGATTTATTTAGAAAAATAGAATCTCAATATCCTTTTCATTTATGAATTACGATGCTAATCCAAATAATTTATGTTACATTGCTTTCTACTCAATCTTACAAAGCATCTGGTATTCTAACTGTTAATTGGCCAAGAACAGTCTCTATTGCAGCAAAATGTGATACAAAAAGTGGAAGTGAATTGCTTGTCAAACTTGTTAATTATCACACTAAACAAATATTCCATCCATTTTCTGTCTATCTACAACCAGGTAATGATGCAAGTACATCAATGACACTTCCTATAGGTAAATGGTATCTTGAAATTAGCGGTAAAACAAAGGGAGCTATTGGTGTAGCTACTTATGGGCTAAATTTTATCCTGTTATCTCCCTATCCTTTATGAACTTCCCCAGTTTTAATAATTGAACTTTATTCAAAAGAAACAACCACCTACGAACTCACACATTGTATAAACTCAACAAGAAGCATAAGCTTAAAATGCTTTAACTCCCTCTCCCTCATCGGCTCCCTGCGCAAACAAGGTTCATGGTAATCTATTTAAGAGCATTACTGTACGGAAACCGCAGGTACATCATTGGTAAGGGAAAGACTTGCCCTAAGAAAAGCTTAATACCGATTTCATTTTCAATAACCCCCAAAAATATCTCCCATTTTGTCCCTATTTTTGTCGTGAAATGTACATTTCCATTATAACGATAGTGAAAAGTATCTATACTAAACATTGCTAATCTTTCGTACATTATTTCTCAATTCACTAAACATTCCACAATATGTTAAATTAAATTTGAAAAAGGCTACTTTTTCATTAGCCCTTCTCAAACCTCATATGCAAGTTTGATAGTGACACTCATTAATGGGTGTCTTTTTTTTTTTT
>NZ_JBHTHG010000107.1:17430-107403 GCF_042676365.1 Bacillus sp. CGMCC 1.60114
TTTTCCTAACGTATTTTCAAGTAATCCCAAGTGCAGTTGCTATTAATCGAATCGTATTTAGCCATTTACTATACCTCATCCCTTGCGCGAAACGCTTATATAAAATATAAAAGCACCCCAACAATAAGGGTGCAAATTTACTGTTCATTTTGTATAAAAGCGGTATATTGGATGTCATGATTAAGAATTATTGCTTTCTTATCTCCAACTAAAGAATGCATTCTTTTTTTTCCTAATTCAGATTGATAAAATTTTATTTTTTCCCCTGCTAATGTTTCATAAACTGCTTGAATTTTTTTAACAACAGGTCGATACTGATGCTCTTTATTTAATTTATCAGAACATAATGGAATAAGAATTTCTTCGTGTTTTTCAAAAAAATCAATCCACACTTTTATGGTATCAGTTTCTTCAAAGTTCTTATTGTTTCCAACAATTATTTTAAATTCACAGTTTATTATAACGTCTGGTCCGCCATACCGTAAAACTGAATAATAAGTAGTTTCGTGATTAGTTCCAAGTAATCTAGTGTAACCAGGTGTTAGAGCGATGCGACTCTTATTTTTTCTATAAAACTTATTTTCTGAAAAATTAGCAACAACAGTAGCTGCTGATAAAAAAGAGCGTTGACTTAACTTAAACTTTTGTCTTTCATTCATTAATTGAGAACTTGAAATAATTAATGCGACTATACCTCCAATAATTCCCCCAGTGTAACCTCCAAAAAAACACACCCATGAACTTTCATCGCCAATAGTCAAGTTCCCTGTAGGAATATTGAGAACTAATCCTATAATAATTGGAGTAATTACTACAATTGCTAAAATAATAATAATTTTTTTCCAATTAGATTTTATAAACTCTTTCAAAGAACTCCACACCTTCCATCTACTAATCTCACCAAAAGGGAAAAATATCCTCTTATTTAAATATTTTTTTAATAATTACATAAGTTTCCCATACGGAAGTAGAAATAAGCACAAATGATATAACTGAATACATGTACAATATAACGTTTTGTTCATCTGACAAATATGGAAACAAATAAACAACTTGTAAAAACACTAATAAAAATAACATATTACACAAATATACTAGATAAGTATCCTTATTATTCTTTAATTGCGTCTTTGTTTGAAACGCAATAGCGACTAATCCTACAATTAGACTCATTCCTTGCTTGGTTAATTCTTCACTTAATTTTTAAATTATTCTGGATGTTTTAGGGCGGTTTTAGATACCATGAACCAAGTATCAACTGCTAAAAATGCAAAAAGTATTTAAAATACTTTTATTAATATATTTCTTAATTTTTCAAAAAATGTTACCAAACAAATTACCCTATTTCTTAACTATACACAGCCTTATATTCTAACATATAGATTTATTTATATCATTAGATAGTTTTTACCTCACGCCTCCTACGAATTCACATCTCATATAAGCCCAATAAGAAGCATAAGCTTGGAGTGCTTTTAACTCCTTTCCCCTTCTCCCTGCGCAAACAAAGTGTATGATAACCTATTTAAAAGCGTCACTGTATGGAAACCGCGGGTATATCATTGATAAGGGCAGGATGTTTCTCCCAGGGCCCTAAGAAAAGCTTAATACTCATCCCACTTTCAAAAACCTCCGAAAATGTCCGCCCCCCATTTTGGCCCTGTTTTTGTCGGAAATAAAAAATGCCCTGCTATACAGCAGAGTCAAAGCGAAAAAAGATGGCGAGCACCCTCATCATTTTCAATCTATATACACAGAGCAAAACGCTAAAATTCAATTTTCTATCGTACATTTTCAAATAATCTCCAACGCATTTGCAATTAATCGAATCGCAGTTCTCTTTTATCATAAAAGTCATCACGTTTTATCATCAGTTCGTTTTATACATATGTTTTCTTCACTTTCTTATCGCCTAGGTACTTTATCTCAATAATCACATGTTGATTTTCATCTAAAGAGTTCTGCAATGCCCATTCAATTTTTAAAAATTTAATTTCATGAATTGGATTATCTTTCATTTTTGGAAAAAGAGCAGCGTATCCTGTTGTATTCCGTTCCTATCTATTTTGCATCCGAACTCGTAGTACTTTGTGTTTTTCAATTCCTTTACTACTAACCTACACCTCTCTCTTTCAGCGATGTCTTTGAAGAATGACATTTGTTCCATACGATACACTTTCCTTCCTGCATACTATTTCACCATCTGCGTATACTACAAACAGGCTATCCCATAGCCATGGATATTCTTGAATCCTCTCTTCAAAAGAGCAGTTAGCTTTTGCTAATTGCTTCTTTGCTTTACCAACATTTTCATAGATGCATTTTTCGGGAAATTTGATATATTACAAATAAGCCTTCGTATGGCTGTTATACCATCTCCCTAGCTAGTCGAAGTTAGGGAGTTTTGACTCTTTTACAAAATGAAATTTTTATTCTACCTTGAATGTTTACCTCTCTTTTAGACATCCTAAAAATAGGAGGTGACATATATGAGTAACTCTAAAAAAGATAAAAGTGATGTAAAATATAATAATGTACTAAGTCTTGATTTAGATGAACAGGAAATGAATGGATTATATGGAATGCCTGAAACTGATACTGAAGACAAAGAAAACCGTAAAAAAAAGTAACTCACAAAATATCTAATACATATCAGATATCACATAAAGGGCACTTTATAATGTGCTCTTTTTGATTTTAAAAAATTAATAACAAATAGCGTTTTTGTTTAAATTTATTTATTTAAAAAATGTTTTTAATCCTTGTATCAATAAAACTTCTATCACTATCCATCTAAATAATGCATAATATTTCACAATCTGCACATACTACATACAGGCTACCCCTAGAAATCACAGCTTGTAGGCCTACTTTCCCTCTCCAAGGGATGAGCAGCTAGCTTTTGCTATCTGCTCTTTTCATGTTTTACTACGTCCGCACCGTTTAGAAAATTCGTTAATGATAATCTGCAGTCTTCACACATTTCGAAATCCGCAATTGTAATTTTGTCATCATAATCATTCATACCATTCATTCTGCGTTGAATTGCTACCATGATACTTTTTACACGTTCTCTAAACTTAATTTCAAATGTGATCTTACACATTTCTTTAGGATTAATAGGTGCTTTACATTTATCACAGCATTTAGCCATTCCTCCCCCCTCCCAATCGGGCATATTTACCAATATTTTTCTATAAAATTCATGTTATGGTAATTAGGTCTAGTACGTTATCACTTGACAAAATACCTTTAGAGGCCCATCGATAAGCGGAATTTCTTTTGTATAAAATGAAATCTTCGTTAGATACCTATCATTTCTGTTACTAATCTCTTCTCAAATAAGGATTTTGCTTGGTTTATACTTATAAAAGACTCTTCACTAAAAAGTTTTCACTATTAAGCAAACAAAAGTTTAGATAAATTTCCCAAGTAATGGTTTCACTTCATGCACAACACCCTTAGCATCTACTTCATATTCCGTAACAGCTTTATTTGCTTTCGCGTTCAAAGTAACGTTAAAATTTACTGTTAACCATTCAAGAGAAACAAACAATTTTGCATCGATCATTTCGGAAAAAGCATCTAATTTACCGTTAAGCGTTGTATTTGTAACTTCCAAAACGATTTCTTTCTTACCATCCAGCTTTATGTTGATTTTTTCAAAGTTGATTTAAATTCGCTATATGATCCGCTCCCTTTAATTTGCCTATTTTTGTTTTTTCTCTTCACGCTTCAATTTCTTATACTCTTCCAACTCGATAAAACCACCGTATTTCTTCACATATTTCAAAAGAATGAGTTGTAAATGTAGGTCGAACAGCTTCATCTTCACTTTGAAGGTTTCAGTTTCCATACCTTAAATATCGACGACTTCTACATCTCCATTTGGCAAATAGATTATGAAGTCTGCTTTATATGTAATCGCTAGAAATCTTTTGCCGTTCTTCGTAAATACTGATTGCAATTTAAAAGACGGTTGTATTTCAAAGCTTAAAATTTCACCTGCAGCCTGGCGACCCTTTAACCTTTTATAATAGTCAGCCTCGGCTTTCGAGTCGAATACATAGCCATCCAGTTCAACTTTTTTATTTCTATACTTGTTCATTATTTTTCTTTTACTTCACTAATTAGTAAAGTAATTTCATAAACACCATTTTCTACATAGCTCATGTATCTCCACTCCTTGAATATTTTTTCAAACTCGCGAATTGCTGTATAAGACTTTTCATTTTACACATAATACTTTTGAACCTATTTACCAATACGAGGCATTGAATTATTGGCAAAATTCCTTTCTTTTATAAGGACAGCGGATAATACTGCCTGTCCTTATTTTTACTCATATCGCATACACCCCTTTCTGATACTCCTTCACAACTCTGCCGTTCTCATCAAAGTAAGCAATCTCCCAATGCGGATGAACGTTGTACTTGTTTGAATCTCCATCAAACACAACATATAAATTCGTCTTCCAGTTTCCAACGATGGTACCCACTTTCCCGATAATTTCAACCCTCATCCCAAGATAAGCAAACTCAATTTTTCTCCGTTTGCACATTTTCCGGAACAGCTTCTCATTTCCGAATAAGGCGGTAACATCAACTATCCCCAGGCTCTTGCACTGTACGAACTTTATAAACTCTGCATAAGTTATATCCCAAAAATAGTGAGATAATTGACGATAATATTCATATTTCGCTCTTTCCTCTGCGATGACTTTCTCGTACTTACAATCTTCAAAAGGCATGGATAACTGGAATTTGCATAGGATTTGAGGCGTTAATCGAGCTACCCCCTCTTTTCCGCTTCATTGAGAATGGTATCTATCAACAATTTAAAGATGCAGTAAAAACATTCGCAAAAAGCATATTTGGATAAGCAAGTTTGCAAAATGTTTGCAAATACAAATAAAAAAGCAATCAAACTCTAAATGAGTTTAATTGCTTTTTTCAAACTATTATAATGCTCTAGCATGTTGCAATGGCCAAAATACTAATGAGCCTTTTCCAACAATTTGTTTTTCAGAAACAAAACCAAATGCTCGGCTATCCTTAGATACTTGTCGATTATCTCCCAATACAAATACATAGCCTTCAGGAACTGTTTTCTTTCCAGTTATCTCTTCTAACGTAAAATCAGGAGTTAACTGCCCTCCAGAAAGTTGCTTTTTATATTCATCTAAATAGGGTTCAGCAACTGCCTTACCATTTACATATAAAACATCATTTTTATACTCAATTGTGTCTCCAGGTAAACCAATCACTCGTTTTACTAAATCATGTCCTTCATTTCCGTGAAAAACAATTATATTAAAACGATCTACCCCCTGTAGACTATATCCAATTTTATTCACAACCATTTTCTCATTATTTTTAAGCGTTGGCATCATAGATTCCCCTTGTACAAGCGACGGTGTAAATAAAAATGCACGACAAACAATTGCAATAATCAAAGCTAGAGCTATACTTTTAACCCATGACATAATCTCACTCTTTTTCATCTAGATATCTCCTTTAACAACTAATCAGTTTTACAATTTCTCGTATATTTTGAACGACAATTTCACCAAAGCACGATTTTCCTTCTCTCGCTGCTGTACCAACATGAACTTGTGTAATTCCCGTATCGTGTAGCAATTGCTGCACATTTTCATTCGTCACACCACTACCAACAACGATTTGTATTTGTCCAGCACTTGCTTGATTCATACTGTGTAAAACAGCAATGTTATCTTCTATTCTTCCTTTTCCACCAGATGTTAAAATATGTGTAATCTTATCAAACTTCCGCAATATTTTTACGCCTTCTACCAAATCAGTCAATTCATCAACTACTTCTAACAACTTCCCTAACTTTTCTTCATCAATTTTATTATTTTCATTCAAAACACCTAAGACAACACCAGTTGCTCCAAGTTGCTTTGCGATGCGGATATCCTCTTTCATTAACTCAATTTCCTCTTTAGAATATACGAAAGATTTTGCATGTGGACGAATCATTACATGTACAGGAATGGTAACGGCTTCTATTACATTTTTTATTAACGCATAACTTGGTGTAAGTCCGCCTTCTGTAAACGCTGTAATTAACTCAATCCGTTCCCCTCCACCACGTTCAATCCGTTTCGCATCTTCTAAGCATGTTGCGATGACCTCTAACATATATTTTCTCCTTTTCATACATCACTTGTCTTTATTATATACGAAAAGGAAAAACAATGCCTATTTTTCAGTGTCAAAATCTTGCAATGCATGCTGCGCTAATAGTGAAATTGTCGCATCATCCATAGGAGGATTATGAAGTCCAGCACGTACATGTAAGTAATAGCGATGTAACGGGTTTTTCTCAGATAAACTTCTAGCCCCAACAATACGCATGGCCTTATCTACAATCGAAATTGCCGTATTTGTCACAGTATACTTCACCGCAGCCATTTCTGCTTGCAAGCTTTGTTTACTTTCTTCTTCATATTGCTTTGCGACACTATATAAGAAAGAACGGGCTTGCATCATTTCTAATTCCATTTCTCCTATTAATCTTTGGACATTTGGCAGTGTTGCTATAGGTGCTTGCAAACTATTCGGTTGATACGTTACTGCAAATTGTAAGGCATACCGATGTGCAGCTTGTGCAATACCAAGATAACAAACTGGAATATGCAGCAGCCAGCCTCTTCTCTTTGGCACCCTACGCGGAGAAATCATTTCTACAAAGTACTTATGAGGAACCGCTACTTGTTCTAAAATTAGATCATGACTTGCTGTACCACGCATTGCTACACTATCCCATGTTTCTTCAATTAAAACACCTTCAGTACTACGAGGTACAAGAAATTCTCCTACTTCTTCTTTCCCTTCTATAGATGCTGAAACGAGAAAGTAATCTAGAACCGGCGCCATTGTTGTAAATGTTTTTCTACCAGAAATAATCCAAGTATCTCCCTTTTGGATAGCTGTTGTTTCTGGTTTTCCTCCTCGTGTAGGACTACCTGTATTTCGTTCCGTTGCTGCTCGATTGACAAGTGCCCCGTCTTTCACTTTTTCACAAAGCCAAGAAAACATTTTCTTATCCCATGAGCGATTTTCCGAAAGCTCATGCATTATTCCAAGATGCCATCCCATACATAATGCAGTTGCACCATCCCCCCGTGCAATATATTCTTGAAATAGTAAAAGATCGTACAAGGATATGCCTAAACCACCCTCGTCCTCTGGAACTGTCCATGTTGTATACCCAATTCTCTTTAAATCCTCTATATTTTTAAATGGAAATGAATACAACTCATCTAATTGTTGTTCTCTCTTTGAAAATAGAGAAATATATGGTTGTAATTTATTTAATCGCTCCCGTTGCTCTCTCGTTCTTACAAACTCCATTTCATCAGCCCTCTCTATTTCATGCTAAAATTATATGCATTCTGTTCTCTTTAGCTACTTTAGTTATCTCACCTTAATGTACTGTAAAGACCCTACTGATGGATGTTTCGTTATATACATTCTTTTTCTTAAACATATTAATCTACATTTCAATTGTTACACTATTCCGATTAAAAAACAATGTTTTAAACATAAAAAAGATTTCCTAAAAACATTAGGAAATCTTCCATTTTAATCACCTTTAAAAAAACGAACAGGCAAAGATGCAACATAACCAAGATAAGAACATAACTCTTTAAAAAAGAATGGTAACTCTGTGTCTAGACTACGATAAGCAGACGTTGGAGTTGGTGAAGAATATGCATCCATACCGAGATGCTTTGCAATTTCCATCGCTCGTTTCATATGAAGCGGATCGCTTACAATTGTATACGTTTGTAAACCATGTTCTTTTCCAATTTGCAGAGCATTTTTTAAATTCTCTTCTGTATAACGTGATTCCGTTTCAATTAAAATATCTTCCTCTTTTACATTATGCTTTAATGCATATATTTTCGAAGTACGCGCTTCTTCTAATTCCGCTTCAAATTTCGTACCACCTGTAAAAATAATTTTTTTAACGTGCCCATTCTTATAAAGAGAAATGGCATGATTAATTCTCTCGCGAAGTACTGGAGACGGTTTTCCATTCCACGACGCGGCTCCTAATACAATCGCAGCATCCGTATCAACTTGATCTGTCTTAGAACGATAATGCCAAATATCATACGCCGCATAGCTCACAAATACAATAATTGAACCAAGTATAAATAAGAGTGCCTGTACCACCCTTATTTTTATACTTCCTTTTTTCTTCATAAAATTACAGCCTCCGTATTTCCTACATACTTTATATAAAATTCGTTTAATCGAATGTTCGTTCAATTTATTATTTGAATTAATTTGAAAGAAGATGTTTTTCCTCATAGCAGTTCTATAAAAGGATTTTCAATAAAAAAGAGGTTTTTATATTTCACACTAACACTCGTGGCTTATTTATAAAAATAACAACTTATATTTCTCTCAAATTCTCACACTTCTATATTGTAGCGAATTTTTTTAAAGAATGGAACGCTGAAACAAAAGTATATAAAATACGTAATCATTTTGTAAGAAAAAATGCCTTCTAATACGTTTATTAAGACCTAAATCGTAAAAAATCATAAAAAATAAGGGGTGATACATATTATACATGAATAATATGTATCATCCCTTTTACTTTTTGTTTCATAATCGCGCCCTTTAATTGAATAAGGAAGAAATGAAAAGGATCTTAGTAATTACAAATTGAGTGGTTATTAAGTTCCATCACAATTTTTTTCAATAATATTTTTAACGAACAAATGCTTGCTTTTAAATACGATTACACTAGCCAATGACAGTAATAGACCTGAGATAATGAAAACAATTCTAATGCCCCAAAAATCAGCTAATAACCCCATAATTAAAGAACCCACACCAAAAATTCCTGTTCCAATCGCACCTAATGATGTGTATACGGTTGACAACTGGTCTTTTGAAACACTGGTTTGTATAACAGTTTGCTGAGGAATGTTTTTTATTTGCCCAAAGAGCCCCACGCAGAGGGAAAAAAATAATGCGATAATTGGAATACCATTTATACTGAACAATATTGTAACTAAGAACCCTGCAAATGAACCTACAAAAATAAAAGTTCCTAATTTCTTCTCAATAAACGAAGAATATTTAATACAATAAATACTTCCTAAAATTAACCCTAAAAAGAAAGCACCATTGATAAAGCCCCACCATTTTTCGTCAACATGTAAAGCATTGCTGACAAATACATATAAAATAGCTGCAATCCATACCGTTCCTGCAAATGTTTCGATTAATTCTATCCATGCAATCCTTCTTAAAACTGGAGTATTGGATAAAGTTATCCACCCCTCTTTAATCTGCTCTAATTTCCCTTTGGACTCAATTGGTTTATGACTTACACTTTCTATAAAACATAACAAAATACTTGCTATTACAAATAAACATCCAACTAACCAGATAAGTTGTTGTGAACTTAAAATTAATAAAAGTAAGCTACCAACAAACCATATAACGGCTTGAATAATTTGAGTAACTGTTTCAGCAATCCCATTAGCTTTCATTAATTTTTTTGGTTGCACATAATATGGAATCAATGTCTGTCTTATTGGGTTTGCACAGCCGTCAAGAAAAGCAATCAATCCTATCATCAAAAACAACAAATAATAATTAGATGTTGTTATTTCAATCATCAGAACCCCTAAAATAACAAGCAAAATTGTTTTTCCTATTTGCGTACCAGTCATTAACCATTTTAAATTAACTTTTCCGATCAAAAGAGGTGTCAACAGACTGGAAACAAACATAGATGAAGTAATCGTAAATGGAACAAAGGATGATGCGGTTGCAGAACCTGTTAAAACAAAAATCGTACTAATAACACTTACTATATATAAAACGTCGCCTATATTTGCAAGCGACTGCCCTAACAATAATAAAGAAAAATTTCTATTGAACTTCATATTACATCCCCCATTTAGTTCAATATCTTTTTTGGTCAAAATGGGGTAATTTTAAATTGGACTGTTCATCATTATTTACTCCTTCCTTTTAACAGATAAATCTGGGGGATTATTGACTTATCTAAATTTTTTCACTCATCTACATAAAGTTTTATATAAATTGTTCGGAGACCTTAAATAATCGTTACTTTTTTTCCTTGTAATATATTGCTTCTTTACTTCAACAAAAAAGGCATAACTCTTTCTTGAGTTTATGTACCCTTTTAGTCATATATGAATTTTTAAAAATTGATAAAGAAAGGAATTTATCCAATTTTCTTTTAAGGTGTTGTTCTATAATATGGCTTGATTGTTGAACATGCAGGAAACAGAATGCCATTAGATTTTTTTATAAACCTCTGCGTATTGCTACTCTTTCCTGTTACATCTAAATATTTCAAATACTTCATCACAGGAATTACAGGTATTCCTCTTTCATTTTGAAGCATGTACCTTTTCTTACTACCATCAAGTAATACTTCCTGTGCTTTCACAATATCCGCCACCTTAAAATAGGATCATAAAATAAACATATTAAACTAGAAATTATAAGTATAGTTTAATATTCTAATATGTATAAAAAAAGAGGATATTAGCTCTTATATTGAACTAACTATCCTCTTATAATCATAGTACAGTTAAATATGTTAGAAGGCATTTCTCTTGAACTATTATTTCAAAATCCAATATTTCATATGATCTTCCTGTAATACACAACAAAAACCTGATTTCTCTAACACTCTTGCAGAGGCAATGTTACTTGTTAAACATTCCGCTTTAATCGTCGTTACATTTTGCTGGTTTAATAACCATTGTACAAGGCCTTTTGTCATTTCTGTAGCATAGCCTTTTCCTTGGTAATCTGTGACAATACTATATCCAATTTCAACGATCCCATTTACATCTGGGCCACCTTTACAGCCCATATCACCAATAATTGTCTGATCTTCTTTATGTATAATAAGACCACTCCATTGACTATTATCTGGTTTTTCACGTAATCGCTCTGCTTGCCACGGTAAGATTTCTGCATAATCAGGCATTGGCCATTGATTAGCAACTTGGTAAGGTATTATTTTCGAAAGTTCCTCAGTTCCTTTTATTGTAGCTTCTACTAGTTCTAGTGTGAAAGAAATCATTTTTAAACGTTCTGTTTCTATGTACGGCATCTTTTTCCTCCTACTTACATTTTGCACTCATTAATTTATTTTCTAATTGTTCTTTTACACTTGGCCAATCTTCTGAAATAATACTATACACAATAGCATCTCTCACATATCCATTTGGAAGTAGTCGTTCATTTCGAAGTATCCCTTCTTTTACTGCACCTAATCTTTCAATAGCGCGCTGTGCCTTTTCATTCCGAGCATCTGTTTTAATTTGCACACGTATCATGCCTAGCTCTTCAAATGCATATCGAAGCATCATATATTTACACTCTGTGTTTACACTTGTTCTTTGCACGCTTGGACTATACCAAGTATGTCCGAGTTCTGTTGTTTTGTGTTTCTTTGATATGTTGTATAACCGTGTCGTTCCCACAATCTCATTAGTCGTTTGATCAATCACAATAAACGGAAGGTCAACTCCCCTTTTATACTTTTCTACTGACTCTTCAACTAATCTTTCCATATCTTCCAAACAATCCATTTTTGTTATTAAATATGTCCAAATGTCTGGATGTTTTTCAATAATAGAATACAATGAACTTGAATCATTTATAGATAATAATTGCAATCTTGCCTGATCATATACAATCTCCACAGGACATTCCTCATTTCTTTCTGTCTCAACTATATAATAATACTAATTTTGTTAATTTTCAAAATAATAATCCTCAGACATTTTTCGTCTGAGGATACCTTTTCTTTATTCTCCTTGCTTTTTCCCATTCTCAAACTCTTGTTTAATGTTTTCTAACAATGTTTCCTCCGTAATTAAATGATAAGCAGTTAGTGCTAACGCCTTTGCTCCAATGATTAATGCTTCATCTCCTCTTGCAGAGCGTGCTGCTTCTCGAAATGCATCTGTATGTGCAACTAAATCGTCACGTCCAATTTTAATGTAAGGATGAATTGTCGGAATGACTTGGCTAACATTTCCTGCATCGGTAGAACCAATGCCTACCCGTTCATCACGATGAACCCCTTCTCCTAAGCTTTCTAGTTCTTCGGCAACTATCGCATTAAAAGATTGATTAATTACTAAATTATCAATCTCATTTTGAAATTGTTCAATCTTTACTGTTGTACCAGTGGCAAGAGCTGCCCCCTGTGCAATATTACGTATCTTTTCTGTAATTTCGGTGCAGCGTTTTCTCGTTTTTGCTCGAATAAAGAAACGAGCTGATGCATAATCCGGGATAATATTGGGCGCTTTTCCTCCATCTGTAATAATCCCATGAATACGCACGTCTGTAGGTAATTGTTGACGAAGTGCATTAATACTATTAAACAATTGAATAACAGCATCTAATGCATTAATTCCTGCTTCTGGAGATGCAGCAGCATGAGCTGGCTTGCCGTAAAAATGAAAATCTAGTGGATCCAATGCAAGGGATGGACTAGTTGTTGCTGTTTTACCGCTTGGATGAATCATAAGAGCTGCATCAATTTCTTTAAATAAACCTGCTTTTACATAGCTTCCTTTTGCACTTCCATTTGGTCCTCCTTCTTCTGCTGGTGTACCAAACACAACAACTTCTCCGCCAATCTCTTCAATAACTTCTGACAATGCAATTGCAGCTGCTGTACTAATTACCCCAATTAAATTATGTCCGCAAGCATGACCTAGGCCTGGAAGTGCATCATATTCTGCTAAAAAAGCGATTGAAGGTCCTTTTTTTCCAGAACTTTTTCTTGCAATAAAACCAGTTTCATGTCCAGCGATATGATGCTGAAGCTGAAAACCAGCACTTCCTAGCAATAAACTAAGCGTTTTTGATGCAAAGAACTCCTGATTCCCTATCTCTGGATTATCATGAATAGCATGACTCGTTTTCACATAAATCTCTTTTTTCTCCTCAATACTTTGTACAATTTTATTCCGATGTGTAGTAATTTGTAAAACTCCCATTTTTCATTCCCCTTTCAATATGTTAAATAAAAAAACCTCTTTCTAAAAGATAGAAAGAGGCCTTAAAGTATACACAATAAATCTATGCCATCTTTCTTATCTTTCAAGCCTTGCACTTGCTGGAATTGGCACAGTATTCATAATGAATCCGCTGCCGAGGCTTCAAAGGGCCAGTCCCTCCACCTCTCATGATAAGAAATTATTAGTATTCATATTGGATTATATTGAATTTTCTTAATTCTAATTTTATTACAAATAAAACAGTTAATGCAAGAAATTTTTTAATACTTGATATTTTTTTGAAATACGATAAATAATCAAGGATATATATCAGCGACATTTTATTCAAAAAAATTAAAATTATTTTATTTTTATATATAATTATTAAAGGAAGGTGTAAAAATGAGAATTGGACTGACTATAAATACAATGTATCAACCTGAAAAAACAAATCATTCAACCGTTGTGGAAAATGATAAAAATAATCTCTCTACTAATAAAGTTAAAGACAACAAACAAGATGATTTTATTAAATTTGATATTCGATTATCTGATAAAGAAACAAAAAAACCTAACCATAAGTTTACTGAAGTAGATTTATGGAAGATGTTAAAAGACAAAGGTGTGCCATCATGGATTATTTTAGAGATTCTAAAAAAATTCCATTTAGAAAAAGACAAGGAACCTAATAATGCTACAATCAACTCTTCTAATACATCTGAATCTGTAAATGAAACTAGATTAAATGAAGTAATATAACTTAAACGCTATCTTAAATATATGGGTTTAAGTTACATCATTTAGAATGACAAAAGGAATCCTTATGGGTTCCTTTTCTCTATGCATCAATCTCATCTTGTGTGATTCCTATATAAAGTTTCGTCACTTCCTGGGAAGCATAATTAAAGATTGTCATTTGATACACCACATCTTTTGTCCTCTTATCTTCGTTTGTTTCACAGTCGCAAGTCCATCGATTCGTCAACTTCCTCAGCTGTATGTACACAATATAGCAATAACAATCCATATATGGTGAAGTATGTTAGCCATGCCATACGATCACTCCTTATCATTTACTATCTCTTCAGTTAATTCATATGTACTATTAGTTTAACTATCATGTTTAAATGAAGATATTCATTTTCCTTACATATGCCTTACAATGTTGTAATGCCCAATCATATCCAAATGTCCATTTTGCTATATTCACGTTTACTATATAATTTTTACAAAACAAAAAAGAAGAGCGCCAGTTTCCGCAAGCACTCTTCTTTGGGATTTGGATTACGATATTCCTTTTAACGAAAGTTAAGAGGTACAAGCAGTATATGCTTGTCCTTTTCGAAATGTGAAAGATAGCTGCATCTACCTATTCCACCACCAATGAACTCACATCTCGTATAAGCTCAACAAGAAGCATAAGCTTGGAGTGCTTTTAACTCCTTCCCCCTCATCAGCATCCTGCGTAAACAAGTGCATGATGAGCTATTTCTGTACGGAAACCGCGGGTACATCATTGATAAGGGATAGATGCTTCTCCCAGGACTTGCTTGCCCTAAGAAAAGCTTAATATCGATTCTGTTTTGAAAAATCCCCGAAAATGTCCCCAAAAATATCCCCCATTTTGTCCCTGTTTCTGTGGAGGTATTTAGATAAACCAATTATCATTGTATTATAAAGATAAAAAAATAATTAATAGAAGGGTAACAAAACATGTCACTAAATTTCGAACCGTTTCATCCAATTATAAACAACATGGCTATGAAACTTGCAATTATATTATTTGTCCCACTATTTATAAGATTACTTGTTAAAATCATCCTTATGAAAGTGATAAATGAAGCAATTGCTGGTAGAATAGCGGCAATTGTTATGTTGTTTTGTATGTATCAGACATTTAAATTAGTAGTAGGATAGAATGACATTTGTTCCATACGATATGCTTCTCCTCCTGTATAACATTTCTCCATCTGCACATACTACAAACAGGCTACCCTATGTACTTGCATCTTGTAGGCCTACTTTCCCTCTCCAAGGGTGAGCAGTTAGCTTTTGCTAGCTGCTCTTATTCTGTTTTCACCACATCCGTACCATTTAAAAATTCTATTAATGATGCTCTACAACTTTCTCATATTTCAACATTGCTAGTTGCAATCATGCCATCATAATCATTCATACCGTTCATTCTGCGTTGAATTGCTACCACGATGCTTTTCACACGTTCTCTAAACTTAATTTCAAATGTGACCTTACACATTTTTTTAGGATTAATAGGTGCTTTGCATCTATCACAGCATTTAGCCATCCCCTTCCCAATTGGACGCATTTACCAATATTATTTCTATAAAATTCATGTTATGGTAATTTAGTCTAGTAAATCGTTACTTGACAAAATACCTTTAGAAGCCCCGTTGATAAGCGGGGTTTCCTTGACATTAAGGGGATATTCTCATGTTATGCCTGGTATGCAAGAAGATGCAGTAAAAACATTCGCAAAAAGCATATTTGGATAAGCAAGATTGCCAAATGTTTGCAAATATAAATAAAAAGGCTAAAAAACCTTATAAATACAAAGTTTTTAGCCTTCATTATGTTTTATTACATATAAAAGTCAAGAAAATTCTATATTTTTATATCTAAAAACCCTTTTAGTACTCCAATTGTTTGTGGAGCTTGTAGTCTCACTGTAATATATGGAAATTCCGGACTACCATCAAATATCATATGAGACGTTAAAGGGGCACCTACCCACATTATTTCATCATCAATGATAACAAATGGCATTACTTTGTTTTGGTGACGTGCTTGTACGTTTTTTATTGGAATTGCACCTTCTGTATATATGATAACAGATGCTTCTGCACGTACTAACGCTTGCCAAATCCTCTTATCCATACGGCTTGAATTCGGTATTGATACAATAATTTTCTTTTTTGCTGAAATAATATCTTTTAATAATATTTTCGTTTCTTCAGCGTTTGTTTGTACAAACCAGCGCAATCTCTTTGTGATTTTCCGCTCTAGAAACGTTCTTGATGTTGTACGATCATATACATTTCCTTGCTTTTGTATGTGCTGTGTTAAATGAGATAAAGCTTGTTTTCGCGAAAGGTTTTGCTTCATATATTGACAATCTGATAACTGAATAAACTTCCCTTTTGCTCTTGTTACTGCAACATTAACAAGTCGATGGTTTTTTTGATCAAAAAACAGCACACCTGGGCGTTCTTGCGGATAACTATCAACTGTATCGAATAAAATCATATCACGTTCAGATCCTTGAAATTTATGAACGGTCGCTGCTAGCACAGGTGTATTTTTGAACTTTGTTTTTTGAAGAAATTCCCGGATACATGTTGATAAAAAACGGGCCTGAGCACGATATGGTGTAACGATACCAATTGACGGTATCCCATCCATCAAACCAATTAACATAAGTTGCATCGCTAATAGACCTGAAAAAATATTATAACGTGAGCTAGAGGCAACATCTTTTAATGAATAAGCTCCGATATTACTTGTATCTAGTAAAACTGCTGCCTCCCTCATGAAAGGCTGTAAGTTTGCAATATCGTTACGAGATGTGACTGATGAATGGTCGAACACTTCATTTTTATAAATAAATTCATTTGTAAAACTTGAAATATGCGGATGCATACGACGCTGCTCTTGTAGCATATATAAATTCGGGTGCTTTTTTTGCTCATTTACCGCTTCTACTATACCCGCATGATAAAACATATCTTCTTTTAACCATTTATTCACAAGTTCATGATTTGATAAAGCAATTGGTGGCAATTGTAGAAAGTCTCCGCAAACGACAATCCGTTTTCCTAAAGAAGCTGCTAATGCAATTTGCGGAACATACGCCATACTTACTTCATCCACGACTACAAGGTCAAACGTTCTTTCGTAAACAAGCGAATCGATTGCACATTTCGATAATGTCGCCCCAATGACTTTTGCATTTTCAATATACTCTTTTTCAACTTCTTTCACTTTTGCTTTTTGCTTTCGAAGTTCCCCTTCTATTTCCTGCATTCTTTTCTTTTCAGAAGAAGTTGCTTTGTAAGAAAGGATTTTTTGTCTTAATTCTTGTCTTAATTCTTCTAGATACAGCCGTTCTTCTTCCCATTCTGTATTTGTTGATTCAACTAATCGCGTGGTAAGTAACGTTTCATGATCGCGAATTTGTTCATTTTGACTAAAACCATAGCGAATAACATCTCCTGGTACCCATTTTTCTTTTTTCTCAATTTGCTTTGTTACTTCGCTCATTAATACATCAACTGCTGCATTACTATGAGCTAATACAAGAACAGATTTTCCACTTTGATAATGAGCTGCAATAATTCGTGATAAATTGTATGATTTTCCTGTTCCTGGCGGTCCCCAAATGTACGTTGTTGCATTATAAAAAGCGCGATATGCAAGTTCATTTTTCACTTTTTTCATTTTTACAATATGCTTTGGCTCACTATCACCCTGTAGTAACCGTTTTACGCGTTGACGTCTTTGTTTATCTTTTCTTACCTCTTTTAAACGCTCTTGCAACTGTTCTAATAGTTGCCACGGTTCACTATATAACGCCGCTTCTTGTATATGTTGCTGCATATAACAATTGAGTTTTACTTCTATGTCTAGTCCTTGAACAGATAATACTTCTCCAGTTGCTTCCTCACCGTCAAATTCAATTCGAATTGGAGTTCCATCCGGTAAACTTACTTCAGAAATAAGCTGGAATACATATACACTACTTTCATAGTCTGTATATAAAAAACGTCCATTTATAATTGATAGTTTATTTCCACCAATTGTTTTCCAATGTTTAATTTCATATGCTAACGCTTGATGCCACTCTTTCATCGTCTCTGTTAATGAAGGAGTTTGCGTAGATGTAATCGTAATCATGTTTATGTCTCCTTCCTCTACCTTAAAAAACATACTTTCTCACTATACCACAAATCATAGCTTATCCCTATTGCTGTTTCATTAGCAGCTTTATCTCGTAACTTTAAATAAGATATAATAAAAAGAACTACTAGAAATCCTCAAAATCTATCTTAATAAAAAAGGTGATATTATGAGAATTAGTGAAACAAATAATTATGAAATAATTGCAAAACTAAATGAACCTGTACAAAACTTACATGCATCATTATATCCTGAACATTTTCACCCTTATCGCTACGATGCTGTAAAAGACTTTTTTCAAAATATGATTGATAGTCCTAGTTTTATTTTTTTACTGTTAGAAGAGTCTAATCAATCTGTTGGATATGCATGGTTAGAGCTTAAGAGTTATCCAGGCAATGCTTTCAAAAAAACATATACATCTATATACATACATCAAATTAGTGTCCTAGAAACCTATAGAAATAAAGGCTATGGCACACAATTACTAGATTACATTTACAAAATTGCAAAAAACAAAAACATAAACATGATAGAACTTGATTATTGGCTGGCTAATACTACTGCTAAACAATTTTACGCAAAAAATGGATTTGAATTATATCGTGAATTCGTTTATAAAAAAATATGATATTAGGATTTCTTATATCCTCTGTATCTAGAACTAACAATACATAATATTTTTATCCAAATACCCTTATCAAAATTCATTATTTTCATTACACGTGGATATATACAAAAATAAAAAAGGAGCACAATTTGCTCCTTTTTTTATTGTTAACTAAGTGTATATGCTAATTGGTACACTAGTTATTATTTATATCTTCAAATCGAAATCATTACATAGCTTGCAGAATCTTTTACGCTTTTGGAAGCTGAATTGTAAACGTGGTACCTTCTCCTTTTATACTATGCACAGTAATAGTGCCTTCATGAAGATCAACAATTTTTTTCACAATCGAAAGGCCTAACCCACTTCCTTCAATTGTTCTATTTCGCGCTTCATCAGCTTTGTAGAACCGCTCAAAAATCTTTTCTATCTCCTCTTCACTCATACCTAGCCCTGTGTCAGAGATAGTAAAATGCAATTCCGTTTCTTTCTCTTCCCCGTAAAACGAAATGGTCCCGCCACTTTCTGTGAATTTAATGCTATTCGTCAATAAATTTGTCCACACTTGATGGAGCAAATTTTCATCTCCATACACTTGTATACTTGGAACATCCAATTCAATCGCGACATCTTTTTCACGCCATTGCCACTCTAACATAAAAATAACATCTCTTATTTGCTTTCCCGCATCAAACATTTTCTTATCTAAAACTTGTTCTTCTTTATCTAGGGATGCAAGCGTTAATAATTGTTTACACAAACTAGACATACGTCTACTTTCAGATTCAATAATTTTCAAATAACGCTTACGTTCTAATTCACTCATATCATTTGTTTGTAACGTCTTCGAAAACCCTTGAATTGACGCAAGAGGTGATTGAAATTCATGCGAAACGTTTGAAACAAACTCTTGCCGCATTCGATCTAAATCCTTTAAACTTTTTGCCATTTTACGAAAGCTGACAGCCAGTGTTCCAATTTCATCTTTTCGATATTCCGGCAGGGCTATTTCATACTCTCCATTTGCAATTTTCTTCGTTGCACCCGTAAAAAGTTGAATAGGACGTACAATAAACCGAGCTGCAATTGCAATACAAATAATACTTAATCCAACAGTTAAGCATATTAATACAGCAAAGAAAATGCGCATTTCTCCAAATTGCTGTTGAATATCAGGACGAATAAAAAGCGCATAATTTTTCCCATCATGTTGAATCGGAATCCCAATACTATTTAAAAGCTCATTATCAAAAAAACCTGTTATAAATAACCGTGCAGGGTATGTTGAAATACCATTGTATGTGTGTCCTTTTAATACATTATCTATTGTTTCTTCACTCACATTAATTTTTCGAAATGCATTCCCATATCGCTTTCCTTGTTTTTGATCATTTACAACATAAATTTCAAAACCAAGCTTAGAAATAGATTGTAAATACTCCTCTCGACTTTTTTCATCGGACTTTTCATATAAATGTTTAACTTCTTGAGCATATTTTAAAATCTTTTCACTGTTATATGGTTTCAAATAAATATGATAATACACATTCGATAATAAAAAACCAATCATACTACTAGCTAACATAATAACGATAGAAATCATAACAAATCGTGAATATAATGATCGCATTTTATTTCAACTCCAATTTATATCCAAGACCACGCACCGTCTTAATTTGAAAATCATCTGTTCGTTTAGAAAAGCGATCCCGCAAGCGCTTAATATGTACATCTACTGTGCGTTCATCTCCCGCAAAATCAACTCCCCATACAAGTTCAATCAATTCTTCTCGAGAAAAAATTCGTCCTGGATAACTGGCAAGCTGCGATAATAATTCAAATTCTTTTAGTGGTAATAAAATAGTTTGTTCTTGACAACGTACTTCATAGCTTTTCCGATCGATTGTCGTTCCATGTAATTGAATAATATCTGCATTTAACATTTGATAACGCCGTAACAATGCTTTCATTCGAAATAATACTTCCGCAGGTTCAAACGGTTTGACAATATAATCATCCGTTCCAACAGAAAAGCCCTTTTCCTTATCTATTAACTGATCTTTTGCCGTTAACATAATAACTGGTATATCATAATATTTTCTAATTTCTTCACAAAGTGTGTAACCATCCATATGCGGCATCATAATATCAACAATCGCCAAATGAATTGTTTCTTTCTCTAATATAGACTGTGCTACTTTTCCATCTTCAGCCTCCCACACTGTATAGCCTTCTTTTTGAAGGTGATAACGGAGAAGTTCTCTTATATGTAAATCATCATCAGCTAACAAAATATGTATCATATATCTCAAACCCTTTCCTTCAGCTCAGTACGACTATACATTATAAGATAGGTGTAAAATTTGCAAGAAAAAAAGAGAAAGCAATCTGCCTCCTCTTCTATTCTAACGAATGAATAAATAAACCACTGCGAAGCTTCGGTTCAAACCACGTTGATTTTGGCGGCATAACTTCTCCCGCATCCGCAATATCCAGTAAATCTTCCATTGTTGTTGGATACATAGAAAAAGCAACAGTCCACCCTTCCTCATCAACCATTCTTTCTAGCTCTTTCAGTCCGCGTATTCCTCCTACAAAATCAATTCTGTCATTTGTACGAGGATCATCAATATTTAAAATCGCATGTAACAACTGTTCTTGTAAAATGGATACATCTAATCTTTTTACAACATCATATACATCAAACATATTTGCTTTTGCAGTCAACTTATACCATACCTTATCCAAATACATCCCAAATGTATGACGCTCTTCTGGTTTATATGGTGCTACTTTTGCTTTTTCTACATAAAAAGCTTGAGATATTTCTTGTAAAAATTGTTCTTCTGATAGCCCATTTAAATCCTTTACAATGCGATTATAATCCCAAATCGATAATTCATCTTTTGGGAAAAGTACAGATAAAAAGTAATTAAATTCTTCTTTACCTGTATAATTAGAGCATGCCTCGCGGCGCATCATTCCAACTTTTACAGCAGATGCTGAACGATGATGACCATCAGCAATATATAAAGAAGGTATTTCCTCAAACTGTTCTATTAATGTAGTAATGACTCTTGCTTCATGAATAATCCACGCTTTATGTCTAATTGCATCATCCGCTGTAAATTCATAAACCGGGCTATGCGTCGCTTTCCAATTCGCAATTACATTCCCAATTTCACTTTTCCCGCGATATGTTACAAAGATGGGGCCTGTATGAGCATTACATACGTCAACATGACGAATACGATCTTTTTCTTTTTCAGGTCTTGTCTTCTCATGTTTCTTAATGGTGTCGTTTATATATTCATCAATTGATGTACAAACAACAAGTCCAGTTTGAGAACGCCCACTCATTGTCAGCTCATAAATGTAAAAACATGATTTCTCTTCTTGTAAAAGCACACCTGTTTCGACCATATGTTGTAAATTGCTTTTTGCTTTCTCATACACAGCGTTATCATAAGGTGAAATAGATGAATTTAAGTCAATTTCAGCCTTATCAATATGCAAAAATGAATAAGGGTTATCTTTTGCAATTTCTCTTGCTTCATTACTATTGAGTACATCATATGGAAGAGCAGCCACTTCTTTTACGCGCTCTTGTACAGGACGAATTGCCCGAAATGGTTTAATTGTTACCAATGAAATCTCTCCTTTATCCCGCTATTCGTGGTCAGTAAGACCCCCACCTCATAATTCAAGAGAAACGAGGAAGATAGGTGGAAGATAATTGCCCGTAAAAGCCCGATTTGTTGGGCTTTCTAGCAGTGGGGGATGAAGCCCCCCACTGCTAGAAGCTACACTTTATACAATCATCCGAACTGCTACGACACCTGCAATGTTTCTAATTGTTGCCACAACATCTTCTTTAATAAACTCATCTATACCATTATCAATATCAATCATTGTATATGCAAAAGAGCCTTTACTACGGTTGATCATATCAGCAATATTAATATGATGATCTGCCAAACATGCTGTAATTTGACCCACCATGTTCGGAATATTTTGATGCGCAACTGTAATCCGTTTCTTTCCAATGTAAGGCAGTTCTACATTGGGATAATTAACCGAATTACGAATATTTCCAGTTTCTAAAAAGTTTCGCAGCTGCCGAGATGCCATAACCGCACAATTTTCTTCTGACTCAGAAGTAGATGCTCCGAGATGCGGCGTTGCAATAACATTTTTCATTTGTAGCACACGTTCATTAGGAAAATCTGTTATATAATGCTGCACAATACCCGCCTCAAGTGCTTGCTCTAACGCGGTTTCATCAACAAGCTCTCCACGAGAAAAGTTTAAAATACGAACTCCCTTTTTCATTACTTGAAGTGCAGATTCATTAATTATGCCTCGCGTTTGTTCGACTAATGGAACGTGCAAAGTAATATAGTCGCATGTTGCAAAAATTTCATCTAAACTGAATGCTCGCTGCACTTGTCTGGATAACCGCCAAGCCGTTTCAACAGAAACATATGGATCATAACCAACAACATCCATCCCTAAAGAAAGGGCATCATTTGCAACAAGAGCTCCAATTGCTCCTAGTCCAATAATGCCAAGTCGCTTTCCTGCAATTTCTGAACCAACATATTGTTTTTTTCCTTTCTCGACAAGCTGCGGTACCTCTTCCCCTTGCAAGTCTTTTGTCCATACAACCCCATCTACAATATTACGAGATGACATAATTAAACTCGCAAGTACAAGTTCTTTTACCGCATTCGCGTTAGCCCCTGGTGTATTAAAAACAACAATGCCTTTCTCTGTACAGCGTTCAACTGGTATGTTATTTACACCTGCTCCCGCTCTGGCAATGGCCTTTAACTGCTCTGAAAACTCTTCATGATGCAATGAATAGCTTCGCAGCAAAATACCATCAGGCTGCTCAATTGTTTCTCCTACTCTATATGTATCTGTTGAAAAAGTAGAAATTCCTCTTTCAGCAATTTGATTTAACGTTTTAATATGAAACATTTCTTCATCCCCTTATTTGTGTTTCTTTTCAAATATATGCATAAAATCCACAAGCGCTTGTATGCCTTCTATTGGCATTGCGTTATAAATACTAGCACGCATGCCGCCAACAGAACGATGCCCTTTTAATGTTTCAAAACCAAGCTTTTTTGCTTCTCGTATAAACAATGCATCCCATTCATTTGAAGATGTTGTAAATGGAATATTCATTAAAGATCGATACGTAGCATTTACTGGTGAAGTGAATAAACTGGATTCATCTAAAAAGTTGTATAAAATTGCTGCTTTTTCATGATTTCTTTTCTCTATTGCCTGAACGCCGCCTTGCGCTTTCAGCCATTGTAAAACCAACTTTGTTACATAAATGCTAAAGGATGGTGGCGTATTATAAAGTGAATTATGTTTACTGTAAGTTTCATAGTTTAACATAGTCGGACAAGAAGAATTTGCAGAGCCAATTAAATCTTTGCGAACGATAACAACCGTTAACCCTGCAGGTCCTAAGTTTTTCTGTGCTCCGGCATAAATAAGGCCGAATTTTGTTATATCATACTCTTCAGATAAAATATTTGAAGACATATCAGCAACGAGTGGAGTTTCTCCTGTTTCGGGAATGTTGACATAACGTGTGCCCTCAATTGTATTATTCGTTGTAATATGCACATAATCTATTTCACGAGAGAAAAGTGTGCTATCTATTTCTGGAATGGATGTAAATCGATCATTTTCTGAAGAAGCAATAACAGAAACCGTTCCAATTTTTTCTGCTTCTTGAATCGCCTTTTTTGACCAAGAACCTGTATGTACATATGCTGCGTGCTTATATCGGTGCATTAAATTTAGTGGAATCATGGAGAATTGTAATGATGCGCCCCCTTGTATAAAAAGCACTTCATAATTTTCAGGGATATTCATTAATTCACAAAGTAAGTCTTTCGTTTCGTCTACAACGTCCTGAAATGCTGTAGATCTATGACTCATTTCCATTATAGACATACCTGTTTCATGATAGTTTAATAATTCTTTTTGTACTTGCTCTAAAACGGGTATTGGAAGTATAGATGGTCCAGCTGAAAAATTGTATACTCGATGCATCTCATTCTCCTCTTTCCTATATTTTTATAAGTTTTTAAACTTTCTGAATTATAACTTATATAAATTACTTGGTCAAACCGTTTTTCTTATTTTATTCTAAGACGTATTGGAACCGTTCTCACAAGTAATTTGTCAAAAAGTGAAACTTCCATTTGGGGTTGTTTCTTCATCCCTCATTGTTAGGGAACTCGTTCAATTATTAGATCTACTCTCCCTTACTTATCTTCAAATTTTTGCACTAGAACCTTCATTAATTTATAATTAACACTACAGAATCTTACCAATAAGTACACTGTTTTACAAAAGATTTTTAAATATCAGAAAAGTCATTTTTGAACAAAAATTTCAAGATAATTGTAATGAATCTCTAAATCTTTGACATACTGCTGTGCTAGCCCTATCTTCTAAATATTGAGGCAAGTAAATCAAAATACAAAAAGTGTTAAGCACGTCTGCTTAACACTTTAAATAATAATTGTATAATTGCTAATTACTTGCAAAAAAGCGGTCGTAGATTTGATACAGTGCAGAAAGACCAATAAGCCAATAAATCGTGTCAACAAGTGCTGGCATAGAACCAAAAAGTTTTTCTACTAGATTAAAATCTAACGCCACAAATAACCAGTTTAAACCGCCAATAATCACCAGAATTGCTGTAAGGTAAGACAAAAATTTCATTATGATTGCCCCCTCGGTGAAAAATGGTGAAAGGCCTTTCGCTATATTATATGTGGTATATTCTTAAATTTGCACATTTTTTCTAAAAACATTTCTAAACATTAAAACAAAAATAGAAACTCCTTCGCAAGACCTCTTTATTTTACCTTTCCTTCAAATATTATTTTTCGTCCACACGGCTCTACAACAATTTCCCCCTCTCTTTTCACCTCATGAAAAATAGGCTCTTCCATTCGACGAGAAGGTGTATATCCTTCCTTTTCCATTCTTTCTAGACACTGCGCAATTGTTTCATCTGGTAATACTTCAAATTTTTTCTTTTTTAATTGTTTTGTCATTCTTTTACCTACTTTCTACTTTCCTCACGACTGATTGAATTCTCATATATGTCATATAAATAATCGATATAACTGCCATGACGATCATAACAGCAAGAAAGAAGCTTGTATACTGTATTTTCTCTATAAACAGTCCACCTAATACAGGACCCGAAATACTTCCGATACTAAAGGCAATTCCGCACAAAATGTTCCCTGCTGGCAGTAAGTGCTTTGGTAATAAATCTGTCATATAACCGAGCCCAAGTGAAAAGCATGATCCAATGACCATACCCCCAATTAACATAAACACAAATACAAATACATAATATTCATCAAATACGGCTGCTAACAGAAAAATCAATGTACTAATGCTAAACGACCATGTTAAAATACGCTCCCTTCCATACCGATCGCTAAGCATACCAAGTGGAATTTGTGTAATAATTCCACCAATAGAAAACGCTGGCAATAAAAGTGAAATTTGTTCAACTGACCAACCTTTCCGCATTACATATACAGGCAAGTTACTATTAAGCATCGCTTCCAATGCTCCATAAGCTAATGGTGCAAGCAGTGCAATCCAGCCAATCATTAACACTTGTTTATAGCGCTGTAAAGAAGATTCACTTTCTTGATTCACTTCTCCTTGATCCGGAAATGTATTTTGCGTCGGAATCAGTAATAACCAGCCTATTAAACAAAGAACTGTTGATACAATAAATGGGGTTGCAATACCATATTGTACTGTACTTGCTAGATACGGACCGATTGCAAAACCGATACCGAAAAATGCTCCATAAATGGAAACTTGTTTTCCTACTTTATGCGGGCTTGCAGTCGTTGTAATCCATGTTTGCGTCCCAACATGAAGCATGTGATCTCCTACTCCAACTAAAAAACGAAGAACAAACCACACCCAAAAAGAAAATGTTTGTGTAAATAAAAATAGTGCTCCAACAACAAGAAAGCCTCCAATGACAATAAGAGGCTTCATCCCAAATTTTTGCATCGGTTTCTCAAGCCAAGGTGAAATAACAAGAATACCAATATATAATGCCGAAGCATGAATGCCATTAAAGCTTGAACTAATCCCTTGCTTTTCAAAAATCATTGCAATTGCTGGCAACAACATCCCTTGTGAAAGTCCAGATATTGCAACAATTCCAATCATAACCCAAAATGTATACCTTCTTCCCATTTTATTACGCTCCCTCTTTGAACTCACATCCTTTATTATAGCTGTTTTATCCATAAATCGTATACTCTCAATTTTCACAAAATAAAGCTAGAAGTCTAAACTTCTAGCTTTCATCCTTCCCCTATTTGAACTTTTACATATGGCTGCACAACTACACCTTGCACTGGATGTGAATAGGAATAAATCACATAATATTTCGTTCCATATACTGGAGGAGATATTTGGAAATATAATTTCTGAATATCTGTATCAGTTCCGTTTAACAAAGGATACGTACACACATCTCCATAACTCTTCCCCTTTTAGAAACAATAACGCTACAGTATATGTTATTTGTTTACAAAAGGAAGTAGATGGGAATCATTTACTACTTTTTCAAAAATGCAATCGTTTTATTTATAAACACTTCTAAACAATCGATAAATGGAGAATGTCCACAATCCTCTAGTACGACTAATTTTGCATTTGGCAGATGCTTTGCCAGCTCTTCACCAACTGCTTTGGGAACAACATAATCACGATCACCTTGGAGAACTAATGTTGGCGTTTGAATACGATTCACATTCCCGTTTCCAGCTACAACTCCGTTATGTTCATCTGATATATTGAATGTTACAAGCGCGTAATTTACATCAACAAAATTACGCTGTGTTAACATATCATCAAGATATTTTTCATACCGCTCTGGATCAGGTTGATGCTTGGTGTAGATAAGCAAATTCCATATAGTGCGATAATATTGCTTATTCATTTGTTTTAAAGCTTCCACAACAGGTGCAATTTGAACAGGATCTTGAGAAATTTCCTCCTTTGTTTTCAATAAACTTGAAACTATAGGCTGTCCGTTTATATCTTTCTTAAAAATCGGATATCCTTTCATCCCTACAGATTCAACTAGTATGAGCTTTTTCACATCCATTGGATAAGAAGCTGCAAACTGCATAGCAACTCCCCCACCCATTGACCACCCTACTAATGAAAAATTCTTCAATTGTAATTCATTCACGAACAACTTTACATCTTGCGCAAAATCGTTTAATGAGTCTACAGGCTGATGATAAGTTGAGAAACCAAAACCACGTAAATCTAGGGCATAAATATGATAAGAATCTTGTAACTGTTCTATAACTAAATCCCAATGCTGCGAAGACGTCATATTCCCGTGAATAAGCACTAATATTTCTGTTCCACTTCCCGCTTCTTGATAGGCAATTGTTTCTCCATTTGATAATACTACTGACTTCATAATTGCAGGTTTAATCATTCTCTTTCCCCCTCAAAATTGTCAATAATACACAATTTAAAAAGACTGAAAATTCTATCTAAATGATACCATACAGAATATATGTTCTCAACCTAAAATTAACTTCCTTTTAATATACGCAGGACACGTAGACTACTAGACAATTCAGAAAAAAAAAGATATAGTTAGCCAGGTAACTAATTGGGAAGGAAGAAATATATGGACGAAAAACAACATTTTTTTCACGTCGTTAGTCAAACTTCTCGGAAATTTTCGAAAAAGTTTAATGAACGTGTTTCTCCAACTGGTTTATACAGTGCACAGTGGGCAGTGATTTTCAAGTTACATCAAACCGGATCTTGCACACAAACGGAATTGTGTCACTATTTAAACGTTGAATCTCCAACAATGACTCGTACTTTAACACGTATGGAATCGATAGGTTGGATTCTTAGAAAAGAAGGTACGGATCGACGTGAGAAACTCATTTCTTTATCAGAAACAGCAATAGCAATGATTCCAACGTGGCAAGAAGAGGTAGACTCATTTGAGGAAAAAGCACTGCAAGATATTAACGATGAAGAACTTCTTCGTGCTTTTGACGTACTACAAAAAGTAATTCGTAATCTTGATTAGAAATTGGAGGGATGACTATGGAAAGTCAAAGACTTTGGACGAAAGACTTCATCGGAACATGTTTGAGTAGTCTATTTCTCTTTTTAACATTTTATATGCTCATGACAACCTTACCTATATATGTCATCGACGGACTAAAAGGAAAACCTGGAGAAATAGGTCTAGTTGCAACAGTGTTTCTAATTTCTTCTGTACTCTGCCGACCATTTACAGGTAAATGGCTTGATGATTTAGGAAGAAAGAAAATTTTATTTATCTCTCTCTCACTCTTTTTAGCTGCAACGGTGATGTATTTCGGTGCGCAAAGCTTATTTTTACTGCTTACTCTTCGCTTCTTCCATGGCATCGGATTTGGAATGGCAACGACGACTACTGGTACAATTGTAACAGATGTAGCACCAGACCATCGACGCGGTGAAGCGCTCGGCTATTATGGGGTATTTATGAGTTTACCAATGGTTATTGGTCCTTTTTTAGGATTAACTATCATTTCTAAATTCTCATTTACAGTTTTATTTATCGTTTGTTCTATATTTTCTATACTTGCTTTTCTATGCGGACTATTAGTAAACATTCCTGAAGAAAAAACAACTGTGAAAAAAGAAACGAAACGTATGCAGTGGAAAGATTTAATCGAGCCTTCAACAATTCCAATTGCTGTCACAGGCTGCGTACTTTCCTTTGCCTATAGCGGTATCCTTTCATTTATTCCGATTTATGCAAAGGAACTTGGCATGGCCGATATCGCAAGTTATTTCTTTGTCGTATATGCAATTGTAGTCGTTATTTCTCGTCCATTTTCAGGTAAAATATTTGATCGATTCGGAGAAAATGTTCTCATTTATCCCTCTATTATGATATTCATGATTGGAATGTTCACTTTAAGTCAGGCGCAAACGCCATTTTGGTTACTTGCTGCTGGTGTACTTATCGGATTTGGATACGGAACCTTGATTCCAAGCTTCCAAACGATTGCGGTTAGTGTCGCACCGCACCATCGACGCGGATCTGCAACAGCTACTTATTTCTCATTTTTTGATACAGGTATAGGTATTGGATCTTTCGTACTAGGTATTATCGCAGCACATTCAAGCTATCATAATATGTATTTTATTTCTTCTATTATCGTTGCATTTACATTACTTATTTATTATTTCCTTCACGGACGAAAACAAAAGTTCAAAAAGCAAACAACACAAACAAAATTATCTGCTTAATGATATAAGAGAGAGTAAACTTCTATGTTTACTCTCTTTTTTTTGCTCATCAAGAAACTTTTACATTATAATGAAAGCATAAGGAGGCTTGTTATGAAATTTAAAAAATACCCTCTTATTTTAATCGTTTTTATATTTTTATTTATATTAACTGGTATGAGTTATACGTTATTCAAACAAAATAAAGGGGTTTCCTCAAAACAAACCGTAACGAAAAAAAACTGGTTACAAGACCCATATCTTCGTTGGTCTTATTCACATATGCGAGAATTTGCTTTAACAAAAGTTGTCGCTAAAAATCCAAATTATGTATCTTCCCTTCCGTATAACCTGGAAAATTTAGATAATTTACATATCACAGGTGAAAATAATGATAATACGACCGTTCTTCAATTATTAGAAAAATACAAAACAGATGCTTTCATTGTCCTGCATGATGATAAAATTGTATATGAACGATATTTTCATGGATATAAACCAAATGAACCACATGGTATGGCTTCGTTAGCAAAAGTATTTACAGGGTTTCTCATTAGCACACTTATTGAAGAAGGAAAGCTACAACCCAATATAACTGCAGAAACTTACGTAAAGGAATTACAAGGAACACCATTTGGAAAAGCAACAATTCAACAACTACTAGATATGCAAGTTTCAGTAGAATACCCAACTCATGGCTTTAAACAAGCTGGCTTAGCCAATCAAGATGCACAATTATATTTAGCGAGTAATCTTCTTCCTCGCGGCAAAAACTATGATGGCCCGTTAAAAATTTATGACATGTTACTAGAAGCAAAAGAAACCGCTGCTCCGGGAGAGAAATTTTCATATGATAACGGTTCCGCCGAAACGCTAGGATGGGTGATCCGTACAGTGACAGGAAAATCCCTCGCAGAACTTGTAAGTGAACGTTTTTGGTCACAAATTGGAGCAGAAGAGAATGCTTATTATGTTGTTGATGATACAGAAGTGGAACAAGCCAGTGCAGGATTAAATGCGACCGCTCGAGACATGGCAAGGTTCGGAAAAATGATTTTGGACAATGGAGTATATGATGGAAAACAAATTATTTCTTCTTCTATCATCGAAGAAATTAAGCATGTAAAAAAATATGAACTTCCAGTTCGAGATGGTGAAGAATATTCTTACCATAATCAATGGTGGATCCCACACAACGTAAATGGTGCATTCGAAGTACTTGGCAGTTATGGACAACGCTTATATATCGATCCAACTACAAATATGGTTATCGTTCACTTTTCATCAAATGCTAATCATAATCGAGAGATACAATCCCTATATGGAGATATGTATTTACAAATTGCGAAGTACTTACAGAAAAAATTTTAGAATTAGGCTTATTTTTATTACGAAAAGAACTGTCTTATGGCAGTTCTTTCTCTATAATCTTAATTACATTTTTCCATTGTTCTTCTGAAAAACATAAAGGTTTTAACTGAAATACCATCGAACACACATCTTCTATATAGCGGACATTTATTCGTAAAAATTCCCATCTGAGCATCTTAGGTATATACAAATCTGCAACCTGTTTATTTTGTTCTACTAAAATGTCTACTTCTCTCTCACAAATGCCCCTTATAAGATAATCTACCCGCACTTCTTGTTTGACTTTAGAAAATTGTTGGCTATACTCCTTTAACCTAAATAAACAAGAAAGATAAGAATAAAACAAATCATCTTCTCTTTTACATATACTCATAATTTTATAAATTCGTTCCCTATTCTTCATAATCTTGTTGCCTTCTCATATATCTTTTGCAGCCATTTCTCTCTTTTTTCTTGTTTACTGTTTTTTACAGATTGAAATACAGAACGCCTTATATTGCGTATCCCACAAAAGTACAATATTCCTTTCTTCATCACAATCCATTCCGCTGATCGGTATAAAAGAGCAGCGTACCATAAAGGAGAATCTAGCGTATAAATTACCCATGCTTGTTTTCCTGTAAGTAATCCTTTAGGCATTATCCCTTCATATTTGTAAGCAAAGCCTGAAACAAATACTCGGTCAATAAATCCCTTTAATATCGCCGGCATACTCCACCACCAAACTGGATAAATAAGAATGAAGTGATCTGCCTCTGTTACAAGTTTCCTATATTTCTCCGTTTCTTCCTCATGCACTAAATCTCTTCTCTTTTTTGTCTCATTAAAGGTTAGAACAGGATTAAATTGTTCCTTATACAAATCAAGAACAGTTACAGAGTGATTTGTTTTTTGCAATTCTTGTTCCACATATTTCAAAATAGCAGCGTTGAAACTAGACGGGTTTGGATGCGCGTATACAATCAATATGTTCATTGTAAGCAACACCTTTCCTTTAATTTCCTTTTGACTTTTAATGGATTCACATGCTATTCTAATACATGTCAGAGGGCAAGCCCCTTTGACAAAAACAATGACACCTATTCGGCAATGGTGTCTTTTTTATTTGTTAGCCGAGAACGCCCATCTTTCGGGGCACATTTAATTTTTGAACACTACACACTCAGCACCATTTCCTTGTAAAAAGACTGCATAGTACAGTCTTTTTATCTACATACCTCAAAAATAAGAGAATTTTCAAATAAATTATAACATAAAAAAAGAGAGATCAGCTCCCTCTTTTCTCTTTTACTATGTAGTAAATCCCCTTATCATCTATATATTGATGCGGCTCTGCTAAAGTAATTTTCCCATCCAGTTTTAACTCATCAAGTAACCGTAATAAATAAAATTGCTGAAGCATCTTTTTCGCAAATTTCCCTTTATGTTCAGAAGCAATATACTCTTGAATATCCAATAACGTAATCGGCGCTTCTTGTTCTTCCATATATTCGTAAATTGCACTTCGCAATGTAATATATTTCTCGATTGTCACAGCTATGTCCACTCCTTTCTTCTCGTTGTCCATCTTTCATTATCGGTTTTTTTGCAATAAAAAAACCTCTTCGATAAGAAGAAGCGGAACATATCTCTTCCTTCTTATCTTTCAGAACAAAACTGTTCTGCTGGAATTAGCACCTGCATTGCGGTTGCTGGGTTTCATCGGGCCAGTCCCTCCACCTCTCTGGATAAGAAAATATTCACTTTATCTCTTACTATAATCAATATAACTAAAAAAGTCAATTCTCATAAGAATTGTAAGGATTTATTTTTTTAGAAAACTATTATATTTTACTTCTCCTTGCTCATACTACAAATGTATAGACCAAAGGAGGTGCAATCATGAAAAAAAATGCACGCGGTCATGTTCAAGATTCTTGCCAAGCTTTACATGAAGCAAAAAACTGTTTACAAAACGCCTTGCAAACAGTAGAGAAATCAGATAATCGTCAACGTGTTGAACAATCTTTACAAGCTGTTCAACATGCGCTGCAACAATGCGATAGTACAGCGGAAATTTTATCTCAGGAATGACATAAAGTAAAACTTCCATCAGTGGTGATTTTTCTTCCTCTACCACTGATGGTATGAATTAAATTCTAATGCCTAAATAGTTAATTAGAAATGCATTTTGCTTACAAATAAAGTCTGTTAAAGAATATTGTTAATATATGATACCTGTCCAAATTCTTGGTATAGCCATTATAAGCTCGAACGAGTAAAAATGTACTAATTAAATTATAATGGTTTTACAGGTACACATATTTCGCAATTATCATTGTTAATCATATCAACAGTATATCTTTCTAAAATCGGTTTGTTGTCAATTTGATATCCACTGTTTTGTAAAGCTGGAAAAATTTCAATCCATGCTTTTTGAATATCTTCCGCTGTATGTTTGATTTTACAAACAACATATTTTCCACCAGTAAGTTCACTTTCGCAAATTGAATCATCTATTTGATAATCCTTTGAAATGACAATACAAGCATCATATCTACAGTTTTCTGGAAGTGTTGTTTCAGGGTTATCTTGTGGGATTCCGAGTATTATTGCCGATTTAATAAGATTTTTCTCCTTAGCCCATTTTTTTAACTTTTCCATTGCTTGAATGTTGGAAGAGCCATATGGACCAACTTGTCGCACATATGCAATGCGATATTTTGGAAGAGTTTCGACTTTAATATTCATAGTCTCTTTTTCCTTTCTCTATTAATATTTATTACATTTCGAATACTATCACGCTTTAAAAATATAATCATTTGTTTTTTTAAAATTTACAATTTTCTTGTTAAACAAATGTGGACATATGTTTAACAAGAAGAGGAAACCCATAAGGATTGAGTTTCCTTTAATTTTATTGAATTATCAGCATTAAAATTTAACAGAGCCTATAAATAAAAAAGACACCTCGTACATCATGTAAGAAGTGTCTCAAAAGGCAAACGAATATGTAAGTCGCGATCCTACTGTATATATTTATGTCTTAGAAGAAGAACTTATTCCCTACTTACTTGAGAAAAAATAGGTTACATTTCCTCATTCCAATATACCGTACTTCTTCTTAAAGCGTGCCAATATTTTAATCCAAGATGTGCTAAACACCCAAAGAAAAAATACATTGGAAAGTGCATGTGCAAGATCAAAATAAAAACTTGTAATATATGCCTTTATAAAAGTATCCCATGTTAGTTCTTTCAAAAAGCCAATAAGAAACCATAAATTCATAGTCCAATTAAAAGCAAATCCTGCTATAAATCCAAAGAGAGCTCTTCCCCATAATGTTTTCATCATCCACGTATGTCGCAGTAGTCCTGCTGAAAAACCCATCATACCCCAGCAAAACATTTGCCACGGGGTCCAAGGTCCTTGTCCCAAGAATATATTGGAAACTAATGCAGCTGTTGCACCGATAAGAAAACCCGTCTCACTACCAAATACAATTGCTGATACAATAATAACAAACGAAGTTGGTTGTACACTTGGAATGATAGAAAATGGAACGCGACTAATCGCAGCGATTGCCGCTAGGACAGCTACAAGTACAATTTCACGCGAAACAAAAGCTTTTTTCTCAAAACGCATATAAAACGGCAGCATAATCACAATTAAAAAGAAGAGACCGCACCATATATAATATTGATCCGTCACAAAAGACGTAAATAAAAGTGTAATAATCAACACTAAAAAAACGACTACAACTATACCAGCATATCTTTTGGACACGCCTCAAACACATCCTCCCATGTTAAAGCATACGGCAGTTGTTTACGAATAAAACGATTAACAGATGTTGTATAAAAAAAGTTCTCACTAAAAAAGTGTGCCGGTGTGTCTTCCATAATAATTTTCCCATCAAATAACATGATACAGTTATCCACATATTTTGCTGCAAATTCAATATCATGCGTTGCCATCACAATCGTTGTTCCTTCTCTTTGTAATTGCTGAAACAACTCTCCAAGCTCTTCTTTCTTTCCTGGATCTAGTCCCTTTGTCGGTTCATCTAATAATAGTAGATTCGGCTTTGATAATAGCACTGTACAAAGAGCAATTAATTGCTGTTCTCCGCCGCTACAATCATGCGGATGGCGATTACGAATATGCATGATTGAAAACTTCCGAAGCATTTCTTCTACTTTTTCATTCGCTTCTCTTTTATATAATTCTTGCGCACGGCTAAAAAGCTCGTCCCAAACAGTATCATGTGTAAAATGGTAGTAAGGGTGCTGCGATACATAACCGATTTTTTTAAAGCGCTCTTTTACTTCTGTTTTATGGATCAACTTACCTTCCCAGATTACTTTTCCTCTGCGACATTTTTGCAGACCTGCTAAAAGCGTTAATAACGTTGATTTCCCAGTACCATTTTTCCCAACAAGCGCTGTCCATTGTCCCTGTTTAACCGTCAGCATCAAATCCCGCAAAATGAACGCTCCATGTTTTTCATATTGAAATGAAACATGTTTTGCCTGTAGTAGTACATCCCTTTTTTCTATATGCTGCGATGGTCTGTCATACGAAAACTCATTTAAAATAGGATGTAGTTGTTTCTGTGCATCACGCACTGTAAATGGAATGTGTTCAGCCTTCCATTCTAAAAATAAACGTGGAATTTGCGGAATATATGGGCGAAACTCTTCTACTTTCCACATTTCTAGAATTACTTCACTTGGATTTCCATCATAAACAATTGTACCTTCATCCATAAAAACTATACGATCAGCCAGAGGAACCACTTCATCTAGACGATGTTCACTCATAATAATTGTAATTCCTAATTCTTCATGAATTCGTTTCAATAGTCCTAAAAAATCTTTTGCTGCAATTGGATCTAGCTGTGCTGTTGGTTCATCTAATAGCAACAATTTAGGTTGTAAAACGAGTACCGCAGCTAAATTAACAAGCTGCTTTTGCCCTCCAGATAACGTATGTACAGATTGATGCAACATATCTTGAAAACCTAAAAAACTAATTAATTCAGCAATTCTTTTTTGAATGATAGTTGTTTCATAACCGACATTCTCAAGGGAAAATGCAAGTTCTTGAATAACTGTATCCATCACAAGCTGATTCTCTGGGTTTTGAAATACCATACCGATTTCTTGAGCCGATAATAAATCTGGTATAGTATGTAAAAATTCCCCATTATAATATATACTGCCTTCCCTTATTCCAATCGGGAGAAGTTCTTTTTTTAAGTGTTTTAATAACGTCGTCTTACCGCAACCAGAACGTCCTGCTAACACGACAAATTCTCCATGAGAAACAGATAAAGACACATTACATAGGGCTGTAGACTCCTCGTCTATATATGTAAACGACAAATCTTTTATTTCTGCATGCGCCACCATAACCACTCCCTTCCTTCTACTACAATTGGTAGACTAATATACATAAGAAATAGAATAAAGAAAATTAGATTATTTTGTTGCAAAAGGAGTGAGTCTACTTTTGGATAAATTAGTAAAACACCATATCCCATACTTATTCCGAAAAGGCAACATACAAATAAAATCACTAACAAAGTAAGGACAAACCAATCTCTATGTTCCATACGGTATCGAATATATGTACTTCGTTTTGTCACTCCAAATCCGCGTGCTTGCATAGAATCAGCAGTTTGCAGGGCCTCTTCCAATGAACAAACTAAAAACACTTGCAAAAGCTTCATGCCGTTCTGTGCCCTTTCTTTCAGGGAACCCGCATCCACTTGAACTCCTTTTGTCTTTTGCACAAGTGTAATATGAGTGAGACGTCTCATAAATAAAGGTACGAAACGAACTGTAATCATTGTAAGCAATGCTACTTTCGGAGAAATACGGGAAAATAAATATAAAAACTTATGACTCGATATCATTCCATTATAAGAAGTAAACGCAAACATAATACCAACCAACGATAAGGCCATTGTGCATCCATATGTTACAGCTTCTAATGTAATTGGATTATAACCAATATAAAATAAAATCGTACTGCCTCGATGTGTTAATAACGGATTAGCTATCGTAATAATAAAAGCGAAAAAAAGTGTACTAGGCAACATTTTTCTCAATTTTTCTCCATTACCTTGCATAATATTTAATATAAGGATCATACAAATTGCACCAATTAAAAAAACAGGGTGAAGACATACCATACATAGTATAATCACCCCTACATAATACAGAAAATTGACAAGTGGATGCATAGAAGAAAACGCTAGTTTCATTGATCTTTACCGATTTTCTTTCCTATAATCTAACGTATAAAACCATTCAATTTTGTCCCCTTGTTTCACTTCATATCTACCTGCACCCATATTAGAAACAACACCATTTACACTATATTTCCAACCACTTCCGCTACCTTTATCTTTCTCATATAAATTATTAATCCCTTGAACATATACACCATTCCCTGAACCAGTATATTCCATTTGAATTCCCTTTTGCTTCATTGTACGAGCTAATACTTTAAAAACAGTATCTCCCTCTTGAAGTTCTACTTCCGTTCCCCCTAAGATCGTACTTTGATCATCACGTACGGATATCGTAACCGTCTTTACCTCTGGTTTTGGTTTTGGTTCCGGTTTTGGTTCCGGTTTTGGCTCTGGAGCAGGTTGTACAGATGAAGGTGTACCTTCAGAACGGCCCTGTGCAGACTGTTGGTTTTCAGCTGGTTGTTGTACATTTTCCTGCTTCGTTGTTTCTTTCGGCTCATTTACAACTTTGGATTTTTCTTGGGATTGTGCTTTTTGCTCTTGATTTTGTGATTGTTCTGCGTTTTGTTTTTGCTCTTGATTCTGTTCGATAGATTTTGAATCTACAGCTTTTTCTTCTTGTGATTTCTGTTCTTGTTTCTGTTCTTCTGAAGATTGCTGTTCCTGTTTCTTTTCAACTTTTTGCTCTGTTTGTTTTGCGGCTGTCTTTTTATCTGTCTTTACCTCATTTTGACTACACCCAGCGATAAGACTAAATGAGAAAACAAACAACACAAGCCATTTCAACATTTTCATCATTTCTCACACCTTTCGTAATAAAATTAGGAGCAAATATTTGCTCCTAATTTTGTCAAGCTGCTTTTCTTCTCCATAATACATATGCAGCGCCAATGCACAGTACACCAAATGCAGCTGGCATAGCAGTATTTACCCTAGACATACCTGTTTCTGGTAAACTATGTTTTTCTACTTTCGCTTCCTTTTCTTCACCTTGATCTTCTGCAGCTACAATTGACTGATTATCCACTTGGTTTTCAGGTTCCTTTGTTACAGATTGTTCATCACCAGTTGGTTGTTTCGGCTCTTCCGTTGCGTTATCCCCTTCATTGGTTGGTGTTGAAGGTTTTGTCCAATCGAAAATAGAACCTTTTCCATTTAAATAGTTCTTATACTGAACAAGCGCTAACATCGCTTGCTCAGTTGCCATACTATCTTCTTCAGTATCAGTTGGTAACCATTTAAATCCACCATTCTCTAATTGATAAGATAGTAAATTTTGAACCGCATTATGATTATTTTTTGTATATGTAGTACTTGTTGGATCTATGCCAGCTGCTGCAAATCCAAGAACTACTTCCGCTACACTGTTGGCATTTTCTACACCACCCGATGTAAATCCACCTTTACCTGTCTGTGTACTCGCTAAATGTTGCTTCGCTTTATCTAATGCTTGCTTTACTTCCACTTGATCTTGATATGGTGCTAACGCTGGGAAAACCATGCCAGTTACATCCACATCACTTGGTTCCTCTAATTTCCCCATATACGCCCAGCCGCCATCTGTATGCTGTGATTTTAAAATTGCGCTTACTAATGTATCGCGGTTCCATTTCGCGTCAGCTGGCACATCATATTTTTTTGTATCTAATGCAAGTAAACTAAAAGTATATCCTGTAATAGAATCTATTTTCTCAGAGTTATATAATTTTGAAATTAAGTTTTGACTAGCAATATTTGTTGGGTCGCCTTCTACCGCTGAAACTGCTAAAATTGTACGTGCTAACTCAGTGGAAGAAAAGCTGTTTTCCTTCTCTTTAATACGATCTGCTAATGATTGTAAATAGTTTGATTTCATCTCTTTGGAAACTTCTTGACCTGATTGAGCTAAACCAATCACTACCCAGTCACTATCTACACCATCTTTTATCATCTTTTGTGCAGTTTTTACAATTGCTTCATCAACTTGCTTTGTTAGATCACCCTTTGTAGGTTCTTGCGGTTTTGTTGTATCAGGTTTGTCTGTACCTGGTTTTTCTGTGCCTGGTTTTTCTGTGCCTGGTTTTTCTGTATCAGGTTGTTTCTTACAGGTACCAAGTTCATCTAACACTTGCTGCAAAGTTTGTTGACTCATATTGTTCCAGTCTGAAACAAAACGATAAGCCACAACATCTCCAGCTTCTAGCTTATAGCTATCTGCCCCAACCATAGGTGATTTGTTATTCACTTCATAAGACCAACCGCTCTTTTCACCAGCCATTAATCCATCTATACCTTTTACGTATACACCATAATTCGTGTTTTCTGCAGTTATTTTACTGCCCATTTCTTTTTGCAATAAACTATAGGCCGTGTCCCCATCTTGAATTGTAACTTCTTTTGGACATAGCATAATTCCTTTTTGTGAATCCCCAACAATTGCTAATGTTACTGTTTTACCTTCAGCAAAGACAATATGTACGGTATTTGCAAATGACGAGAAAACTAATGCAATCGTCATGAATGACATGAATAACCATTTTTTCATGTTTTCCATACTATTTATTCCTCCCCTTTCCTAAAAATCTCATAAAAAAATACCCACAAAGGGCGCGCATAAACTCTCTTCAAACAAGGGTTCACTAGATGCACAGCACCTCTATTTCAGTAGGTTGTTGCATTTGCATAGGTTAGGTACCCAGCTTATGAAACAATAACTTTTTGCATCCTTCGATGAAAAATGTAAAAAGTCTTCTCATTTACAGTAGCGAAATAACATAGAAATTCCGCCAAAATCCCTCTTTTTACATAGTGAAATACTATGGCCCTATATAATTCACAATATTACAAAATTCTGTACTATTTTACTATTTTTATATTTTTTTGTCTATCATTTCTCATATTTGCTTTTTAAGAATACTAATATTCTTGTAACTCTCTTTTTAAAGCCTTATATTGATGTACATTTGTATCTGAAAATATTTCTATCATTATTTACATTCAAATTTCCTTTTCTTCACATCATGACTCATGATGAATCGCTTTTTTACATACAATCACACCATCTTCATCAACATAGACATAATCTCCTGGAATCCAAGAAACTCCCCCAAAGGAAACAGGAATATTCGTCTCTCCTTTCCCTTCTTTCACACTACGCTTTGGCATCGTTGCAATCGCTAAAATACCAAGTTCCGTTTTAGTAAGTTCTACACAATCACGAACACAGCCATATATAATAATCCCTGCTAAATTTCGTTCCTTTGCAATATTAGCTAAATTATCACCAAGTAGTGCACAATTTGTTGAGCCTTCTCCGTCTACAACTAATACTGTACCCTCAGGCAACGTTTCTAGCGCTTGTTTTACAAGTACATTATCATCTTTTACTTTCACTGTTGCAATTTTTCCGTGAAACTGCTTTTTCTTTCCGTATGATTGAAACAGAGGCTTACATACTTGCACTTCAGTTTCATATGCATCATAAAGATCAGTTGTTCTCCACATCTTTTTCCCTCATTTCTTTTCAAAATATATGTTACATATTCTTGTCCTTTCTCATTTCCCCTGTCTTATTTTGCAAAATTTTGTATACTAAAAATAAGAAACGAAAAAGGAAGTGTGGAATATGAGTAGTAAAACAAACGCTTGTCGTTTATTAGATAAGCATAAAACTTCATATACAATACATGAATATGAGTGGGATGAGGAAAACTTAGATGCAAAACATGTTGCTAAGCAAGTTGATTTACAATTAGAACAAGTCTTCAAAACTCTCGTCCTTCGCGGAGATAAAACCGGAATAATTATGGCTTGTATACCTTCGCATAAAGAGCTCAATTTAAAGGCATTAGCGTCTGCAAGTAAAAATAAAAAAGTAGAGATGGTTCCAATGAAGGAAATACTAGGATTAACAGGATACATACGTGGCGGTGTTTCACCACTTGGCGTGAAAAAAAATTACCCGCTCTTTATTGACGAATCTGCTGCAAATTTAAGCCCAATAAGCATTAGCGCTGGGAAAAGAGGATTACAAATCTTTATTGACGGTACAGATTTTATTAAAATAAGCAATGGTACACTTGCATCTATTACTTCTTGAAAAAGTTGTCTCTTGAACGGCCAAAACAGCGAGATGAAAATTGTTTGATAATTCAAACTTAATTTGGTATGATATAAAAAAACTTAAGGAGAGATTGCTTATGTTAAAACGTAATACTTCTTTCCAACTTCATCATCATACATAACGCCTTGTATCCGAAGAATTTTTTCTTCGTGGGTACAGGGCTATTCCTGTTCTACCCACGAAGCGATTATAAAGCTATGTGGGTATTTTTATACCTACATAGCTTTTTTTATTTCAAAAGGAGGAATAAACATGAATCTACAAAATGTAAAAGGAACAAAAGACTATTTACCAGAAGAGCAAGTACTGCGTAATACAATTAAACGAACTTGTGAAGAAACATTTGAAGCTTACGGCTGTAAACCATTAGAAACTCCGATTTTGAATATGTACGATTTAATGGCTTATAAATATGGAGGAGGTGCTGAAATTTTAAAAGAGATGTATACCCTTCGTGATCAAGGTAATCGTGAACTTGCACTGCGTTATGATTTAACAATTCCTTTCGCAAAAGTTGTAGCGATGAATCCAGAAATTCGCCTTCCGTTTAAACGTTATGAAATTGGAAAAGTATTTCGTAATGGCCCAATTAAACAAGGAAGATTTCGAGAGTTTGTACAGTGCGATGTAGATATTGTTGGAGTTGAATCCGTTATAGCAGAAGCAGAATTAATGGTAATGGCTCTCGACATATTCAACAAGTTAAACCTAGACGTAACTATTCAATATAACAACCGCAAGCTATTAACAGGAATACTGCAAACTATACAGATACCCGAATCACAAATACAAGATGTTATTTTATCTGTAGATAAACTTGAGAAAATCGGTATTGAAGGTGTAAAAAATGATTTAATACATCGAGGGATACAAAGCGAAACTATTGATATATTATGTGAAACATTGGAAACATGTATGTCTATGCAGCGCTCTGAGTTTGATAAGGCATTCTCTAATCCACTTGTAAAGGAAGGAGTTACTGAACTCCAAGAACTTAAACAATACTTAATTGCACTTGGAATTGAATCTAATACAGTATTTTCTCCTTTTCTCGCAAGAGGTCTCACAATGTATACAGGAACGATTTATGAAATCTTTTTAACAGATGGTAGTATTACCTCTAGCATTGGAAGCGGTGGTCGCTATGATAATATTATCGGTGCATTTCGAGGCGATAATAAATCTTATCCAACAGTTGGCATTTCATTTGGTTTAGACGTCATTTATACTGCTCTTTTACAAAAAGAACTTGCATCCCCTTCTGTCGATGTCTTTATCATTCCACTTGGAACACAAGCAGAATGTTTAAAAATTGCACACACATTGCGAACAAATGAGAATTTAAAGATAGAACTTGAACTCACAGATCGTAAACTAAAACGAGCTCTTAACTATGCAAACAAAGAAAATATTCCATATGTACTTATTATTGGTGAAAACGAAATAAATAGAAATGTAGCTGTTTTACGAAATATGAAGAAAGGAACTGAACAAACTATTCCGCTAACTTGTATTGAAACTGGAACTTTAAAACAATTTTTATCCCGTTAACGGGTAGTTCTAGAGAACAAGCGTGAGGTGAAAAGCTCCTCTCACTGCCTGTTCTCTAGAACTAATCCCGTATCTACTTCAACTTTATACTCCATTAAAGATAGTATTATATATTTATTTCAACGAATCTTACCTTAAAATAAAAGAAGACACGCACACACCTGCTACGTTTCTCCTTTTATTACATAGGTTATATATAAGAGAAGACTTATTTTTGTCTTCATTTTTTATTAAAGCTTATTCAAAAATTGATTTAAATCCTGCTTTGTTTTCGACGTTAACGTCTTTAGCTTTTTTAAATCTTGCTTTTGTTTTCCCATTTCAACAATTAGTGGGTATAAATTTAATTCGATTGTTTTATAATCAGATGCATGTTTTGCTTCAACTTCTTTCTCAACTACATCCCATTTATCAGTAAGCTGCTTTCCGAGTTTATTTACAGTTTCTTGTTTCGGATTTGCTTTCAATTGCTTGTCCACTTCTTCTATTAGTTGTACAACTTCTTTTACTCCGCTTTTCATACTAGCATTTTGCTTTGCATTTGTTGATGTTGTTTCTTTTGTTCCATTTTTCTCATTTTTCGCTTGTTCTGTATTCGTTGATTTCGCTTCTGTTTTCTCATTTGCAGATTGTTCTTTACTTGTTGTTTTCTCTTCTTTCTCTCCATTTTTACTCGCATTTGTTTGTTCTGCGCTTGTTGGTTTCGCCTCTTCTTGGACGTTTGTTTGTTCTTTTTTACTTTGATTTGCTTGGTCTTTTTCTGTTGAGGTACCGCAAGCTGTAATAGAGAGCATCGTTCCAATCGCCAGTGAAGCAATCGATATTTTTTTCAAATTCATAATAAGCCTCCTAATATTACAATTTCACCTCCCCAATAGTTTTCTATATACTTCCAAAAATCCCTTTTTGTTATTTATTAAAAATAGAAGTTTCTCAATGAAATCCTCCTGTTGAATGTATAATCTGCCCCGTCACCCACGCTGCTTCTTCACTTGCTAAAAAAGCAATCAACTGCGCTGCGTCCATTGGCTCTCCAACTCTTCCTGTTGGAAATCTTGTTCCAAGATGTTGTTTTATTTCTTCATTCATCCATCCTGTATTCGTTGGTCCTGGATTAACGGCATTTACTGTAATCCCCTTTTTCATAGCAGCAGGTGCAACTGAAGCCGTAAATGTTTCAATGGCCCCCTTTGTTACGGCATATGCAAGCTCATCTGGCATCGGTCCCAATGATTGTCCAGACGTAAGGTTAATAATTCTCCCGCCTTTTTCTTTTGTAAAATGCTTTATAAATAGTGTACTTAACAGAAGAGGTGCTCTTATGTTCACTGTATAATGAGAATCTAACTCCTTTACATCGATTGTCTCATAGTCTGTATTTGTAGAGTATGCCGCATTATTCACTAAAATTGTTGGTTCTCCGAGACGGTCTGATACCATATATAATAGGCGATTTGGCGCATAAGACTGTGCCAAATTAATCTCCGCCATATCACAACGCACCCCAAAGTTTTCAACTTCTTCTTTTAATACAAACGGTTCATCTCTCTTCATTCCCCAAGGCATCGCCTTATCATAGCGAGGCCAATAAGTAAAAAAGATATCTATTCCTTTCCGAGCTAATTCTTTGCAAACAGCTGCCCCAATACCATTTAACCGCGTTGCACCTGTGACAATTGCAATTTTCCTCATAGCAATTTCTCTCCCTTATATAATAAATCCTCTGTATAGTAACAGAGGATTTACGATTTATTTAATATTTGCTAGAATGCGTTCAGCACCAAGTTGTAAACTACGAGACACAATAACATTTACAATAGTAAAAACAACTAGGATACTTAAAAACATACCCCACATTCCAATTCCTAATAAGAAAAATAACGCACATACTCCGCCTACAGTAAGACCAACTAATAATATATTAACAAGAAAATTCCAAAGCGTAGTATAACGACCTTTAAACATTTTTTGTTCGGTATCCCAATGAATATCTGCTGTTTGCGCATCCCAGCGTGTACCAATTAAATTAATCAACCATAACCCGTTTGCGCAAAGCAAGAACCAAAGTAAGATAAATACTGGTGAAACACCACCTACAATGAAAAGTACAAGGCCAAAGATAGCTAAAATGGCGATATTAATGAGCCAAGCTGTAAATACTTTCGCAAAGAAAATGCCCTCTGCCTTAACTGGTAAATAACGATTAATAAACCAAGTACGACCTTCTCTCGAAAAAGATGTTGTCGCAATCACATTGGATCCCATTAAAAACATACCTGCACAAAAAGCAAGACCAAGCGCAAGACCTACTGTTTCACTATCTTTTATAAATTTATTTAACCAAGCTAAATTACCGTCTTGCACAAAAATAATAAAAAATAACATAATTGGCATCACGAAAGTTTGCACAATACAATTAATGAAAAACTGTGGTGTGCGAATCAAAATACGAAACTCTTTTTTCACATATGCTTTCCAATGTGAATTTTGTACAGTAGCTTTATTAAAATTCTCAGAAGAAATCACTTCTTTTTTTGCAGTACTATTAGAAAGTCCAATAACTCCTTTTAAATATGTACGCTCTGCAACATAGAAAAACAATACATAAAACGCAAATGAAATCGCAGCGAAAAGAAGTAAATATAAAATCCCTTTCCATGAAGTACTTTCTGTTAACGCTATTGCCCCAAAATATGTTGTCGGAAAATAGTTTGTCATTTCTACTAGAAATGAAGATTGATTATTTGCGAAATAGTCTGCTGCCGTTTGTCCAGAAACAGCGCTTCTATTTTTCCATTGCATAAATACATTAATGCCCACAACCAACAATAAAGTAAATAAACCCATTAGCATATTACTTCGATCTTTATTTTTTGCGATATTTGTATAACGCATAATAATTGTCATAAGAAGTGAAGCAAGAACTAACGGAATAATCGGGAAAAATAAATAAACGATTAAAACATAAATATAATATGTAATAAAGGCACCACTTTGTAATCCATAGACAATGAAAATAGGAAATAAAACAAACGAAGCCATCACATATTGTGTAATTAAAACAGTAATAAACTTTGCAGTAATAATGTGGGCTGGCTGAAGTGGTAGTGGTAACAACATTTCAACGTCATCGCTATAATAAAACACCGTTAAAATTGTCGTAATACTGAACAAAAACACCCATATACTTCCAATCGCTAATCCCATGCCAATCAGTAAGTTTTCCTGACCAAATTGTTTTAATCCGCCATACACGCTATATGCAAGTGGACCTATGAATAAAAATCCAACACACAAAAGACCAAAGAATGAAAGCAAATATACAACACGCTTCTTTTTATCAGTTAACATATCAGCATAGTTCATTTTTAATAATACTTTTGTTAACATCCAAATTTTATTCATTTTCCGTCATCTCCAAGAACATTTTTTCAAGAGATTCATTAGATTCAAAATGCTCTCGTATTTCTGCTAAATTCCCTTGAAATTGAAGTGTTCCTTTATTAATAATCGCAACTTGATCACATAATTTTTCAGCAACTTCTAACACATGCGTTGAAAAGAACACCGTTTTCCCTTTATCAGCATGTTCACGCATCATTTGCTTTAATATAAATGCCGACTTTGGATCCAAACCTGTCATTGGTTCATCTAATATCCATACATCTGGATCATGCAAAAGAACTCCGATAATAATAATTTTTTGGCGCATCCCGTGTGAATAACTTTGAATTTGATCGGACAATGCTTCGTACAAACTAAAACGTTCCGCTAGTGTTCGAATCTTTTCCTGACGCACCTCTTTCGGAACATCGTACATATCCGCCATAAAATTTAAATATTCAATCCCTTTTAAGCGTAAAAACATATCTGGACTGTCAGGAACATATCCAAATAACTTTTTCGTTTCAAGCGGCTCTTTCGTAATGTCTTTTCCATTCACAGAAATCGTCCCTCTATCAAGAGAGTGAATACCTGTTATCATCTTAATTGTCGTTGATTTCCCTGCACCATTTGGGCCTAAAAAACCAAATATCTTTCCACTCGGCACTGTTAAATTCAAATCTTTTACCGCAAATTTACTACCATTATAACTCTTTGATACATTAATAATTTCAATCATCAATATCCAGCCCTTCTCTTATTTTCCAATAATTTCATTCTAATTATATCATAATACGTTTTTGTATTTTATAACTTTTTAGAATTGTCAAATACAGAAAAATCTCTTCCTCTTTATCTCACATTAATGAACAGTAAGACCCCCACTGCTGGAAGTCTCACTTTATTTCTACTATCCTATGTTTCCTTATCCATAAAAATATATATACAACGCTATCCCAACTACTAAAACAATCCCTAAAAGAAGATAAATGATTGAAAGTCTTGTAATATTTCCTTTTGTTGAAGTTCCATAATTTTCGTCCTCACTTTTCCCAACCATTACCGTCCCCGTAACTGTCACTGCCACTATAATTAATACTCCTAATATCCATCCTAGCATTTCTTCATTTCCTCCCTTCATTATAAATTTTACGGTACTTATTCTATTAACAATGTGGATATATTTGTAATTATTCCAACAATTTTCAATCCAATCGTAAAATGAAGAAAATAAAAAATAGAGATTCTAAAAAGCAATCTTATGACTCTTTAAAATCTCTATCTTCTATTTTATTTTCTTTTAACAATAAATCGTGTAAAGCGTCTAACTGTTCTTCCGTATATTCAATCTTTTTTTTCAGCATATTGCTCCACAGAACCATATACATTGTTAATTTCATCAACTGCTGCTTGTAAATATTCCACTCTAAGCTCAAACATCGCACTTAAAAAGAAAAGATTTCTTGTATATTTGTAAAGGACGTGCACGGCGCCCCTCGAAAGACATAGGCAATTTGCTCATCCCCGAAATCTTGATATACAACTGTACCTCTTTGGGGATGCGCATAATATTCACAGTTCCCTATCTTTTTCGGGGAACTATAGTTTCTGATCCATGAGGATACAGGAAGATAACTATAATTCGCATGTCTACATGCCCATAGCGCATATAACTGCTCTTTTGTATCCCAGTATATATACTGTGTTTCATGATTACCAAAACCAACAGACTCTAGCTCCCATGAATGTGATACTAGAAGCGGTAATGATACAAAGTCTTTTTCTTGTGGAGAGGACCATATAGAACAACGATTAATTTCTCCCATGCCATCTTCTTTATGAATTTGAAAGCTCAAACGATGAAAGGGTAATTTTATTTGTTGTTTTGCTGCCTCTAATTCAAATGGTTGTAATCCATATAAAAATTCCTCCATCTGATGTTGTTCTATAACTCCATCATCAATAGAAATTTCAATTTGCATTTTCCACTTAGAAGTGACGTAACTATCGTTCCCTTTATAATTTATACCACGCCAATATGTTAGTGTGTTATATCGAAAACACTCGCCCTGTCCCTGATACAAACAACTATCAGGAAAAGTCGGTTCCATAATATCCAGAAAAAACTGTTTCACACGAAACATTCCTGTAGGTGCTATCACCTGAAACCAAAGCGTTTCCCACCCTTTTCCCTCCTGGCGTTGTGATATGTGTTCCACATGCCAACCTGGAAGTAAAAATTCAGGATATAACGGAATTATTCTTTTAAATGTTTGTTTTAACATACAATTCCCCCTCGATTTATCCCATAAAAGCCCGATTCGATTGAGCGGGTTTTCCATGAGTGGGAGATGAAGCTTCTCCGCTCATGGAAGTTTCACTTTATTTCTTTAATACTTCGAAGGGGATCTTTATTTATCCTTTTCTAATCACTCTTGTATATTTCTCAATGTTTCCTAACTGTATACAATTGTTGTTAGAAAACACCCGTTTCATGGCATCGTTCATCTCATCAGTGCTACCAATATAATAAGAAGCACCTATTTCTTTTAAAATGTACAATGCTTTTTCATGCAGCATTGTACCATATCGTTTACCGCGCATATTCGGAACAATACCAAGGTAAAACAATCGTCCTTCTTCTATCGTACCTGGCTCTATATGTGGAAGAATAACTCCTACTGGATCTTCTTCTTGAAAGGCAACTAAACAATGTTCGTTCCATCTGCCGCCAATTTCTGTTTGAAAAGCATATAATAATTGATCTATAGATAACGTTTCTTTCGTATTTAAAGAATACTGCATACATTCCAGCCAAATTGTTTTAAATATGTCTTCTCCTACTTCATCTATTGTTTTCAGCGTAAACGGAACTTCCATATCTGTAACATCAGATAAATCTTTCAGCACCATAACACAACTTTTTTGATGCTGAAATTGTAAACACTGAAACACCTCTTCATAATGTGTATAATTTGGACTTTTTGATGAAATAACGAAATGTAAATGTAAAACCCCTTTATCCATTGCTTTTTCAATCCAATATTGTACAACCTCTGTGACTTGTTCCTTTGTATAGGAAACTGTATTATTTTCTTCAATTGTAATATAGTGTGGTTCTCCTACTAATACTTTAAAATCTCGTTCCATATTAACCAATTGATTCATTCTATAACCTCTTTCTGTAAAATTTTTAAAATAACATATTTTCAATTGCATGAGCAGGAGTTTTTATGAATATGTAGAATATTAGACATTTAATGTTTATAACATAAAAATTCCATTAATAAAAAGTTTCTTCACCCTTCATCAATGATTAACCTTAACAATTAGACTTTTATAAAGTGAAACTTCTATCAGTAGTTTTTTCATCCCCGACTAATGGAAAGCCCACTCAGTCGGGCACAAACCAGCAGTTATCTTCCATCTATCTTCCTCGTCTCTTTTTAATCTTGAGGTGGGAGCTTACTGTCCGTTAATGCGGGATAGACACTAGAGTGTCTTATCGGTAAAGCTATAACGAGGGGGAGCACCATTGAATACCATTATGCTGCAGCAATTACTAGAAACCATTCAGAAAAACGGATATTTACTACCTCAAAATATAGATTTAAATCAATTAAGCTTACATATGCTAGATCATATCGGAACATTAGACGGCAACTTACGTGATCAACTGATTTACTCTACATTTTCTCATCTCATTTCACGTGATTATTTTCATGAGGCTCAGTTAGAAAAATTACTGATGCTAACTTTAGAAGAAAAATATTTATATTATGGCATCACTTCTGATAACACAAATAGTGTGTTTACACGTTCTTTTACAACATTATTAATTGCATTAATATTATGCGCAGATAATAAAACAAACTTTTTAACACAAGAAACTATTATTACCGTAAAAGAAAAATTAGTAGACTATATGAACCAGGAAATTGATTTACGAGGGTACGTACAACCTTACGGGTGGGCACATAGCATCGCTCATGCATCAGATGCTTTCGATGCCCTTATTCATAATCAAAAATTATCGTCACAATATTATGACGAACTAACACACTGCCTTTTAAATAAAATATTCGTTTATTCCATTGTATATCATTTTGATGAGGATGAGCGTATTATTACCCCTCTTCTTTCTATGATATCTCTCGGTTTCTCGCAAAAGCAGCTATTCGATATAATTCGCGTCAAACTAAACTTGCTGCCACTATTTAAATCGAGACTCCCAATCAATGAATATTGCAATTTATGTTCAAATGTAAAAACTTTCTTGCGTAGTTTATATTTTAGAACAGTAAATAATCTTCAATTTACTTATATAACATCACAAGCTGAGGTGATGTTAAAAGAACTACCAACATTTTATTAAAATACGGAGGAAAACAATGGATATCCAAGCAATACAAAATGCAATTGAAGCACACCATTGGGATTATCCTGCTAAATTAATTCCAAATGAAGTTGAATTTATTCATACAATGGATCTTATTATGATTAAAAATAAAAGTATTCCTAGTATTCAAGCTAATAAAGTTGTTCGTTTTGCATCGCAGCAGCCACTAGAAACAGCATTGGACTTATTTCAAAGTATACCATTCTCTTGGTGGGTACCTGCGCAGCAAAAAGAACTAATTAGGGCATTAACAAAGCAAAATTTTGTATGTATCGATGAATATGTTGGAGTAGCTTTACAATTATCAAACTTTCATATTCTAGGTTTACCACAATTGTACCACTTCATCGATGTGAAAACAGACGAAGACATTGCAAAGCTTGTTGATGTAAGCATTAAGATTTGGGACTATCCTCCCTCCGCAAGAGTCAATCTTATTCAGCAGAGAAAATCATATATCGAAGCTAGCGATGAAACTAGTGGTTATATCATTTGCTATGACGGAAATACTGCTGTTGGCTATGCAAACTATAGATACAGTCATGATGGATCTGTAGTTTATTTAAATGGTTCCGGCGTATTACCTACTTATCGCAAGAAAGGGATTTATAAGCATTTAGTTTATAAACGGTTACAAGATGCAAAGGAAAAAGGCATTATTTTAGCAACATGTCAGGCAAGATCAGGTCATTCTGCTCCAATTTTAGAAAAGTTAGGATTTACTACATACGAAACATACTTACAATTTGCGCGTATGTAATATAAACAAAGGAAAAGGTGTATATATGGGATATGTCGAAGAAATGCGCAGCTTAGTTGGAAATCGTCCACTCATTTTAATCGGTTCACATGTGATTATATTAAACGAAAACAATGAAGTACTCCTTCAGCTTCGCAGTGATTTCGATTGTTGGGGCATAATTGGTGGTGCACTTGAATGCGGTGAAACGCTAGAAGAAGCCGCTAAACGAGAAGTTTATGAAGAAACAGGTTTACTTGTTAAGCATTTAGAACTATTTCAAAATTTTTCCGGGAAAGAATTCTTCAATGTTTACCCAAATGGAGATCAAGTATATGGAGTTCTGGCTACATATATTTGTCGTGATTTTGAAGGAACATTACGTATCGATCACGATGAATCAAAAGATTTGCGATTCTTCCCTATTCATAATCTTCCTACAAATTTAGGATCATTACATAAATTAATTTTAGACACTTTTTTAACATATTTCCGAAAGAAGTCCCCATCTTCAAGCGCGTAACGGGCAAGAGCCCAGCGGTAAGGTGGGGATGAATTTCGGTTAGGCATAGCCTAACTGATTTGTAAGAACTGCCAATTGTTCGTATGGTGTATACATTCCATATCTGACATCTTCACTTGCTTATAGGATTTAGAAGGATTTTGTATATATTGTCCGTTTATATCTTGTACGTATACCATTTCCCCTGTAAATCCTGTCACAAATCCTACTTGTCCAAATACCTTTACTTTATCACCTAAATAGATTCCATCTATATGTGGTGTATTTTTCTTGTTCCGTTTTGTACTTGTATTCTTTGTTTTTCTTCCTTTTCTTGCAGTTGCTTCATGCAAGGAGCGTTTTTTCTTTCTAAATTGCTTAATCCGAAACTCACCGCTTTGATCATATTCTTGTATTTGTGTTGGGTGGGTAATCGCAATCGCGTCATTTACATGTGTTTTTGATAAACCTAATTCTTTGCGCTTCGGTGTGGTGTAACTGCCGTATGTAATGTCACAATCTAAACGATTCATGATTTGTAACCGCAATATATTCATAAAAGCGGTCTCTTTATATTGTTTTGATTTTTTGAAACTGTGTTTGATTTTCCCTTGATGAAATTTTTGATGGCATTCATCGTGCACTGTTACTAGATTATCTGCCATATCTGAACCGCCATTGCATCGTTCAATAATATGATGTGTATGCAAAATACCACCTTGCTTCTTACAAATTTGACAGGTGTAATTGTCTCTTGCAAATACATAATATCTCGTATTCCAAAAGCCAAAGGTATCCCCTTGTTGGTATTCTGTTCCTTGTATATCGGGATTTTTTAGCTTTTGTGCATCAAATTTTCCTACTTCGACAATCACTTTTGGAGATGGCAATAACGAGCAAAATGTTTCAATCCAATGAATTTGGTTATCCACTCTACTTTGAATCGATGGTGGCAACCATCCTTCTTTCTTTTTCCGATTGAGAAAACGTGCTTTTCGATATCTTGTTTTTCGTTGTCTTCTACCTCTGCGTAATGTAGCTCTTAGTGTAAGATTTTCTTTGACGTCCTGACGTAATTCAATGGTTCCTTTTGCTAGCACTTTGTCTTCAGTGGTAATCGCAATGCCGATATGCTTTGCTCCGCTGTCAACACCGATTGTAACGGGTTGTACTGTTTCACCAGTGGCATATAGGAGTTGGATGGTAAAGGGTGTGTACGTCACAATTTTCGCTTTTCCTTGTTTGAGAAGAAGCCGTGCCTTGTGATGACTGCAAGGCATGAGCGGTTCTCCTCTTAAATTCTTGACAAATACACGCATGTTTTGTCCCTCCTAAGAGTTTGTTTCCCTTCGCCAATGTTTGTAGGTGTTGGCAACTTCTCGTGCAAGAAGGCTTGTGGTTGACCGTTCCTTCCCAATCAGAACTGTTACAGAGCCACCATAGAGCCAAGAACTAGGGAATCATTCTTGGGTATGCAACCTACGAACGGAGTCCACGAAAGACCGAGGCTAGACAACCAGGGCTTTTTACAAGCCCCCACTTCAAAACGTGTTAGCGTTTAAGTGGTGGGTAGTTGACTAAGTATATAAATGAAAGATGTTCCGTTTAAAAAATGTTTTAGACCAGTGAATAAGGGATATTTCGTTATTTTTGATTTTCGATAATCATGCGTTATGTAAATCTACATCATTTTCATGAGATTTAAATGATACCGAATCCCCAAAAATCAAATGTAAAAACTGGAGGTTATCACTCATGTCTCAAGTAAGTCTCAAAAAAATAACTTCTGAAAATTGGCGAGAGGCTCTTGGACTTTCTGTAAATATTGAGCAACAAGAATTTGTTGCTTCAATTACACCTCCAGTTGCTATAGCTCTTGCCAAAGCATACATTAGACCAGACGATAGAATTATCGAACCTTATGGGATCTACAATCAGCAGAAAATGGTAGGTTTCTTTAATCTACATTATACAATTGATAGTAAAGAAGACTTTTGGCTATTTCATTTTTTCATCGATAAAAGATATCAAAGAAAGGGATTAGGGTCTGCTGCGCTAGAAGTGTTGATTAAGCATATCAAAGATACGCATCCTTCTTGCCATCTCATTCGTTTAACTGTACATCCTAAGAATGATGCAGGTAAGAAATTCTACACAGCATTTGGATTTACTGATGATCATATTCTTACATACGGCGAGCTGACATATTCCTTGTACATTTAGAAAATTTTCAATCCAGCATGACTACTACTGGTAACATTGATTATGTGAATGAAAAGTTTCTTCAGATCTTCTGAATGAACTTTTAAAGGTTTTACGATACATTGATTTCATTTTAACAAAAGGTGCTTTCATGTATGGAAAACACCTTTTCAGTCTACAACTAGTTTTTAATAAAACAAAAGGAACTACATCTTTTCCTTTTCACATTAACACCCAATTCGTTTTTTTATTTCCGCTAAATTCTTCTTAGCAATTTCTCTTGCACGCTCCGCTCCTTTTTCCATTGCTTCTTGAAGCAAATGCGGTTCATTCATATACATTTCATATTTCTTTCTTGGCTCCTCTAACTCGCGATTGATAACTCGGAGTAACTCTTTTTTCACATCCCCCCAGCCGATGCCAGTTGCATATTGTTCTTTCATTAATGTAACTTCCTCTACTGTGGCAAACTCTTTATATAACATAAATAACGTCTCAAGTTCCTTCGGTTCACTCGGTAAAGATGAATCCGTTTTAATCTTGAAAATAAGTTTTTTCAACTTTTCTGGTTCTTCAAATAATGGAATAACATTTCCATAGCTCTTACTCATTTTTCGGCCATCGAGGCCTGGTACAATTGCTCCTTCTTCTTGAATGATATACTCTGGCAATACAAAGATTTCACAGAATGCGTTATTAAAGTACGAGGCGATATCTCTTGCAATTTCTACATGCTGAATTTGATCTTTTCCAACTGGGACATAGTTTGATTGAAATAATAAAATATCGGCAGCCATTAAAATTGGATACGTATATAACCCCATGTTTACACCAGTATCTACATCTACCCCTGCTTCTATATTTTGATCAACCTTTGCTTTATAAGCATGTGCTCGGTTCATTAAACCTTTTGGAGTAAGACAAGCCAAAATCCAGTATAATTCTAGAATTTCCGGTACATCTGATTGACGATAAAAAATTACATGTTCATCTAAGCCTAATGATAACCACGTCGCTGCTACTTCCTTCGTATACTCACGAAACTTCATTGGATCTTGCACTGCATTTAATGCATGATAATCAGCAATAAAATATAATGCCTCTCCTTCTCTTTGTTTAGAAAGCTGTAAAGCTGGTTTAATTGCTCCAATATAATTTCCAAGATGCGGATGTCCAGTTGGCTTAATCCCTGTTAACATAATATTTTTATCCATAACTATCGCTCCTTTATTACACAAAAAAGTCCCTCAATCCTAAAAAGGACGAGGGACTCCCGCGGTACCACCTTTATTAGCTACAATTACATAGCTCTCTTTACGATTCGAATAACGTCGAAACAACCGTCATAGCCTACTTAGTTCAGCATGAAGCTCCAGAGCCCATTCCATATTTTCGCTTACTGATTTCCACCAACCATCAGCTCTCTGTAAAGCTCCAAATATGTACTCTTCTCTATCGTCGCTTTTTCTTTTAAATTTTCCTTATTATACCACAACCTACTTTTAGACAAAAGGGAATTTTCTGTCTTATTTTGCAGGAATTTTCCTTTTTTTATCTAATTAAATACAAGTTTACGAAAAAGTTTCATACAGCTATGGAGGATTTATTATGGTAAAATATATTTCAATTTTGGGGTCAACTGGCTCTATTGGGACATCAGCACTAGATGTAGTCGCAGCTCACCCAGAACACTTTCAAATTATTGGGTTAACTGCAAATAAAAATATTGATATGCTCGAACAACAAATACAAACATTTCAGCCGCGTATTGTAAGTGTGAGTACGAAAGAATTAGCACATACACTGCGTTCACGAATTTCTGTTCAAACAAAAGTTGTATATGGAGAAGAAGGATTAATTGAGGTTGCTGCGCATCCTGATAGTAATCTTGTCTTAACTTCTGTCGTTGGTGTAGCAGGACTACTTCCAACAATCGAAGCACTAAAAGCAAAAAAAGACATTGCAATCGCTAATAAAGAAACGTTAGTTGCAGCTGGACACATTGTTACAGAATTAGCAAAAGAAAATCATTGTCGTCTTATCCCGGTAGATAGTGAACATTCAGCTATTTTTCAATGCCTAAATGGCGAAAATAATAAAGAGATTGAAAAATTAATTGTAACAGCTTCTGGCGGTGCATTTAGAGATAAAACACGCGAAAAAATGGCACTGCTCAAAGCGAAAGATGCACTAAAACATCCAAACTGGCTAATGGGAGCAAAATTAACAATTGACTCTGCAACATTACTAAATAAAGGCTTTGAAGTAATGGAAGCACGTTGGTTATTTGATGTTCCTTACGAAAAGATCGATGTTATGATTCATAAAGAAAGCATTATTCACTCTCTTGTAGAATTTGTGGATGGTTCTATTATGGCTCAGCTTGGAGCACCTGATATGCGTATGCCTATTCAATATGCATTCCACTATCCATCGCGTTTAGCATCTTCCTTCAAAAAGTTAAATTTATTAGAAGTTGGCAGCTTGCATTTTGAAAGACCTGATCTAGAGAAATTCCCTTGTCTCCACTACGCTTACGAGGCTGGGAAAGTTGGTGGTACAAAACCAGCTGTACTAAATGCTGCGAATGAAATTGCAAATGCTTTATATTTACAAGACAAGATTTCATTTTTTGATATTGAAAAAACAATCTATTCTACATTAGAAGCTCACCATAATATTGCTAATCCTTCATTAGAAGAGGTATTAGCAGCTGATCACTGGGCACGTCAATATGCCAATAAATTACTTGTAAAAAATTAGAACTAGTTATTCGAAAGAGTGAGAATCCTATATTCTCACTCTTTTCATAAAGGGGGCCTCCACTTGATTCGAAAATTATCTCCTTCTTCTATTGAAGAAGCTGCAGAAATTTTAGAAGTTCAAATTTCTGCATATAAAATTGAAGCACAGTATATTCAAAATAATTCAATCCCTAGATTGTATGACACTATTTTTGATATCCAAAATTGTAATGAAGTCTTTTATGGATACTTCATTGATGATACTTTAGCTGGGTTTATTTCATTTCTATACGAGGATGATGTTGTTGATATTCATCGCCTCGTTGTTTCACCTACATATTTTCATAGAGGAATTGCAACAGCACTATTGCAACATCTATTTCAACTACATGAAGAAACAACACCTTATATTGTACAAACTGGTAAGAAAAATACACCTGCCATTGCTTTATATAAGAAACATAATTTTATAGAAACAAAAGAAATTACATTACCAGATGGTCTCGTTCTTGTACAATTAAAAAAATCATAAAATAATTTGTTTTAAATAAACATTTTATTGCTAGAAAGCAAGAGAATAGCCGAAACTTTGCAGACCTGCAAGCCTCGGCTATTTTACTATTTGATATAACTTGAACTTGCTTTTCTCTTCGCACGATGCCTCTTCACTTTTGCAATTGTTCCGCAAGCTCTTCCCCCTTCTCCTTCAGCATACATACCGCACCAGCGTTTACTACCATTACGAGATTGATCATAAAACACCCACTTACAATCCGGGCAGGCTTTCAATCTTCCCCACTGTTTATTTACAATCGTAGAAACAATAATTCGCAATAAAAATGTATATAAATTTCCCTCACCAATTGCTTGATATGTAATCTCATTTTCTCCATCCTCAAGGCTTACTTGTAATGGATACTTATCGAACAACGGCTTTAACGATTTCTGCTGTTCAACCGCCTCTCGAATGATAGCGCGGAAACTTTTTATTTCCTCGACCGAACCAAAAGGTAACTCTTCATTCCATTGTTCATTCATAAACAAAACTACATCTTCTTCTGTTTCAAAAAAATCAACCGGTTTTCTCGTTTCATTTGGGATTCTCCATGTATTTAAAAACGCTCTTATACTTTCTAACATCTCTGGTGCAGTTTGGCTGCTACTCAAAATCACCACCAACTTTCCATCGTTTACTTTTTTTCTTATTTTCAGTATAATCATAACATAAAAATGTTAACCATTAAAAATAATAAAAGGTTAACAGTGAAAGGAGTGGATATTTTGAAATCTTTTTCATTACCTATTCGTTTTGTATTATTTTCTACTTTTTTTATGACGCTTGGTCATTTTGCGGTGATGGCTTTTCTAGCTCTCTATTTATCTAATTCTTTACATTTTTCCGCTATGCAAGTCGGCACCATTTTGACAGCACTTACAATTACCTCTCGAATATTTCCGTTATTTACTGGAATGATTGCCGATCGAGTTGGTTATATCATTATGATGATAACCGGAATCATTTTACGGGGTATTGGCTTTCTTTCCTTAGGGATATTTTCTGGATTTTATACTATTATGCTTGCAACAATATTCATCGGATTTGGAACTGCTTTTTATGAACCATCTGCACGTGCTGTTTTTGGTTCTCAACCTGCTCATATAAGAAAGGATACCTTTACATACTTAAATCTCTTTTTAAATGGCGGAGCAATCATTGGGCCGATTGCAGGTAGTGTATTGCTTCATTGGAATCCGTTGTATCCATTTTTATTTACCGGATCACTCATGTTCGTTCTAGCATTCCTATTCTTTCTTCTTAGATCTCACTTTCATGTTACTGTACATGAAACACAACTATTAACAGGAATAAAAGTGGCTGTACAAAACAAGCTCTTTTTATCTTTTTCACTCATTATGGTGTTTTTTTATACACTGTTCACACAACTTACGGTTGCATTACCACTTCATATGAACAATATAAGTCACGATCAAAACTTAGTAGGACTCGTCATTACAATAAACGCCATTACAGGTTTTTTATTTATGATTGCATTTAAATATCTCTTCAAAAAATATCATGCACTTTCTCTTGTAAAGTATGGTGTATTACTAATGGGACTTTCTTTCCTTCTCATTCCAATCTCTTTTCATCCATATTGGCTATTAGTGTGTGTTATTTTATTTACTATCGGAGAAACACTCGTACTACCTAATGCGGATATTGCTGTGGCAAACTTTAGTAACGAACAATACACAGCAACCTATTTCGGTTTCTTTCAATTATCACTTGCCCTAGGATTTACTATTGGAAACTATACAGGTACTTTCTTTACGAAGTATTGGCAAGATATGAGTTTTCCTTGGATTATTTTTGGTCTTTTAGGCATGGTTGGATTTTCACTCCTTCATTTTTTGAAAGGAAATGCTAAAATGCATGAAAATCTATCGAATATAAAACAGAGTATGTAATGTTCTTACATACTCTGTTTTCATCTCCACATGTTTTAAATTAATTTAAAACAAACCCAAAAATAACCTTATTTTCATATATTTGTTATAATATAAAAGAAAATAATTACTCTTAATTTCACAAACAATCATGAAAGGAATGAAACATATTATGACAAAAGACACAAACAAATCCCGTGTTATTTTCATGACTTTAGTTTCTGCATTGCTCTTCTGCTCTTTGTTGATTGCGGGTTCACTTTCTCCACTTGCCGATTCTGGGCCTAAAGCCAATAAGTTTGGCACAATGGGTATGTGGACAGCAATAGGCATGGCTCTTACCACATATCTACTCCCTTTAATCTTATATATTGCAGGGCTGAATGTAATGAAGTTTGTTATGGCAGTCTTTTGCGGGTTTGGACTGCTTATAAACTCTACAATACTTATAGTCGTTCTAACAATGGGTGAATTTCCTACTTTACTAGGACTTTGCATAGCTGCATTAATTGTTAATATTATGTGGTATTTTGTAGCTTTTCGTTCATCATCAAAGCTTAATCACCAAAAACGTTTTATCTAATTTAATGAATTTTTTAAAATAAAATCTGTTTTAAGGAGCTAGAAAATGGATGTTAAATTTGTAAAAGTTGAGGTACTATTACCAGAAGAATACATAGAAACATTAAGAAGTAAACTGAACGATATTGGTGTTTTAACAATAGGTAAATATGATCATGTTATTTCTTACTCACTTGTTAAAGGATCTTGGAGGCCATTGGAAGAATCAAAACCTTTTAGTGGTCCTATAGGAGAAATATGCTTTGGGACTGAATATAAAATGGAGTTTAGATGTTTATATCAGAACATTGAAGAAGTACTAAGCATGATTAAGAACGTCCATCCCTATGAAGAACCTGTAATTAACGTGTTGCCTTTATTGTTCTGAGTTTCTCCTAAAATCCACCCAGTGAAACGTTATAAAAGTCCGTTCAAACTAACATGAAATTAATTAGAGAAAAGGCGAAGCCACTCAGCTCCGCCTTTTCTCTTATGATGCCTGATCATCTTTCTTCTTCATTAACGCACGTTTTTTCATCGCTTTTGTTAAATATCCGCCCTTGAAAGAGCGAATTTCGTAAGAAGCCATAAATGCCTTCGGTGCGATTTCATTAATAATCTCTAACAACTCTTTTTCACGTGAACGTTTTGCTACAATATCTAAACGGTAGCGCTCAGAATCAATTCCTTCTCCGATAAAGACTGTCACACCAAATCCTGCATGTCTTAGTGCAGTCACAAGTTCTTCGCAACGCTCTAGTAAACTAACATTATACGTAATATATCCAATTGCTAATTTATTTTCAATATAACCGCCAAGTAACAACCCAGCACTAAACCCAAGGACATAAGCTACAATATTCATCATGTTTGATAAGTCTTGAAATACAATTCCTAAACTAACAATATAAATGACTCCTTCTAACAACCCAACACCAGCAGCGGACTTCGTTTGATTCTTTACAAGCAGAATAGTACGGATTGTTAAAATTGGCACGTAAATAATTTGCAGTAAGAAAATAAGTAACGCTTGTAACATATGTATCCACCTCTTCCTAAAAGTCTGTTGTCATAATAACACACAAGGTTGTAAGAAAGTGATGAATTTTCTTTATTTTCTTTCTATTGCAATTCAAAAACTTCAAAAATAACAAAGAAAAAGAATCCTAGATTTAGGATTCAATCTAATAATTAGTTCTTGAAATCATAAAATTTCTCAAAATGAGGTATCACCACATGCACATCAACCTAACATTTTATAGTGTCCCCAGAACAAAATTTTGTGCTAACTTGTAACAAGATAGCTCTTTCGTTTTTAGATTATTAATTTCTTAAGTAGAAATGATAGGGGTACATTATTGGTTACATGAAAAAGTGCCAATCTTATCGATAATTTTATCATTTTAGCCAAGAAGACCCCTTCCTCAAGGAACGCGAAGTGAGTAGGTGGGGATGAATTGGCTTAGGACAAAGGATATCAGAATTGGGGGGAGTTCAAAGTGCTTGAGCGTGGTATTATTCAAGTTTTTTCATTGAGAATGCATAAATACAAACAAAACCAGTAATACATCTTTTCTGTGCCTTACTGGTTTTGTTAAAGGTCATCTTAAATTGTAGCTAGTTCAACGCAATTGTAAATTCTGAGTTCGGTGCGCCAGCAAATACAACCGTTCCGTTCTCCGGTAGTTTTACTTTGTTGTTGTCACTAACAACCGTAAAATTGACGCATACTCCATTCTCATCATACACCGCGAATGAACTTCCTGATGGCAACTCCACAGTCATCGTTTTCCCTGCTGCCGTTTGCGGAATCGTAAACCATTTGGCATGCCCATTTTCTTGCAGTGTAACTTTCGATAATTGACCTGCATCAAGGGATTTTACGTTAGATTCACTGACGTATAAAAAGCTGGCCATCTCCATATATTCATTACCATCCTCTGTATAGAAATGAGCTTCCTTTGTATCCCGCCCATTCATCACGGGAATCTGAATTTGATGCATCGCCGAATTTGGACCTGTAATTTTTTTGCCGTCCCAATACCCATCCTTGATGGTAATTTGTGTGTTAAGAGGCATTAGTTGTCCTAGATAGTTCATAGAATTAAATTTTTCGTTAACGAGGTAGAACTTGCCACCCTCACGCTTCGCCCATGCAGCAGCTGTTTTCTTCGGTAACACATTGTTTTCTAATTTCTGGGCTAAATAGTGAGTCAGCACATTTTGCCCCAATCCCGGCGATAATTCATATGTGCTCTCTCTCAAATAAACTTTTCCATTCTTCTCTGTGACGAAGTTAAGCTTGGAAGTACCCTTCTCATTTATAAAGCTTCCATCCGCCGTATATACATATTTTTCTTCCGGTTTAGTTGGTAAAAACAGTTCTCCCTTCTTCGTAATTTCTATTTTGAAATGGCTGCGGCTATTTCCATAAAAACCCGCTTTTTTTACCACGTCTTGAGGTACTTTAGCCTTGACTGGTTTGCCGAAGGATTTATCTGGTTTTATATCCTTAATTGTCCCTTTCTCTTTAAGCCTAGCTAGCAGTAATTTGTTTGCTAACAGTTGATTTGTCATGCTGGAGCCGCCGGAGGACAATACAGCTGCTGCCATCTTCTGTTCCGGAAGCACGACCAATGTAGCATGTTGCAGTATCGTATCCCCACCCTTAGTCAACGCTTTTATCCCATATTCACTGAATGGGTATAGTTTCACACTATCCCAGCCAAGACCATAGTTGAACACATTTCCGCTATCTCCCGGCCACATTCCTTTTTTATATTCTTCTTGTTCCATCGCCTTGACTGCTTTATTAGAGAGAATTTCTTTTCCCTGTCCCATAAATATTTGTGAGAATCGCACCACATCTTCTGCAGTAGAAGAGATTCCTCCCGTACCAATCACATTCACCATTTCACTTGAAAGCTGTCCCTGGTATGTCGGAGAATACAGTCCAGCCCGCTTTTCGTCTTCCCATTTGTCTTGCGATGTTATCGTATGATTCAGTTTTAATGGCTCTGTAAACTTTTGATGTAGAAATTCAGTAAAACTCATACCACTGACTCTTTCTACCAAGATCTCAGCCAGTGTAAAACCGTCATTACAGTATACTGAGAACGCGCCAGGGTCTGCCTTCAAGTTTTGGTTGGACAATTGTTGCAACAAGATATCATGGGCATAAGCATCATTATCTTTAAATAAAAATGCATTATTGAACGTCGAACCTTGCAAACCCGAGGAGTGATTCAACAGCATACGCGGTGTAATACGCTTATATCGTTTATCTTTCATTTTGAAATCAGGAATATAGCGGGCAACAGGAGCATCCAAATCAACTTTTCCTTCGTCTACTAGTTTCATAACAGCCGCAGCCGTATATACTTTACTGGTTGAACCAATTCCGTATAGAGTATCTTTGGTTAGTGGTTCTTTCCCTTCTATGTCGTTCTTACCTGTCTGCCCCGACAAAATAAGTTTACCATTATCAATCAGCGCATACTGCACGCTAGTCGTCTCATAGGACTTCGTGAGCAGTGCAGCGTTCTCTGCAGCAATCTTCTCCAAATCTTTGCTAGCAACTTCTTGGCTAGCTACAACCGGAGTCTTACTGCTAGAAGACGCTAGCGCTCCTGTTGGTATGCTCATCGTTAGAGCTAAGGTAGCGGCTAACACTCCAGATAATTTATTTTCCATAAGAAAAATTCCTCCTTAGATAAATGATCGATTTCATCTTTTATTTGTTCAATTACAAACATCACATAAACTACTATTTTGGCTTTATCCCTACTGTCTAAATTCAACAAGTAAAATACTTTTAAAAAGACCAGTATTCTCGGCTCTACCCATACTGTTCAAATTGACGGTCAACATATGCCTACCTCCAGCAAAAGTATCAAATCCTGGAATAACACCTGTATGTCCCCCTATCGAGACAACATTAGGAAGTTTAATTTCATAGATTCCTAGACCATATCCATTGATTCCTCCCTTTCCTGTAGGAACTGTAGTGAGTATTTGTTTTAGTTGCTGTTCTTTCAGTAATTGCCACCAAGCAAATAAGAAAAAAATTTGTTTAAGTCGTTCCACTTCCAATGCGAAAGCAAAAATCTGTTTTCATCTGTTTCTTAGTTCTTATATCCGCTACACCAGCTGCATACCCCACATTTTTCTACCCTCGGAAGTTTTAGCGAGTATCCCTGGGTATCCAAGTTGCAATGTATCTCGCATTGCCTGTTCGACAGAGGTACGATCTCGTTGAGTACTTATTTGTAATGAACTAAGTATATTTTGAGTGGAGCCTGTTTTTATCATTGCGGTTGGTGTTAGGTATAATAAAGAGTTCCGGCAATAAAAAGTGCTAAATCTGCAAATGGGAGTTAATTATATATTTTCATAAGACACTCTTCCCCTCTATTCATATAGTATCGGCGGTTGTATATTATTTCTTACTAATTACACAGAAATCATCTTCATATTGTTTATTTTTACAAGCACCATACTGTCGTAACAAACGGTAAAACCTCTCTTTTTCACATGTATGTTAGTACCATAAATGATTTTTTTATTTAGAATGCGCTTATTACTAGTTTGGTTTTCGTATAAATAAATCCTATTTATCCTCCCTCTTTTGTGCTTCTCTATATTTGTATCCTACACAATAAAAATTTCTTTTTTCTTATGTATTTCTTACAATTTCCTTACGTTCAAATCACTTCTATTTGTGGATATCAAAACAAAGACGTTAAAAATCTGAATCTACGTAAATGGGACTGCCCTTCTTGTGGTGCACATCATGATAGGAATATTAACAAGTAGCAATCTAAATGATGATGCGATAAGGCCTCTAACCGCAAGGACTGCAGGGATAGCCTAATAAATTTGATTTCTATCGAACTCTTTACTTAGGAATTCCTCACTTCTAAGCGAAGTGAAAGTGGTGAAGTTCAAGTATAGGAGTACTATGTTAACTTTTCATGAATATAATGTATATCTTCACTATCTATTTGTGAATGAAGTTTCGGTAGCTAATGTAGATGCACCTATTTCAAGTATTGGTCCTGATGTAATATTTTTTAAAAATACAGCTATAATAGTAAGGAAATTCGGCGTTATTTTAATGCTGGACCGAACAAACATATTATTTCTAAAATTCAACCTAAGGTGGGAATGTATGTGAATGGAGATGAAAAATCAAATAAAACAGTGGTAAGTTTTATTTGATTAACCAACATTATTTTTTGGCCACTGTTTCTTCTTGTAGGAGTGATAAAGTTATTAGATTTTCCAGTTTGGATTTTTGATGTAATGCTATGTATATCAGCTTGGTCTTCTACCTTTGCTTTTGTCTTGCTATTTATGAAACTCTATCCTGGTCAGAGTTTCATACAATTCGTAAAAGATAGATTTAAAAATAAGATTAGGTTATCTATAGTTCTTACAGTAAGTACGATTCAAGTAATTATATTTTTGATGATGTTGTTTCTCGTGTCAATTAACAGTGAAGCAGATTCAATTTTTAATAGAACTTCATGGGGTGTGTTAATTTATTACTTTGTTAAAACTATTGTGTCCGGACCTCTAGGAGAAGAATTAGGTTGGAGAGGTTTTGCACTAATGGAGCTTCAAAAAAATATTCCCCATTAAAATCTTCAATAATTATCGGTTTTTGGTGGGGAATGTGGCATTTGCCTATATGGTTTACTACAGGTTTTACAGGCATTCATTTAATCAAATATATTTTGTTTTTTATGATTGCAATTATATCTACTACAATAATCATGACAACATTTTATAATTTAAATCGCAATTTGATTATTCCAATTATCATCCACTTTTTTTAAAATTTTTTTATAGGCATAATAAATGGTCAATTAATTGAATTAATTATGTACAATGCAATTTTTTATTTAATAGTTGCGGTTTTAATTATAGTTATAAATCCCAATGAGGTGTTATACGGAAACAAAACCAAAAAATATGCCAATGAAGATCGTGACTTGATTTAGTAGTAGTTTTACAGTTTTTCTATGTATATTCTATACAAGATTTGTAGACATAACGTCTTATTATCAGCAGCAAAGAAAAAGAAGGAACCCTACCCTCACAAGGGAACCTCTTTTTTGTTCTATAGATCTATACATTTTTTATACATGTCTATTATAGGGATGTTTTTAGCTTCTCGTTTGTTACTGGATTAGTCAAAAAGCTGTATAAAGTTTTGCATGCCCTTAGCATTTTTTCCAAAATGAAGGTGATACCCCATCGTCTTCAACTTATGAATTCAGAATTACTCCAAAACGAAAAAATGTGCTCAATTCTTGTAGACACCTATGAAAAGATGAAATTTTCACTTTTGGGGCCCATCAAAATTTTAGGTTGATGGCGATGTGACGCTACCCCATCGCTATCAACCTAAAAAAACAGGTCACCCCGAAAATGAGAATGCAGGGATAATCGATTTGTCATATTACCGCAACAATCGCAATGATCATTCCGAAAATTTAAAATACAATTCTGATTCTAAGGTTATTTCCGTTTGTTTGATTGGATTTTGAGAAAGTGTAAGATAAATTTAAAACAATATAAAACAACGTGGGGTAAACCAAATCCAAATACTGTATTCTACACTCTATTTTTTACTTTTCTAAAACAATTCCTGCTATTTTATTAGCATATTTTTTAGAGTCAAATTCATCATAGTTACTTAGTACCGCAACAGACAAATATTCTTTTGGAAACCGCATAAAGTGTGAACGATAACCTGCCCAGCTTCCTGAATGTTCCAGGTATCGACAGTTAAAACCTTCTGCAACCCTCAGCCCAAAAGCATAATCTTCATTGTCAATAATCGTTTCTCCAGTTGGAGAAACTTTCGGGCCTATTTCGCTCATTCTTTTAACAAGGTCTTTTCCACCAACGGTACCTGTAGTTAAATTCTCTCCCCATTTTACCAGGTCTTCAACTGTTGTATGAACTGCCCCATCCCCTGTATGTTCCCAAGGGCTTTCATAGATTTTATATATTCCTTGTTCATTCTTCGAATATCCGCTAGCAATTGATATAGTAGTTGGGTAGTAATCCACAATTGTTGTGGCCCTCATATTTAAAGGGTCAAAAATACGCTCCTTTTTAAACTGACGTAGAGACTTGCCACTTACTTTCTCTATCACTTGTGATAATAAAAAATATCCTGTATTGCTATACTCAAATTTTGTTCCAACTGGAAACCTTGCAATTTGATGACTTTTAAGATGTTCTAGCGATTCTTCCACAGTTAATGTATCAGTATATTTAATATTTGCTGCTTCAGCCAATTCCATATAATCAACTAGTCCACCAGTGTGATGGATTAGGTGTCTCAATGTTACAGGTTCAGCATATGCTCCTATAGAGGGGACAAACTTTACAATTGAATCATCTAAACTCAATTTCCCCTCTTGTTCTAAGAGTAATATAGAAAACGCTGTAAATTGTTTAGAAACTGAGGCAATATTAAAAATGTTTTTGGTAGTTATGGGTAGATTTTTCTCTATAGAAGCTAAGCCAACTGCACCTTTATAAGTTACTCCGCTATCGAAACTAGCAATATATGCAAAGCCAGGAGCTTTTGGTGAAAACTTATTAAATAATTGTTTGATCGATGTATGTGTCTTTTCATTATATGTATTATACATCTCAATCACATACCCTTCCCTTTAAATGATTAGAAATATATTAACCTGTTATCTTTCTCATATTGAATCCAATTAGAGTCCGTATCGGATTATGAAATCCAAAAATTGGATGATCATCTTCAGGCTAGTTGCGCAGACCTACTTGGATACTTCAGTTTTGGATTATCTTTTGTATCATTCCAATATATTTTAAATTTTAGAATTAGGTTCCACATTTCACTCCAACTCAAAACGACATATTTTATATTTGACTACAATAAAGCATCATCACACTAATTTCTTTAGTTTCTAAATTCTTCTCTTTTTAGAGGGCTTAAATTTAGTGAGTGCTATTATGCCCGACTTTACGGAAGTACCTCTTTTAATCCCAAAACCACTCATGGTAACCTAATAGATATTTTCGAAATGAGGGAAATAGCATCTAAATCACAGATATTATTGATCAAAATATCTATTTTACTTTCAGATTTAGGACTGATGTACCAGCGAATGTGAAAACTATTTACCAGTCCTCTGTGAAGACAGGTTTTAATAAAATATTCATCTCCCTTATATCTTATTGCAATTTCGGTTATAGTCTACAACTTTTATAGTCATCGTCTATAGTGTTTTACTTTCTCGATATAAAAATCCGAATACTCATTTTAAACAACTAAATTATATTAGACTATATTCACAAAAAAGCAGGGTTTTCCAACTCTTTATTTTTCATTGTAGTTTAAAATGTAGTATTGGGTTGTGATGCTCTGCATTATCTGTAAGTCCCCCATTGACTTCAGCTAACTAGTTCAAGTGAGAGTTTCAAGAAAGTAATCCTGTATCTTTTGCCTTTTGTACGGCTTCTTCTCGATTTTTAACTCCTAGCTTCTCATAGAGATTGGAGGCGTAATTTCTTACCGTTCCGTTTGACAAGTAAAGTTTCGAAGCTATTGTTTTATAACGGCTTCCTTGTGATAAGAGTTCCAAAATCTCTAATTCTCGTTTCGTTAATCCATACTCTTTTCCATCTGATTTTGATTCAAATGATCCTGTTTCTTCATTTTCTTCCCATATTCTATGGAACAAGTCATGATTAATCATCATGCCTCCTCGATAGACTAGACGAATTGATTCAGCTAGTTCACGCGAATCTATGGATTTCAATAAATATCCATCCGCACCATTTCGTATGATTTCTTTTGCCCTTTCTGTATTCTGAAAGGTTGACAAAATGAGTACACAAATTCCCGGCCATTTTTCCTTAATCATTTTAGTCGCATGAATCCCATCCAGATTTGGCATCTCTAAATCCATTAATACTACATCTGGCTTTAGTCTCTCACACAATTCCAAAGCCCGTTCTCCATCTTCAGCCATTCCCACTACTTGTAAATCCTCCTGTCCATCCAAAATTGTATGAAGACTTTCTCGGATGAAAGAATGATCATCGACAATACACAGGCGGATTTGTTCATTAGACAGTTGTACTTGTTTCGGTAAAACACATGAAATTAACGTCCCTTCCCCCTTTTTGGAATAAACAATGACTCTTCCTTGTGACTGACTCACACGCTCTTTCATTGCAGTTAATCCAAAGCCATCCTTCCACTCTTCTACCCCACAGCCATTATCCTGTACATCCAATCTTATCTGTTGTGGTTCAAAGTGAAGTGACACAATGATTTCTGTAGAATGCCCATGGCGAACAGCATTTGTTAGTGATTCCTGCAAGCTCCGATATAGTGTCAATTTTGATTGTTTGGAGGCCATATACTCTTCTCCTATTATTCGAGTACGTACATTTACTTTTGCATGTTTCTTAAATTCCTCTGTCAATTGTTGTAATGTGACAGCTAAGGGAAGCGATTCTTGTGATAAATCCAATTGATGTAAATACAGTCTTACTTCTTCCATACTGTTACGGGCCAATTGTAATAATGAATCGAGCTGTTGCTCCCCTTCCTTAGTTTTTAATTCCGTACGTAATGTTTCCATCCCCATAATAATTGAGGTATAGGAATGCCCCATCGTATCATGTAAATCCTTTGAGAGCCTGTCACGTTCCTCTAGTAAAGTAATCCGCTCAACTTGAGATATGTATTGTTCCAATACATATTTCTGGTTCCGAATAGTTTCACTTTGACGGTAATTAGTAGCCAGTAAACGAAAGAAAGAGCCCATAGCAAAAGCTAAACTGATTTGTAGGATGATTCCCCATAAATCTGTTACTTTGGAAAATATCGCAATGAGCAACGGGAACAAAATAATTGTGATAGGACCCGACCAGCGGTAAGATTTATGAGCACTATTTGCCGCAATCATAAAAGTTGGCATTAAAAAAGCAAGATACGCTGACGGAAATAATAAAGTTAAATAGAAACACACTCCGCCAAATAATATTATTTCAGTAAACAAATAATAGCGATAACTAAACATTAAACAAATCCAAGGTACTGAAAATGAAACGATTTCCCAAAGAATAATGATCCAAAGTGGTACTGTCAAATAATCTTGTTGTTGGATAGTCACTGATATCAATGATAGCCAAATAATAAAGCGTATACAAAGTAAGGCCCAATCATACCAGAACCATATTTTCAAAGTCTTAAACAAATTATCACTCCCTTATAGCTTTAAACATAGTACGTGTATACATTCCAATTATTCGAACTAAAAAGTTTCCAATACATATACGTATCCAGATGAGAATGCATCCAATAATCATGACAAAGAAAGCTTTCGTCCATGAATTCATAGTAATTCCCAATAAGTATATATTAAAATATCGAAAAAGTAAGGGTGTAACGATACATACTAGCGGCGTTACATACAGTAAAATAGCACATATAAGACTCATTATTCCGATGAAAAATTTCTGCATGAGCCAAAAAATAGCCCTCCAGTTGCTATTATTAAGGATTGTATCTCTCGCTTTAATCCATTTATCTCCCCCCTCTTTTTTTCTTGGTTCGAATAACCCTATCGATATATCCGTATAAACCTTCGTCTGAATGCGTTCATACTGAACAAACGTGTGAGTTGTTTGTAGCACCCAAGCCAACAAAGGAATACCCAAAAAGATAATCGTCATTACTAATGCAAATGTAATGCTGACCAGATAGAAACAAAAGTAAAAGAATCCGGATACAAAGGTAAATAACAAGAAATAGAAGTCTTGCAAAGTTTTTTGAGCTGATGCTTTTGTCATTAAAATCTCTCCTTCTCATTCATTGCTAATGCGTTAAAAGCTATTTTTTGATTCTAAGTATTTTTCTGTCACATACGGTAGTGTCAAAATGTCATGGTTTCTATGACATAGCTATTAATACAGCCGGATCCCACTCAATTTTTGCTGTTCTTTATAAATATGACAAAAGTTCACTATCGACTATGACTCGCCGCTTGCTACACTCTGTTCATACGCTAACGAGCCGCTAACTCGTTGTGCTAACAAAAAATTTCAATCAAATAAAGGAGCGTACAAAAATGAAACAAGCAATTAACAAATTGGGGATCGTTGCAATTCTTCTTTCTTCTTCAACCATGATTTCTGCGTGTTCCCAACAATCGTTAGAAGCAGGAAAATCAAAACCATTGGCATCCACGACTAATATCCAAATGACGAAAGGACCTAATAATAAAAAAGAAATAGAATCTTTTGCTGATCCGTTATTTGAAGAAAAAATGAAGAAGTACAATGTGAATGGTTCTAGTTTTGTCGTCGTTCATGATGGAAAGGTCGTTGTCAATAAAGGGTATGGATATGCCGATAAAGAAAAGAAAATCCCCGTCACTAAGGACACGGTCTTTCAAATCGCTTCAGTCTCGAAAACTTTTACTGCTTTGGCTGTGATGCAGCAAGTCGATAAAGGAAAGCTTAAACTGGATCAAGACGTACAAAAATATCTTGGTGGATTACAAATACCTAATCAAACAGAGAAACCTCTTACCTTGTTTGATATGCTCACTTATACCAGCGGGGTAGATTTTCCCGATCTCACAAATATAACCGGACCTGAATATATTAATGATAGTATATCGATGAAAGAATTTTTCTCTAAACATATGCCAACGGTGGTACGGCCACCGGGTGAAGTTTATACGTATGACAACGTCTCATATGCGCTCGCAGGGTTTGCAGTAGAGAATGTTACTAACACCCCTTTCTCGAAATATATGGAAAAGAATATTTTCAAACCATTAGATATGAAATCTACAAGTATGAGCTTTACGCCTGATCTTCTCGAAAGAATGGCTACACATTATGGCCCCACTGGCGATCCGATTCCAACAAGTGGGAGCGGTTTAAGGGATACACCACAAGGAGGCATTTTATCTACTGCGGAAGACATGTCAAAATACATGATTATGCAACTACAGAAAGGAAAGTTTAAAGACAAAGAAATTGTAAGTAAAAAAAGCATAGATATGATGCATGCCTATCAAGTTTTTGATGATAAGACGATTCCTATTGCGACAATTGGATTTGAAACACCTTTTAATGAATTTGCTAACGGTCAACACGTTGTAATGAAAGGGGGAAGTATGCCTGGACATCAATCACTGATGATTTTAGTGCCTGAACAAAAAACAGCATTCTTCATGTCTTACAATAATGATTCAATGATGAGTATAGACTTGTATGAAGCTCTTATGGATCACTATTTCCCTGCTAAGAAGAATGAAGTAAAAACAAGTTATCTCCCGTTAGAGGAAAAAGAAGCTCATAAATACTTGGGCTTATTCCAAAATACGCGTTTTGCTGCACTTCGCACTCATTTTACTTATGAAAATGGGAATTTGGTCATGGAGGGTGGAACAACTGGAAAACAAGTTCTCAAAATGATTCATCCGTTGTTATTTGAAGATTCGGAAGGCAACAAAGTTGCTTTCAAAAAGAATTCAGTTGGAGAAATCGCTTATTTTCACTACAACTCTCCTAAAACCCTAGATTTTGTAGCAGATGCCCAGAGAATTAACAACAAACCACCTTTTGATGACGTTCCACAAAAGAGTAACTATAGAAGTCACATTGATAATCTTCATGCCCTAAATATTATGGGTGCTAAAACAGGTAATCTATTCAATCCGATGGACATCATGACACAAGGAGAGTTTGCAGATACGTTGTTACTTGCTCATGGATGGAACGGTTTTCCAGACGACTCCAAGGAGGCCAGGGAAAAAATTATGAATGGAATTCCAGAGTATAACCGTGCAACTCCGATTACCAGACAGGTCGCAGCAACCATGATTCAAAACGTAAAGCAAATTCAAGACTGGAAAACGATTCAACCTGATAAAGCTATTAAAGTTAAATTACTTGATGCCGCAGATGACTGGGCAGTCCAATCGATTCAGGTACTTGCCTCCCAAGGAATTCTAGACCCTGATACTTCCATCAATGCTGACGGATCCTTTACCTTCCGTCCGAAAGATTTGTTACTGCGTCAAGAAGCAAGTGCCTTGCTGGATTTAGCTTTTAACTATTATGCACTGCCTATCAAACGACAGTAGATATTCATCCTAAATTGAATCATAAAAAAATTGGATGATGGTATCTCATCAGCATCAGGTAAAAATAACAAGAAATTCAATTTTATAAGAGCTTTATGGAAACGGTAACGATTCTAAAGATAATAAGATACATCTTTAGTTTATACATTTCAAGAAGGAACCTATTATGAAGTATGATAGGTTCCTATTTTGCTATATAGGGGAATCATACTTACCCATCAACTTAAGAAATTAACTATTCCCAAAAACGAAAAAATGAGCTTTTTTGTTACTAGTTAGCACAAAATTTCGTTTTGGGGGTACTATAAAATTTTAGCTTGATGGCGATTTGATGCTTTTTGTTTTGTTAGCTCGATGGTGATGTGATGGTACCCTTATAATGGAAATGATAATCATGAAAAAAACCGATTCTCTTCACAATAAAAAGAATCGGTTTTTAGTTTTATCCTCTAGATAACATTGGGTTAATGAATGAGGAAACTGGGATATTATTATTACTTGAGAGCATTAATTGTAATCGTGGCAGCCTGCGCAATGAGTTCATTATCATAGGTAGCATCCTTTGTATCACGACTGGACAGAATTGCAATGATAATGGGTTCTCTATTCGGTGGCCAAACGATTGCAATATCATTTCGTGTTCCGTAGCTTCCGGCTCCTGATTTATCAGCGACTTCCCAGTCTTTTGGTACGCCAGCGCGGATGAGTTTGTCTCCTGTAGCGTTTCCGCGCATCCAATCCGTAAGAATTTTACGTTTGTCAGCTGGGAGTGCATTTCCAACTGTGAAAGCCTTAAGATCGGTAGCAAGTGCTTTAGCTGTACTTGTATCACGGATGTCACCAGGAATAGCTTCGTTTAAATCTGTCTCAAAGCGATCTGCCTGGGTAACTCCATCACCAATCTGTTTGAGCGCTTTTTCAAATCCTTCAGGCCCGCCTAGTTCCTTAAATAAAAGGTTCCCTGCGGTATTATCACTGTAACGAACGGCAGCTTCTACAATCTCTCCAAATGTCATACCGGTATCTACATATTTCTCTGTAATAGGTGAATATTCAACTAGATCATCTTTTGTATAAGTGATAACTTCGTTTAACTTGTCAATTGGATTTTGCATTAGCACTGCTCCTGCAGCTAAAGCCTTAAATGTTGATGCGAAAGCAAACCGTTCATTTTGTTTATAAGAAACTGTTTGATTTGTACCAGTATCAATAGCATAGACACCTAGTCGAGCGTCGAACTTTTTCTCAAGTTGAGCGAACTCTTGATGAGTCGCATGATTTGTATGCTTGGTTTGCTTTGTTTTTTCTTTTGCTTCCACTTGCAATGGTTCACCTGTAAAGAGTCTTACACTTGCAAGACTTAAACTTAGTATGCCAACACACATCCCTATTTTTAGCATCCTTACACTTTTCAAAATAATCATTCCTTTCAGATTTTTAATACTTAAAACAAATGTTAAATTAGATACAATGTATACAATTTGAAAACCAGTTTTTACTATTACATGTAAAACCTCCTAATTATTTAATTAGACTCTTATGTACGAATTGAAAAACAACCTTATTCAAGGAGCTTTATAAGACTACATTTGTAGTCTGATTACATCTGTAGTATAGTATTACATATGTAATCAAATGAAGTCAACTTTTTATTTTTCACCATCAAGCTACTATAAATATGCTATATACTTGTTTTTAAAAATTTAAAAATCCAAGAGAGTTGGTGTTGAAGGACATGTTTTTAACTCATTTTATAATTGGCCTATTGGTGTCTTCATTTTCCGTTACTGTTATTCTACTTATACGAAAATGGTTTGGAAGACAACTAACAGCAAAATGGCACTATCATTTGTGGATGTTTCTTTTTATCGCTTTAGCACTTCCATTCATACCTACTCATTTATATAATTTTAGTTCTCTCTTTAGCGGTGGGGATACATATCAGACTAATGCGCTCAGCCCTAATACAGAAATAACTGGAACTAATATGATGCAGGGCCTACACCTGATAAAAGACTTTTCTGTATCTGTCAATCGGCCGGATCTGTCCTTACTTAATATGGGAGTGATGGGATTATGGGTGTCAGGGGTGTTATTATATACTTTTACTATGGTTCGTGGATGGATTACACTTAGAAGGATAAAGAATTATTCTTCTACGTTTTCCAATCAAGAAGTTCTCGTACTTTTCGAAGAATGCAAGAAAAGACTACAGATTAAAAAATCAATAAAGATTGTTATTTCGAAAAGAGTCCAATCTCCAATGATATTCGGACTTTTTCAAACATATATCGTCTTACCTTCTCAACATGAAAACTGGCTCAGCTTGAAACATTACGAGTATATCTTTCTTCATGAACTGAATCACTATAAAAATAAGGATTTGCTAACAAATTACGTGATATTGTTCTATCAAATCATTTATTGGTTTAATCCCCTTATCTGGCTTGCTTTTAGAGAAATGAGATTAGATCGGGAAATCGCATGTGATACATCTGTTTTACATTTACTAGATGATAATTCATTTAGTGAATATGGAAATACAATCATTAATTTTTTGGATCTTTCTAAACGGTCAAGTAAGCTACAGTTAGTAACAAAAATAAACGGTTCAAAAAGTCAAATCAAAAAACGAATTGAACAAATTGCTGCCTATAAGCCTGGCGCAAAGAAGTCAATAAGAAAAAGCGTCTTTATTTATGTGTTGGTCAGTATAATTTTGACAGTCCAATTACCTGTCATTTCCGCATTTGCTACGGAGAACAACCGATACTATTTTAATAATGACAGAACAGTTTATGAGGATTTACATCAATTCTTTAAAGGGTATAAAGGAAGCTTTGTTTTATATGATCAGAGTGCAAAACAATATCGCATTTATAATGAAGAGAAAAGTACGTTGCGGGTATCACCTGATTCCACATACAAAATCTATAGTGCCTTATTTGCACTAGAATCAAATGTGATATCACCCGAAGAATCCACCCTTTCATGGGACGGGACGAAGCAACCCTATAACGCTTGGAATATGGATCAGGATCTCTCATCTGCTTTACACAAATCTGTAAACTGGTATTTCCAAGAACTAGATCGTAGAACAGGATTTGAAACAATACACTCTAATCTACAAGATATAAACTATGGAAACTCCAATGTATCTGGGGGATTAGGTGAATTCTGGCAAGAATCCTCATTAAAAATTTCTCCAGTCGAGCAAGTGCAACTGCTGCAAGCCTTTTATTATAATCAATTGGGATATAAGGAAATGAATATCCAAGCTGTGAAAGAAGCACTATTCTTAGAAAAGAATGAAGAAGCTCGCCTATCAGGAAAAACGGGTACAGGAACAGTGAATGGAAAAAACATCAATGGTTGGTTTATCGGGTATGTAGAGACGAAGAACAATACTTATTTCTTTGCTACCAATATACAAAATGAAGATGATGCATCTGGAAGCAAGGCTATAGAAATTACTTTATCAATTTTAAAAGATTTAGGAATCTATTAAAGAAAATGGAGGGGGATAAATATGGAGAAAAACATTCCTAGTATATCAGAATCAGAATGGGAAATCATGAACGTGCTTTGGGATAAAGCTCCTCAAACAGCGAATGACATCACACTTTCCTTACAGGAGAGTACTGATTGGAAGCCGAAAACCATACGCACTCTTCTCGATCGATTGGTTCAAAAAGATGTAGTAGGTGTCAATAAAAATCTAAGAGTTTACACCTTTTACCCGCTCTATACACAGGAAGAGTGCCAGCGTGCCGAGACCAAATCATTTATCAAGCGTATCTATGGAGGTACCCTGAAATCCATGCTTGCCCAATTCATTCAGGAAGATACCCTATCTGATGATGAAATCAATGAACTACGCTTTATTTTAGATAAGAAACCTAAAAAGCAATAATATTAAAAAAGGCGATTTGGAATTTTTTCAAATCGCTTTTTTCAGTCGAAATCGAAATAGCGGGGGACATATTACTCATGTAATTATCATTTCTACTCAGATTAAAAAGAATCACTTTCTTCCCGCCCATTAGTCATAATGAACGAAACGACCCCAGTTTGCTAAACGTAGGTTACACTTGGTCATAATGTTAGCGTCAAAAACTAACAACCAGGTGTAGAACTACATGGAGTCGCACCCCACATCCATCAACTTAAGTAAACAAATCTACCCCCATACGATAAAATGAGCTTTTGGGTTACAAGTTAGCACAAAATTTCGTTCTGGGGGTACTATAAAATTTTAGCTTGATGGCTATGTGTCAGTACCCCAAAATGCATAAAAAACACGCATCCTCCCTGGTACAGGTGTATTTGCGTGCACCTGCCATTCACATGTATTGCAAGGATTGCTGCAGATTTGTTTGGATCTATAGTTTGTAGAACCAAACAAATCTGCAGCACCGCGTTGAGAGCGTATGTACGTAAACTGGTACTCAACTCGATGTGCTGTCAAATCGCATGGATACAAGACATACCTCACTGACATTCACCATAAAAACATTGTGTTGGGGTGTTGAACTAACACACCTGACAATGACCGGCAACATGATATTGCTGTTATATAAAGTTTCAGCCTTCCTCAAATAATATTCGAAATCATTCTATCCACAGTCTCTTTATATCAATTAATTGTTCGTCATTAAATTCCATCTTGTATACATCCGGTTTTGATGTCTGCATTAAAAATTCAAATCCATATTGACTATCAAAATATCCCATCATTAAAGTCATGACAAGTCCATGAGTACCAATTACAATTTTATGACCTTTAAAATTCTTTAATATATCTTTCAATACTGCCACAGATCGGCTCTGACAATCTGTATTTGATTCTCCTCCGAGTAATGAAAAATCTGGATTGGAAAACATCTTCTTTACGAGTGGATACAATTCCTTATCTGATATTATCTTATCTTCACTTGAAAACATACATTCTCTAAGGTTTTCGTATATTAATATATCTTTACCATAAAAATGAGCTAAATTCTCTATCGTCAACACTGCCCGGCTATATGGACTTGAAATAAACGTGTCTACTCCTTCATCTTTCAATAATTCAGTTACTCTATACGTATCAAGCCTCCCCTTCTCAGTTAATCCACGCGTTCTTTCGTCCCCTTCTATTTTAGGTGATTCACCATGTCTAACCATGTAAATATATGTATACATAATTCCCCCCTGAAAATACATTCAAATAATAGATTACTATGACTTTATATAACAATTAACATCCGCTATACCCTGCTTTGTTGTAAGACTATTATTCTATGACTATATGACCTAAGATTTAACTTAAAGAAAGCTTACAAGACAATAGTTTTTTCAGATTCTTACATTATTAGAATTCCTTTTTCTTCGCTTTTATAATTAAAAAACTTGGCTGTTTCATTAACTTCTCATAAGATGATGGGTAATTTCTTTTCAATTCTTCCGTCGGAATAGGCTCTATAATTTTTTCAATTTCAAAATGACGAAGCGTTTCATTTATAATGTCTTGTAGTGGCCGACGATAAAAATACATATCAACATATTTACCGCTTTTCTTCCACCTATCATGAATCAATTCGCGCTTAAAATATTCTTTTTTCGCTGATAAATGAATATCCATCGCTGGATGATGAACGGAAAATAAAAATGTTCCATTTGGCTTTAAAATTCTTACAAACTCAGCGAATGCTCGTTCCCAATCTTCAATATAGTGAAGAGCTAAAGAACTAACAACGCTATCATATGTACAATCTGCAAAAGGTAACGTATTTTCAAAGTCTAATTGATAAACCTCAGCTTTTTCTCCTACTCTTCGCTTCGTAGCAGCAACCATCTCCGAACTTACATCAATCGCGGTCACATCTGCCCCCCGATTAAGAAACTGTTTTGTATACCACCCTGCTGCACAGCCAGCGTCAAGTACCTTTATTCCTCTCATACAATCAGGCAACTGACTCATCATAGCTGGACGTTCGTAATCCGTATTATACGGACTGTCATAATCGACGCTATGTTCATAATGCCCGGCAAGTATGTCGTACGCATCAATAATTTGTTGTTTATTCATATCCACCCTCCTCTAACTTCAAAAGACGTAACTTTCATTCTATCACATATCCAAATAATTAAGAATATTAAATTATTTAAGCGAAAATCAATTGATCTCTAACACTTTGAAACACATAAAAAAGCAACAACTATACAGTTGCTGCTTCTTCTTGTTGTAAATCAATTTTACGAATTTCAATACGCTTAATTTGATGTGCGTCTTTTTCTAGAACTTTAAATTCATATCCTTCTGCTTTAACAAATTGTCCTTCTTGAATTTCATGATTTTGCGTCATCACCCAGCCGCCAATTGTATCAACTTCTACCTCATCAATGTGTAATCCAAATAAATCTTGAATCTCACTAATTAACACTTTTCCGTCGACAATTTTATGGTGCTCATCAACATGATGAATCGGAGGATGCTCATCTTCATCATATTCATCACGAATTTCTCCAACAATTTCTTCTAATATATCTTCAAGCGTTACAATCCCCGCTGTCCCGCCGTATTCATCATACAAAACAGCCATTGGAATTCGCTTTTTCTGCATTTGCAGAAGTAAATCATGAATTGGGATAGTTTCCATTACTTCAATGATAGGACGCATAAACGTTCGGATAGATGATAGATCTTCTTTATCATTTTTCATATAACGAATAAAGAAATCTTTTACATTCACCATACCGATAATATCATCTTTATCTTCTCCAAAGATTGGGTAACGTGTATACTTTTCACTTCGGATAATTTTCATATGATCTTCTACTGAATCTTCAAGATAGAAACCAACGATTTCTGTACGTGGCACCATAATCTCTTTCGCAAGACGATTATCAAATTCAAAAATATTGTTTACATACTTATACTCCGCTTGGTTAATTTCACCATTTTCATAGCTCTCTGAAAGAATTAAACGTAATTCTTCTTCCGAGTGCGCTACTTCATGCTCAGAAGCTGGTTTTAATCCGAATAAACCTGTTACAAGACGCGCTGATTTATTTAACATCCAGATAAACGGGAACATGATTTTATAAAATATAATAAGCGGTGCTGCAAACAACATTGTAATTGTCTCTGCTTTTTGAATTGCTACTGTTTTAGGTGCTAGCTCACCAACAACAACATGTAAAAAGGTAACTGTTGCAAATGCAAGAATGTATGATACTGAATTCGCAACCGTTTCTGAGAAATGTAGATCTTGAAATAACGGCTGTAATAAACGATGAACCGTAGGCTCTCCAAGCGATCCGAGCGCAAGAGCTGTAATGGTAATTCCTAACTGACACGCCGATAAATACTCATCTAAATTTGTTGTTACCTTTTTGGCTGCTAATGCGCCTCGTTTTCCTTCCGCAACAAGTTGGTCAATACGGCTTGAACGCACCTTAACCATAGCAAACTCTGCTGCCACGAAAAAACCAGTAAACGCGATTAAAATCGCAATCATAACTAAATTAAATATTTCCAAAGAATCCCCCTTAGTTCGAAAACTAAGGTGTCCACCTCCTGTATGAATAATTGCTTTTTTTACTCTCTAAATTTAGAAAATAAAGCGCTATACAGAAATTAAAAGGGTGGATAGCTCTACCTACTATAAAAGTAAGATAAGAGATTGTATTAAAGCTGTCGTTTGAGTTGATAAATGTTTCGTTAGTTTTTCGCGCTGTGAATCTGTTAACCCATCTAATAACGGTTTTAATTCTACTAATTCCGTCTCCAAACGGTGGATACGCTCTGTTACGTCATTTACTTGTTCCGAAACGTTTTCATTAACACCGAGCAGCTTCTTTTTCTCCTCGATCCTATCCTTAATTTCAGAAAGCGGTATATGCATTTCTTTACATCTCTCAATAAAACGTAATGTTTCAATTGCTGTTTCGTCGTAGTAGCGATAATTAGATTGAGATCGCTCCGCTTTCAAAATACCTAGATTCGTATAATAATCAATCGTTCGTTTCGAAACATGAGCCATGTGAGCCAACTGTCCGATTCGGTACACCTTCCCAACGACCTTCCCTCCCCATATATGTTAAAAACATCATACAATACATAAACTGTACAGTCAAACGTTATGGTTAAAAAGAATGGTTTATAAAAATATTAAGATTTACCTTCACTCAAACAAAAATAAAAAAAGAAGCTACTATACATACCGTATAGTAACCTCTTTTTCCAATTACATTCTACTTAATAAAAACTCTTCTGTTTCTATTACTTTCGCAAACATATTATCTAAAGCACCCATAAATGCCGCATGCACATGTTTGGCTTGAATCGTTTCATTGTGAAATATGAGATCCTTTGTCGTACAAGCATCTTCAATTACTGTGCATCCAAACTCTAAATCACTAGCAGCTCTAACCGTTGTATCAATACACATATGCGTCATCATTCCGCATATCACCAAATGTTCAATGCCCTCCCGCTGAAGTAACTCTAGTAAATTTGTTCTCCGAAAACTGTTTGGATAATTTTTTTGCACGACATATTCATTGTCAAGAGGCGCTACATAAGGATGAATTTTTACACCTTCTGTATTCGGAAGAAAAAAAGTAGCCCCTTCTTTTACTGAAATATGTTGCACATGAAATACAGGTAAATTCATTTTTCTAAAGAAATCTAACACTTTCTTTGCATTTCCTGCTGCCCTTAATGGTTCATGTAATTCAAATCTTCCACCTGGAAAATAATCATTCTGAATATCAATTAATACAAGACCTGTCGTCATTATTAGTCCTCCAATATTTTGAAAATTAAGTTATAATCTTATTATAAATCTTTATTGAATTCGCGATAACATTCTCATGAAAGACTTTAAAGTCATATGATTTCACCATGAAAGGGTTTGGAACCATGATTGATTCAACAGACTTACAAATACTTGATTTACTAAAGAAAAATTCACGAATGCAGTGGAAGGATATTGGAAAAAGCATTCATATGACAGGTCAAGCCGTTGGAAACCGTATTAGAAAAATGGAAGATGAGGGATTAATAAAAGCATATACTATTTTAGTAGATCATCTAAAATTAGGTGTGCAGTATACAGCTTTTATTACTGTTTTCATGAAGACAAATGAACACGCCAAATTCACTTCCTTCATCACAAACAAAGATTCCATTGTAGAAGCCCATAAAATAAGTGGTGAAGGATGTTATTTACTTAAAGTTCAAATAGACTCCCAAGAAAATTTACATAATTTATTAAATGAAATTTTAATCTTTGGCAACTATCGTTTAAATTTGTCAATTCATCAAGTAAAAGAAACTTACTAAGGATAGAAAGGAGAATAGCGATGTACTACAACAACTTATTCGAAAATGATCAGCCAGTAATCCGTCTCTAAGACGAGCATAAAATGCTTCGTCTTAAGGATATCTATCCCTAATCCTAAAAATAGACGGAGGTCATATGATATGAAACATTCATTACTTGGTGCATTTTGTTTATCGCTTGCTGCAAGCATTTGGGGCGGCATGTACGTTGTTAGTAAGTATGTATTAGATTTTGTTCCCCCGCTCACGCTTGTTTGGTTACGTTTCGTTATTGCTTTTGCGATTTTATTTATGATTTTACAAATAGCACAGCGAAAACAGAAAACAAAGATTCCAATCGAAAAAAAAGATTGGTTATTATTTGCTTGGATCGGTTTTATCGGTTATTTTGTCTCCATTACATTTCAGTTCATTGGGACAAAATTGTCCGATGCACATACAGGTTCTTTAGTGACGTCAGCAACACCAGCCTTTATGATCATTTTTGCAAGAATAATAGTAAAAGAACGTATTACCATTCGCAAGTTCATTTCCGTACTCCTAGCAACTTTAGGTGTTATCATTGTCATCGGATGGGATATAGAAATTGGAACGTATTTCACCGGAACAATCATTTTAGTCGGGGCTGCTGTTACGTGGGCATTATTATCTATTTACGTCAAAATCGCCTCGCAACGTTTTTCATCCTTAATCATTACAACGTATGCGATATTTTTTGCAATTTTGTTTATTACACCTTGCATGATATGGGAATTACAATCTAGCAGCATAAAAAGTCTTAACACATTTATTATCTTAGGGATTTTATACCTTGGCATTATTTCAACTGCCGGTGCGTTTTTTCTTTGGAACAAAGGTATGGAATTAATGGATGCAGGAATTGGCTCACTCTTTTTCTTTTTCCAACCCCTTGTCGGGTCATTTCTCGGGTGGTTACTACTGCAGGAAAAACTAAAAACTACATTCTTCATTGGAGCTGCACTCATTGTATTAAGTGTTCTTATCGTTACAATTGATAAAAGAAAAATAACTTCTAATTTAGAGATATGATTATGAAAGTTATTTTACGATATAAGGGGGACGTCCCATGGCGCTAGAAATGAAAACAAACTGTCAAACTTGTGGTATTTCTCTGCAAGGAGATTCAGAAGCATACATATGTGTGTATGAATGTACCTTTTGTCCACCTTGTACAGAGAACACACATCATGTCTGTCCAAATTGCGGTGGCGAATTAGTAAGGAGACCAAAAAGAAAGAAATAAAGATTTCTCTTCCACAAAGTAAAAGCGCAAAATCTATAAGACTTTGCGCTTTTACTTTTGTTTTTTCAACACTTGATTTCTTTTATTTTTTCTAATGATGACTTCTGCTAAATTTTTAAATCCACACTCTCTCTAAAAAGAGTCTTTTTATTTATGTATTAATTTCCCTTCAAGTGCCTCAATATACCTTTTCGCTGATTTTTGAACAGCTTCATTTGCTTTTTCCTTCACAATTCGATGGAATGCATTATACAAACGATTAAACTTTAATTTTTTTACTCTTTCAGCCATCTCTTTCACCTTACTTGCTGGCAATGGAATTAGATTTGGATAACTATACATGAAGCTTACCCAGCTTTGATCAGCAACAACTTGAATAATATCCCCAGTTAATAATATTCCTTTCCCTTCATCTCCAGTTCCCCAATGTAAAACCGAACCACCACTAAAATGTCCGCCTAAACGATGCACTGTAATATCCTCGGAAAGTTTTAAAGATTCTCCAGACCAGAATATAATACGATTACTTGGGCGCATCACCCATTCTTTATCATCTTCATGAATGTATATAGGAACATCAAATCGTTCCGCCCATTCTACCTGTGTAGAATAATAATGCGGATGCGATAAAGCAATCGCGTGAATTCCTCCTAACTCATTCATTTTTTCTACTGTCTCCTCATCAATATAAGCGATACAATCCCATAACAAATTAAACTTATCTGTTTGAACTAAATAAGCAGTTTGGCCAATTCCAAATTCTGGTTTCGTTGTAATGCTATGTAAATGTTCTTCTTCCATTAAAATCTCATTGTTATATGTCTTACTTTGCTGTAAGTTTTCTAAAGTTGTCCATGATTGTCCCATTGGATTTACATATTGGCGTTCTTCATTACAAATTACACAGTTTACAGGCGGTTCTTTATAAAGTGGATACTGGACACCACACGTTGTACAAACATAGTGCTGCATACTATTTCTTCCTTTCTCATTACAATGAATACAGATTAATTCAAAACATTATGAACAATACGTGGAATTAAACTTCCACAGTTCAATAACTTAACGTTTGAGTAACAAAATCCCTTTCCAAACTCTCATTCCTATCCATAATATCACAATTTTTGCTTTTTATTCTATTTTTTCTGAAAATAACCTCTTTATTTTATTGAATATTTAGTTTATTATTTTATTTGTTATATAAAAATAATAATTATCATAAAATATCATATGGTATATCGCTAAAAGAAAGCGCTTTACAATTGCGATTGATTAAATTTTCTATATAATTAAAATGATAGACAAAATAAATTTACGAAAAATTCATTTTTGTCTTGCATAATAATTTATTTTTGTTATTATCGTTAATGGTTCGACAAATAGCGACCTTACATCGAATTCTTTTGTGTAAAAATTCAAAATATTTTAATTTGGAGGTTTTTTCGTGACAAAAAAAGTGCAAACTTCACATATTTTTGTGATTGGGCTTATGCTTTTTGCTCTCTTCTTCGGAGCAGGTAATTTAATTTTCCCTGCTATGTTAGGACAAACAGCCGGAAGTAACGTATGGGTTGCAACCGCAGGATTTTTAATTACAGGTGTTGGCGTGCCACTACTTGGTGTATTAGCGTTTGGTGTTTCAGGTAGTGATGACCTACAAACAATGGCAAGTCGTGTACACCCTTTGTTTGCGAGTGTATACACTTTTATTCTTTATTTAGCAATTGGTCCTCTTTTCGCTTTACCTAGAGCGGGAAGCGTATCCTTTGAAATAGGTGTAAAACCATTTGTAGGAGAAAATAGTGGTCATTTACCTTTAATTATTTTCACTATTCTGTTTTTCGGGATTACTTGTGTACTCTCTTTAAACCCTACAAAGATCGTTGATGTTGTCGGGAAATTTTTAACTCCAATCAAGTTAACATTTATTGGAATCTTAGTTGTTACCGCAGTAATAAAGCCAATTGGTGAATTTCAAGCACCAACACAAGAATTTGTTACAAATTCTTTCTTCAAAGGCTTTCATCAAGGCTATTTAACAATGGACACTCTCGCTGCTTTCGTATTTGGTATTATCATTATTAATGCCATCAAATCGAAAGGTGTAAGTGACAAAAAAGAGATTATAAATGTTTGTATAAAAGCAGCGATTATTGCAGCTGTCGTATTAGTTACTGTTTACACTTCACTTTCATACATGGGTGCTTCCAGTGTTTCTAAATTGGGACATTTAGAAAATGGCGGCGAGGTTTTATCAAAAGTAGCAAATTACTACTTCGGTTCTTTAGGAAATTTATTATTAGGATTGATGATCTCTGTAGCTTGTTTAACAACGAGTGTTGGACTTACAACAGCATGTTCATCTTACTTCCATAAAGTATTTCCACAAATATCATATAAAACATTTGCTGTTATTTTAGCTACTTTCAGTGCTCTTATTGCTAATCTTGGCTTAACAGAACTGATTACCATATCTGTACCTGTATTAACAGCAATATATCCTTTAGCGATTATGCTAATTGTATTAACGTTTTTACACCGATTGTTTAAAGGAAGATCAGAAGTATATCAAGTAAGTTTACTATTCACTTTTATTGTGAGTATCTTTGATGGACTGAATGCGGCAAATTTGAAAGTTGATGCAATAAATTCCTTATTCTCTCGCATCTTACCTTTATATGATGCTGGATTAGGATGGATCGTTCCAGCACTCATCGGAGCTTTATTAGGCTATGGAATTAGTTTATTACGAGTGAAGAACAATCCTAATGTGGATACTTCTCATAATCTTGCGCGTAAAAAAACATCCTAAACTTGTTAAGTTTAGGATGTTTTTTTGTTTTTAATTTTTTTCTGTCCATTTTTTCAATCGGTGTATTTCTTCGCTAGAACCTATTTTTCGTCCATAACGTACCTGCTCGTAAATAGATATAATTTCATCGCTTCTCTTTATACGAGATAACCATCGCTGGATCGTTTCAAACGGACGCCTCTTCTCATATTGCGGCAACGTCTTCTCCCACTCAATTAGAGCCACTCGTATTTCCTCTTCTGGAAGAAACGTAAACTCTCCCGCATTTTCATGATTTTCTCTTTCACTTTCTACAACCTTTATATCCTTTTTCATCAAAGGGTTTACAATTTTTTCCTTTTTACGACGTACAAAATAGGTAATAGTAATACTTCCTAGAACAAGTCCACCGATTGTAGTATATACAGCTGTACTTTTCTGAAATAAACCTTTCAATCCCTTGTTTTGTTTTAATAACGGATTCTTTTTTATTACTTTTACTTTTTCCCATCTGTTCCGTCATCTTCAATCTCTTTTTCTGGTTCATCACTAAAATAGATTGAACCCACACCTTCCTCTTTATTCGGATGAATAAACCGCTGAAACTTTTCTTGCGTAATCACAGCTCCTTGCGACAAAGCAACTGCTATGACTAGTAAGCAAAGACAAATCATAATACGAACAATAAAAATACGGTTCTTTCCCAAACGTCGTGTAACCTCCCTGCTTTCAATACATTTATTTAATTTATTTCACCACTTGCAGCCATCCTCCATGTTTTTCAGGTGGATTCCCAATAATAATCGGAGTAGCTCCAGCTTCTTGCTGGCGGAAACCTGTCTGATAGAAATAAGAAGAGGATAGCGGAACATCTCGATCTGTTAAGGATGATAATAATTGTAATGTTTTGTGTAATTGTTTTCGGTATTTACCAGCCGTTATATGGACAATCCCATTTTCACACATACTGTTCACTCATAGTTCAAATGAACAATCTTGTGCTATTAATTGACGACAAATCCCCGCTGTTACTTCAATTAAATGTTCTATGTCTGGACGCAATGTATAACCTGTCGAACCTAATACATTTAAATACACTGCGTATCGATCCCCTTGTGTGTATTCGTACTTTTTGGTACTTAATACACCTGTTTTTGCAGTTGCTCCCCAATGTATAGAACGAAACGACTCTTGTTCATATGCCTTTACTCCAATGATTTTTGTTTCATCATAAAGAGGAGACACAGCTGCAGTTCGAAATCCATGTTTCCAACTGTTTGTTTCCGGAATATTTACTTTGGCGATGCGAGGATATATACGAAAGCATGGAATATGTTGTTTACTTATCGAGATGTGAATTGTAATAAGCCGAAATGGATCAGACAAAATAATTTCTGCTTCTTGCCAGCTATGTAATCCTCTTTGCTGTGCTGATACATGTAGATCTATTTCTAATGTTTCCTGCTTTTTCAGCTGCAAAGGAATGCGATAAGAATGGACCGATTGTTCTAATTCTCCTTCTGATAATACCCATTTCATATGTTCATCTGAACGAAAGCGAAAGGCAACTTCAAAAATGGGTAGTTTTGTTGGATTTATAATACGTACACGGCAATGCCCAGTCTCATCAATAAAGAGACGTTCATGCTGTTGTGTTATTTCACAATATATTTGTGAAACCTTGCGAACATACCAATGAGCAAAACTAACCATCAGCAAATAAAAAAAAGCAAGTACAAACAGAAAGAAATTTTGTACAAATAGCCACATTAGTATTGTAATAAAGGTGACTATCCCTGCAATATACGTTTCCACAAGCGGATGTTTAATCGTCAACTTCTCTTTCATACATTCTCCACTGGAACAGCTACTTGTTCCAAAATTTCTTTCATTACACGTGCTTTCGTTGTTTTCATATCTCCTTCGATGCTAAGTGTTAAGCGATGGGCACAAACAGGCTCCGCTAATGTATAAAAATCATCAGGTGTGCAAAATTCTCTTCCTTTTAATAACGCACGGGCTTGTGCAGCTCTCATGAAAGCTAACGAGCCGCGCGGACTCACCCCAATTTCAACGAGTTCATGTTGCCGTGTCTTTTCCACAATATCAAGTAAGTAATCTTCTACTTCTTCATGAATTTCAACCTGCTTCGCTTTTTCTTGCAGAGAAAGAATGTCTGCAAGAGACACAACACTTTGCAAGCTGCGCAGCGGATCTTGCTGGCGGAAACGACGTAACATTTCCTTTTCATGCATTCGATTTGGATACCCTTGACGAATCGTTAATAAAAAGCGATCTAACTGAGCATCTGGAAGTGGAAAAGTACCCGCAGATTCTAGTGGATTTTGCGTAGCAAGTACAATAAACGGCTGCGGCAGCACATGCGTTTCTCCAGCAATTGTAACTGTACGCTCCTCCATTACTTCTAATAAAGCAGACTGTGTACGCGGAACGGCACGATTAATTTCATCGACCAGCACAATATTAGCGAAAATCGGCCCCATTCTCGTTTTAAAATCTGATTCTTTCATATCAAAATACTCTAGCCTACTACATCACCTGGCAATGTATCTGATGTAAATTGTACACGTTGAAACTTCCCATCTATACTTTTGGCGAGACTTTTCGCTAATGACGTCTTCCCTGTTCCTGGAACATCCTCTAGCAAAACATGACCATTTGCCACCAATGCAATCATAGCTAAATCAATAACCTCTTCTTTTCCTACAATCACCTGCGAGACATTTTCTCGAATTCTTTCTAAAATTGACATCCCCTCTTCATCCTTTCCCTTCGTTTATTATTTTCTGCCTTTTCTGATATTTATTTGCAGTATACCAGAATCCATATAATTACAGTTTATTTTCGAGATTTTTTGTAAAATAAGTTTCTTTTTTTACATATAATAACTTATGAAAAATACAATTCATTCAAAAAAATATTTGCAAAAATAATTTCAATATTGTATATTATGAATCAACATACTAATGCTATAAAAAAGCTACGAAAAGGACACGAGATATTCTTTACGGTTTTACAGAGAAGGAAGAATTGCTGAGATCTTCCTAACGCAGGAGAATAACTTACCACCTTGGAGCTGTATTGGGGAATTATAGTATCCAATACCGTAGACGCTACGTTACAGCACATGGAGCCATCGATGCTTTTTATAAAGCGCGATGGGAATCTGGGTGGAACCACGGGTATTAACGCACTCGTCCCTGTTTTAGGGATGAGTGCGTTTTTT
>NZ_JBHTHG010000107.1:107709-254305 GCF_042676365.1 Bacillus sp. CGMCC 1.60114
TGATAATGATGAGTGAAAAAATGATTCAAATTCGTTTTCCAAATGGTCGTGAACAGGAGTACGTGAAAGGAATTACATTAGAAGCAATTGCAGAATCTATTAGCCCTGGGCTAAAAAAGAAAGCTATTGCAGGTAAAGTGAATCATCAACTATTTGATTTACGCAGAGGCATACAGGAAAATGCAGAAATTGAGATTTTAACTTTAGAATCAAAAGAAGGCTTAGACGTACTGCGACATACTGCAGCCCATATATTAGCACAAGCTGTCAAAAGAATACATGGTCACATCAACTTAGGAGTTGGTCCTGTTATTGAAAATGGATTTTATTATGATATGGATCTTCCAAATAGTATTGCGGTTGAACAGTTAGTTCATATTGAACAAGAAATGCAAAAAATTATTGATGAAAATTTAGAAATTCAACGAATCGAAGTAAGCCGCGATGAAGCAAAGCAAATATTTGAAGAGCTCGGTGATCATTTAAAACTAGAGTTATTACAAGATATTCCTGCTGATCAAAATATAACTCTTTACAAACAAGGTGAATTTCTCGACTTATGCCGCGGACCACATTTACCGTCTACTGGCTTTATGAAAGCTTTTAAATTAACAAACGTTTCAGGGGCATATTGGCGCGGTGACAGTAATAATCAAGTCCTTCAAAGAATATATGGAGTTGCCTTCCCTTCTAAAAAGGAACTAGATGAGTATGTAATCTTTTTAGAAGAAGCTGCAAAACGAAACCATCGTAAATTAGGCAATGAATTAGAATTGTTTATGTTCTCTGAAGAAGCTCCAGGAATGCCATTTTATTTACCGAAAGGACAAATCATACGAAATGAAATGGAAGCCTTTTTAAGAGGGATTCAACAAAAGCGTAATTATCAAGAAGTCCGTACTCCTTTTATCATGAATCAAAAATTATGGGAAAACTCTGGTCATTGGGACCATTATAAAGAGAATATGTATTTCACAGAAGTTGATCAAGGAAAATTTGCCTTAAAGCCGATGAATTGCCCTGGCCATATGCTGATGTTTAGAAATAAACTGCACTCTTATCGTGATTTACCAGTTCGAATAGCTGAATTCGGCCAAGTCCATCGCCATGAATTTAGCGGTGCTCTAAATGGGCTTCTCAGAGTTCGTACATTCTGTCAGGATGATGCACATATTTTTGTAACACCTGAACAAATTGAAAATGAAATAAAAGAAGTAATTGATTTAATCGATTACGTATATCGTACATTCGATTTTCAATATGAAGTTGAGCTCTCTACAAGACCGGAAAATTCAATGGGAGATGACGAGTTATGGAACAAGGCGGAAGGTTCCCTGCAAAATGTACTAGAACAACTAAATTTCCGTTATAAAATCAATGAAGGTGACGGAGCATTTTACGGTCCGAAGATTGACTTCCACATTAAAGATGCTTTAAACAGAAGTCATCAATGTGCAACTGTACAGCTCGACTTCCAAATGCCGGAAAAATTCAATTTAAGCTACATTAATGAGAAAAATGAAAAACAACGTCCTGTTGTGATTCACCGTGCTGTATTCGGTTCACTTGACCGATTCTTCGGAATCTTAATCGAACACTTTGCTGGAGCATTCCCAACATGGTTAGCTCCCGTACAAGCAAAAATTATCCCTGTATCAGTTGAGGTTCATGAAAAATACGCAAAAGAAATAGAAGAAAGGTTAAAAGATGCTGGTGTACGAGTAGAACTTGATCTTCGCAATGAAAAACTCGGTTATAAAATGCGAGAAGCACAAGTTCAAAAAATCCCATATGCCCTTGTTGTTGGCGATCAAGAAGCTGAGCGTAACGAAGTAAATATTCGAAAATTTGGAGAACAACAATCTAAAGCTGCACCATTTGACGAATTCTTTGCAAATATTCAGCACGAAATTCAAAATAGAAGTTTATAACATAAAGGAAAACGTGAGAAAGCCCAAAAATCATTACAGCTTACTCACGTTTTCGTGTATATGATGTACTATAAATTATTTGTAATTGTATAACCTTTCTTTTTCAGCAAAGTTAATACACCATTTTCCCCTTCTAAATGTCCTGCACCAACAGCAACAAAATGAACATCTCCACTTATTATAAACGCTTCAAGCTGCGGTACCCACATCGTATTTCTTGCTTTCACTAAATATTCATCGATCTTTTCATTACTTTGCTTTTTGAATTCCTTCTGTACATCTCCTTTTTTATAAGCTTCCATCAGCTTTGTGAATTGTTCTTTTGCAGCTTCTTTTTTAGGAAGCTCTTTAATTAACCGATCAGCGTCCTCATCCGGATATGCTTTTTGTAAAAATTCAAACTGCATCGCGACACTTTCAAGGGATTTATTTTCTAAATGTAAAATGATAATAAAGTTATTTAATTTTAAAAGCTCAAACAAGCATAACCCCGTTCCAAATTTAGGACGGGGTTAAAAATATAGTTGTTTAATTTTTAAAGTAAGATATTTCACTACACTAAAAAATATAATAATAAAGTCGTTTAAAAATCTAAGTTTTATTCAACAATAGCGCCCGATTGTTGAAGATCAATTAATTCATTTTTTTAAAACTTCTCCCCTATTAAATTTCAATAAGTATAGGAACAATCATTGGTCTTTTCTTAGTATGTGTATATACATATTGTCGTATTGATTTTTTTATTTGTTTTTTCATTACATTCCATCGGTTTCTATTTGCTTCTTGTAGCTCGTTAACAGTTTTTATAGTAAGGCGATTAACGTCTCTTCGGAGTTCTGAGAAATCTCTATCCACAAATCCACGAGAAATGGTATCGGGTTCAGAAATCAGTTTACCTTCCGCTTTGCTCATAGTTAAAACAATCATGAGCATCCCATCCTCCGAAAGTTGTTTGCGGTCTCGTAACACAATTTCCCCAATATTATCGACATCCCCCCCGTCTACGTAGGTATTCCCCACTGGTATTTTCCGGGTCTGACGGGCAATGGTATGTTCAATATCGACAACATCGCCATTATTGATGATAAACGTGTTTCCTTGCTCTACTCCAACAGATTCACCTAATAAACGGTGATGGTGTAGCATTCTAAATTCACCGTGAATGGGAATAAAATATTTTGGTTTCATTAATGTAAGCATTAGTTTTAAATCTTCTTGATAACCATGGCCAGAAACATGCATTCCGGATGTACTTCCTGATCCATAAATCACTTTGGCTCCAAGTGCAAATAAGTTGTCTACGATACTCGTAATATTTCGTTCATTCCCGGGTATTGGACCTGCTGCAAAGATAACCGTATCTTCAGGTAAAATGTCGACACCGCGAAAGTTTCCAGTGGACAGGCGAGCAAGAGCAGCCAATGGTTCTCCTTGACTCCCCGTGCATAAAATGGCCACCCTTTCAGGAGCCATTTCATTGATTTCATGTGGGTCAATTAACATTCCATCTGGAACTGTTAAATAACCACGTTCCATAGCAACCGCTATAACATTAACCATACTTCGTCCAAGCAACGCAAGTTTTCGATTTGTTTTTTGCGCTGCATTCACGACTTGCTGAACGCGACTAATATTTGAAGCAAAGGTAGAAAGAATAACTTTGCGTTCGGCTTTCATGAAAGCTGCTTCCACATGTTCACCTACCATTTGTTCCGATGGGGTCAAACCAGGACGCTCTGCATTGGTACTCTCAGATAATAGAAGCAAGACCCCTTCTTTGCCGATTGCAGCCATTTTATGAATATCCGAATTCTCATTATTCGCAGGGGTTAAATCGAACTTGAAGTCCCCCGTATGTACAATATTACCCTCTGGTGTGTGAAAGACTATTCCCAAGCAATCAGGAATACTATGGGTCACTTTGAAAAAACTTACACTTATTTCTCCGATTGTCAAGTTTGAGTTTGAGTTGATTTCAATAAGTTCACTTTCTCCTAGAAGTTTATGTTCTTTTAATTTGATTTCAATTAATCCTAGTGTGAAGCGTGTGGCATAAACAGGTACATTCAATTTTTTTAAGAAGAACGGGATCCCCCCGATATGATCTTCATGTCCATGTGTGACAATTAAAGCCCTGACTTTATCTTTATTTTCTACTAAATAAGCTATATCAGGGATAATCAAATCAATTCCTAATAAACTTTCATCTGGAAACTTATTGCCACAGTCGATAATCACGATATCGTTTGAATATTCAATTGCATACATATTTTTCCCGATTTCATTCAAGCCGCCTAAGGCGAAGATAGATAATGCATTTTCTATTGTACTCAAATTTATATCCTCCCAATTTAAATATAATCTTAGTATGCCCTTTGGGTTTCCCTTTATCAGTGGGTTGAATGCTCGAGCTCCCTACAAAAAAGGGAACTCTAGACTGTTTTTCCCTAAAAATAATGACTACAACATTGATGTCTTAGTTTCCCACATCGTTATTGAAGTCTTTCCTCCCATGGAGACAGCTGCTATTGAAATCACTCATGGTTTTCGATTCTTAATAAAGACACAATTCAGAAAGATATGAAAGTATGTCAGACAACTTGGTAGAACTAGTAAAAACACAACCTGGATTTATTAGGATTGAGAGCGTAAGAGATACGAAGAGTATAGTATTACAATTTCTTATTGGGAATCCTTAGAAGCAATTCAAAAATGGAAAGCTAATACGACTCATCAAGTAGCACAACAAAATGGAAAAGAAACGTGGTACAGCCAATAAACGTGTAGATTTGTAAGGTGGTAAGAGATTATTCTTTTAAAGGAATTGATTGAGTTAGTAAATTCGTCTAAAGGAGCTTGTAATTAAGCGACCTTTTTCGCTCTAACGGCGCGTTTGTTCAACCATAGGAATAGAAAAATAATCAAACTTTATTCTAATCCAACAGGTATTCCATTAAAGAGCCAGATTGTTTAGTAAGCATATTTTAATAAAACTGTATAAATATTGATACATGTACAGTTTCTCCTTAGGGGAAAATTCATAAATATTAAAAAATATACTACAATCAATTAATTTTCAGAAACATGTTAGAGTGTTATTCCCCTATTTCGCGGGATGTGCAAAAACACCCTATTTGAAAATTTGGCTTTATGTGTAGCTTTAGAATAAGGATTGATCAAATTAATACTAATAACCTTGATAAACAAGCAAAAAGAAAGAGCGTGTTTTGAAAAAAGATTGATCAAAACACGCTCTTAATATATTTTATTAAATCATCCTTTTATAAAAAAGTTTGATAATTTTTGTGAATCTTACTCAATTAAAGCGCCCGATAATTGAAGATCATTCACGTGATTTTATAATTCAAACCTTTTTGACACTATTTCAGCTACTTCTGCAGCACTCAAATTTGTATTATTAATTTTTATATAGTTCTCATTTTCAATTTCACCTTTATGGGAGTTCAATCTGTATTTTTCCATTGATTCCCTTAGTTCATTCTCCGACCAATCAACGTTTCTTTTGGTAGGTTTATGCTCAAGTCGATGCGGACTTTTATTTCGTTCCAGCCTCTCGTTCATATCGGCTTCTAATTCCACAAAATAAATAGTGGCACCCTGGGATTCAAAGATTTCACATGTTAGACAAAGTTGACTTACCCGAGCCCGGAAAACCTGACATTTGAAGAAAAAACATAAAATCACACCTTCTATCTTTACATAAGTCTCATTATCAGTTAAATTGATTAATTTTAAATTCCGTTACATTAGTTATTGTTGAACAATATATGCCGTATTTCTGTGACATCTGATACGATTGCAATTGGAATATGTGTAGTAGTTTTGGAAAGGTTCTTTGCATTAACCCAAATGGCGTCCATCCCAGCTTTTATTGGTCCAACTACGTCATGAGTCCAAGAATCACCAATGAAAAGAGTTTCCTCCGGCTTTTTACCAAAGTGTTCCAATGCCACCGTATAAATTTCTGGATCTGGCTTTCTATAGCCTAGTTGCTCAGCATGGAAGTAACAAGCTTATAATTGAATTATTTATACCAATACAAGCCATACCTGTTTTTAAAAAAAGTGCATCAAGCTCATCAATAAGTTCTACATCAGGTAACACGTTAAAATGAGAAAAAGCATGCTTCCACCTAGCCCTTCTAAATTCCGCTGGAGTTAGTTTACGATTCTTAAAACGCTCCAATAAGGATTTTGGGACATGTAATTTTTTCTCAAGGAATACTGATGCATCAAGATTTCTTGTTATAGGATGCATTTCAAGAGTCTTAATTAGCCCAACATTAAACCAAGTGGAATCAAGAAGTGTATCGTCCAAATCGAATAAGAGTAAACTATATTTATTCAATTCTCTCCCCCTTTATTTCTGTTAATAGAAATATATTGTTCTTGAAAATGAGAAGCAAAGCCTCCTACTTGAACATCTATAATATTACCAAGATTAGTAGATACATTTACAACAACCTCTGAAGGTTTATCCATTACATACCCTTGCTCAAAGGTAAAGGTACTATGTTTTTTAAAATTGTTATTTTGCCGTATTAAATAACATGCTAGTGCGGCATTTGATGTACCGGTAGCACTTTCTTCTGGAATATCAAACAAAGGTGCAAAGTTTCTACAATGAGCTGTGGAATTATGTAGTGTTTCCAGTGTAAATACATGATAGCCAGTTACATTATGTTTTTTACTTATTTCAGTAATTCTTTTCATATCAGGAGTCATCTTTAGTAGGTCTGAAAGTCTTCTTACAGGTATAATAATATCGCGTAAGCCTGTAGATACAATTTGAATAGGCATATCAGGTATTAGTTTTTCTTTATCTAAATTTAAAGATTTAGTAATCTCTTCGCAGGGAAGTATTTCAAGAAAATCAGGAAGAGTTTGTTGTAAAGATATCATTTTATTGCTATGCATATGTACACTTAGTATTCCCGCTTTTGTCTTTATTGTATATATATTTTTCGTTATCGCTCTAATTTGAGCTAATAAGGAGAAAGTAGCGATTGTAGCATGTCCACATATGGCAACTTCTTCATTAGGTGTAAAGTATCTAATCTCATAATCTGAACTTGCAGAAGAATAGACAAAGGCGGTTTCGGAGAAATTTAGTTTGTTTGCAATAGCTTGCATAGCTTCTGTTGTAAGACCCTTTGTGTCTAAAACAACCCCTGCTGGATTCCCACCTTTTTCATCTTTAGTGAAGGCATTAAACGTATATGTTTTAATTTTCAATCCATTTATCTCCTTCCCCCATTTTATTGTGTTATAGATGCAGAAAGTGACATGTATATTCCATACAAATCTAGTTCATATAAGAAATATCTATAGCAAATAAAGAGGCTTGCACCTTATTCTTCAAGGTTTAAGCCTTTTTTGGTGATTTTATACAAAAATATATTAATCTATTACTCTATATGCCCTTCATACAATTGAATAATCTCCATAGAGTTATCCAACTCCTGCAGCCTTTTTACGAAACTTTCCACACCAAATATTTCTGTAAATGTATGACTACCTACGATAAGATTAATATTTTTAAACTGTGCATACTGAACTGTATATAACGTCTTTTCTCCTGTGATGTATGTATCGCAGTCACTGTTTAACGCAGCTTGAATATGATCAGTTGAATGTCCTGCTCCTGTTAAAATACCAACTCGTTTTACTTCCTTATCATTATTTTTCCACGCCTTCACCTTTTCACCCAGTTTATTCTCTACTTTTTCTACCAGCTCGGAAAATGAAATTGGATTTGTAAATTCACCAACTCCCGGTAATTCTTCATCGTCACAAGAAGAATATGTTATCATTTCATCAATTTCAATTGTATGAAATAACGAAGTACAAGTTCCGAATTCAACAAAATCTAACGGTGAATGTACCCAAAAATGATTGATGTTATATTCTTTCAGTTTAGTTAGACAAGCTTCTTCCATTCCGTATAGAAACTCCCATGCAGCGTGGTGTGTAATCATCATATCTACATTTTCTTTCTTCGCTTCTTCAATTGTTTCGAGCGTTAAATTTGTTGCATAACCTATTTTATGAAAATGTTCATTGCTTACGTTTGTTATACCAAACTGATCTCCGTACTTATGTAAATGTTCTCCAAATATTTCTTCAATATATTGTTTGAATTGTTGTATATGCATAATTCCCTCATCCTTATACTTTCAATGTATTTTAACCATATACAGATTCTTTATTATTCTTGAAAATCCTTCCTTTAAATCTCATGTTCTACGTATTTCACTAAATTATTCGAAAAATATTGAAAATAAAATTCTGAAAATGTAGAATAAAACAAAAAAGGAGGATGAACAATGAAAGTAATGAACTTAAATGTGACAAGAGAAACGTATTCTGTACAAATTAAACATTCGATTTTATTCGAAATAGGATTAGGTATTGCGGCTTTTACGTATTACGATTTTCACCATACTTTTGAAAAGCCGATAGAGTATTGGAAGGACATTGAGAAAAAATTACCCGCTACCGTTCAAGAAGAACTACAATACACGTATAAACACAATACATGGTTCGCTTTGTTACAGCTACTTCACTCCCGTTCTTTTGATTCTCTTGAAAGCTTTTTTCATTTTCTTGACGAACTAACTGAAGAGGAATTACGTTGGCACTCTCTACCTTATATCGGATTGCAGCATGAAGATAATCGCCGAAAAGCATCCCAGCAAGACCATACAGCTATTACTTCCCTTATAAAAGCTTGCCAACATCATAAGTTCTTTCCAGCATACATTAAACATATTTCATCTATTAATACTTCCTTGCTTAAACAACACTTAAAAATCATCTCTAAAGGTTGGTATGAAACAGTGATACAACCTAATTTCATAGAGTTCAATAACATGCTTGAACGTGATGCCCAGCAAAAACGTGTGCTTCAATCAACGTATCATCCAGAAGAGCTTGTCAAATATATAACAGGTAGTACGTATCAACCCGAGCCTTCTATTCATCAAGTTATACTTATCCCGCAGTATGTGTACCGGCCTTGGAATGTAGAAACGACTTTACCAGGGATTAAAGTGTTTTATTATCCCATTTCAGACGATAACGTGAGTTTAGTAGAAGATCCTTATACTCCGCCTTCTACATTAGTTCATAGTTATAAAGCACTTGGAGATGAAACGCGATTAAAAATTATAAAGTTGCTAACAGAAAGAGATCACTCACTTCAAGAGCTAACCGAGCAACTCAAAATTCCAAAAACGACTCTTCATCATCATTTGTCTTTACTTCGAGCAGCACGCATCATTAACGGCAAAGGTTCTCGGTATTATATACAGCTTGACCACTTAACTTCTCTCCAAGAAAAATTACATCGCTTTCTAGGAAAGGAGTAAAGAGATGGAGAAAAATCAACATGCGTTTTCAAATCGTTCTTTTTTATGTTTATGGCTCGGCGAAACCGTTTCTGAACTTGGAGGAGCGATAGGTGCTTTATGTAATTCGTTATTATTGTACGAACTAACTGGATCAAAATCGGCAATGGGGACGCTTTGGTTAACGTATTTTATCCCGTCTTTAATTCTTCAACTCTTTATCGGTCCTTTCATCGACCGGACAAGCCGTAAATATATTATGCTGTGTTCTCAAATTTTAAGAGGAATTGTGTTCCTCTTACCCGCTCTTCTTATGTTCTTCGGGCAGATTGAGATATGGAGTTTGTTTGTCATTCAAGTGGTACTTGGGATTCTGCAGCCTCTTTATGTTCCAGCCGCATCGGCCCTCCTTCCTACAATTGTACAACATGATAAATTAACACAAGCCAATTCCTGGATTGATGGCACAATGCGTACAATGAGTTTCTTAGCTCCTACATTAGGAGGACTCATAATAGCTTACATCGGAACTGTGTCTACTTACATAGTGGTAGGAATTTTATTTCTTATAAGTGCCGGTAGCCTTTCTTATCTCCATGAGCCTTCGGTTATACACGATAGTAAAAAGGCTACTTGGTTAAAACAAATCATTGCCGGATATCAATACTTTTTCAAACAACGTCCACTTATATGGCTTGGATTCTTTACTTCTTTAGTCCAATTTAGCGTCGGGGTAACGATGGTAATCAATGTTCCTTATATAATAGAAGAATTCAAAGGAGCATCTTTTTCATACGGCCTTTTTATGGGAAGTTTTCCTTTAGGGTATGTGGTCGGTTCTTTCTTAGTAGGTAAATGGAGAAATAAGTGGTCGCTTAGATATTTCATGCTTTCAGGTCTATTCATGGGCGGACTATCCTTTTTCTTACTTGGCTTTGTAACATCCTTTCCCTTTGCCCTTTTGTGCGAATTTCTAGGAGGTATTTGTTTTCCATTTTTCAATATTCACCAAACAAGTCTCCTTCAAAAGACCGTTCCTTCTCACCTTATGGGACAAGTGTTTTCTGTTCGTCTCTTTCTAATTCGAGCTACTATGCCTTTAGGTATTTTATTTGCGGGACAAATTGTAGAAGTCTCTGGAATCCGTCTTTTGTATATCATGATTGGTAGCTTTATTCTCATTCCTGCTTTATTCGGTATGCTCTTGCCCTTCTTTTCCTTTTTAGATGAAGAGAAAGGTGGCGTTACTAATAGCTAGTATTCTTTATAACATAAACAAAGGTTCTTAATTTAACGTTGAAATAAAGTTTGATTAAAAGAATCCATTCTGAACAAAAGTTATTTAAAACGAATTCTTTCCTTTTCGTTATAACTCTATTTTTTATAAATAAATTGAATTACTTTTTATATTTCTTCTGTAACTAACGCACCTAGTTAGCTTAGTGTGACAAAAAAGAGCCTAATCAAACAGGCTCTTCATTATATATTTCATTCATATACCATAACCCAATATCTTTCCCTTGGTTCTCCTTCTTCAACAACTTTCTTCCAACCTTTATTTTCATAGAATTTCATTGCTTTTTTATTCTCAGATACGCACTTCAATCTTAATGGTTTATTCATTTTTTCTATGGAGGCACTAAGCAATTCTCCACCAACACCCTTACCGGAATAATCAGGATGAACAAATAGATTATGTATAAAGTTTTCTGGCAAGTATAAAGAAGCAAAACCAAGAATATGATTATTTTCTTCTACTAAAATAATATATTCTTCTACAGTATCCTTATCAAAATCTTCTAGAGTCATTTTTTCTATATCCGCCCAATGGAAACTTTTACGACGTGATTCTAAATATATCATCCTTAAAGCCGGATAATCTAATTCACTTGCTGCTCTAATATTCAAATTTTTCACTCTCACTTTCTTTTATATAAATAAAAACGGATTTTACTCACTTAATTCATAAGCTTTTTTCAGTTCCTTTAAAACAAAATTTTCTCGATGTATCCATCTATTCTGCTCACATTGGTTAACAATTTTTTGATTTTGATTAATCGCATCTCCAAGCCTCACCCATCGGGGTGTAAATTCTTGTTCAAACTCGTAGTCATCTAATTTTTGAGCAGTTTTCTCACCGTTCACTTCACAAAAATAATAATGTGAAGTCATTTGAAATATAGCGTTTTTATCATATTCATCTATATACCTTTCAATGACCACACCCATTTTATTTCTAATTTCACAGTTATGGTAGCCCGTTTCTTCTGCCACCTCTCGCATTAGCCCTTCTGCATGGCTTTCATTCTTTTCGACTCCACCACCAGGGAATTTATAATCTCCAATGTTCGAATGAACGAGAAGAATCTTATTGTCTTGAATAATAATAGCTCTGACAGCTTCTCTGTAGTTTATCTTAACTTTGTTTTCATCAATTTCTGAAATTCCTAATAATGCATTCAAAATCAGAATTCCTCCATTCTTTTAAATCAAATGATTCACTTTTTATAAAGTAATTTCAAACCCATCCACATACACCGCACTTCCCGAAATTTCAACTCCGAAAGTATCATTATGTTCTTTTCTCACTACTACTCTCACCCGTCCATCTTTCCCTATTTCATGACCCTGCTCTACTAAAAACTCTCTTCTATCTTTAAATTCATCATCAATAAAGGTAACGTAATATGCTCCCATAACCCCGGAAGCTGTACCAGTTACTGGATCTTCTATTGTACCAGCATATGCTGATGAAAAATGACGTGCATGCATGTGAGCATTTGAGTCGTATGTTTCTAAACAGAAAGGGTGAATCGAAGCTCGAGGTATTTCTTTTAAGATAGATGGAAATAACTTGTTGTTAGGTTTCATCTTTTTAAACGATGCAAGCTTTTTCACTGGAACTAATAAAGTCCAATTCCCTGTACTTCCATATACAATTGGTAAGTTTTCTTCTAACTCATTCTCATGCAAACCTATGGAAGCCGCTAATTCTTCTCTTGAGCCATGAAATTTTTGAAACTGTGGATTTGCTTGCTTCATCGTTATGTATGGTCTGTTTTTTAAATCCATCCCTATTTGTATTGGTAAAACTCCTGCTTTCGTTTCAATTGTGAATTTCCCTGTCTTTTCTATTAAACCTCTAGTTTGTAATGCGTAAACAGCAGCTACAGTTCCATGACCACAAAGATCCATTTCATATCCTGGTGTAAAGTAACGGATTCTCCAGTCTGCCACATTGGACTTCATTAAAAACGCGGTCTCATTAAATCCAACTTTATAAGCGATATTTTGCATCTCATCATCTGTTAGTTTGTCAGCATGTAAAACAACTCCTGCTGGATTTCCCTTATTTGGTTTATTGCTAAATGCATCGTAATGAGAAACTTTAACTGTTTTCAATAGATTCATCCCTTTACTATTTATTTCTAGTAACTAAACTATTAATATATTATTTCAACCTTCACATATACACCATTCCATTAGAACGATTTCCATTCATCGTTACATATTCTATTTTTTCATAAAAACTACTCCCTCTTCTCATGACCACACATGTTGTTCTATTTTAACGTATTTCCGAAAGAAGTCTCCATCTTCAAGCGTGTAACAGGCAGTAGCCTAGTGGTAAGGTGGGGATGAATTTCGGTTAGGCACAGCCTAACTCACTTGTAAAAACAACCAATTGTTAGTATGGTGGATACATTCTATATCCAATATCTTCACTTGTTTATAGGATTTAGATGGATTTTGTATATAGTTTCCATCGATATCTTGTACGTACACCATTTTCCCAGTAAATCCTGTCACAAATCCTACTTGTCCAAATCCTTTCACCTTATCACCTAAATAGATTCCATTTACATGTGATGTATTTTTCTTGTTTCGGTTTGCATTTGTATTTTTTATTTTTCTTCCTTTTCTTGCAGTTGCCTCATGAAGAGAACGCTTTTTCTTTCTAAATTGCTTGATGCGAAATTCACCACTTTGGTCATATTCTTGTAACCGTTTTGAATTAGTAATCGCAATGGCGTCATTTACATGTGTTTTGGATAAACGTAACTCTTTTCGTTTCGGTGTTGTGCAACTGCCATACGTAATCTCACAATCTAAACGTTTCATGATTTGCAAACGCAGTATATTCATAAAAGCTGTTTCTTTATATTGTTTTGGTTTCTTGAAATTGTGTTTGATTTTCCCTTGATGGAATTTTTGATGACATTCTTCATGTACCGTTACAAGGTTATCTGCCATATCAGAGCCGCCGTTGCATCGTTCGATGATATGATGCGTATGCAAAATGCCACTTTTCTTTTTACAAATTTGACACGTATAGTTGTCTCTCGCAAATACGTAATATCTTGTATTCCAAAAGCCAAAAGCATCTCCTTGTTGATATTCAATTCCTTGTATGTCAGGTTTTTTTAGTTTTTGCGCATCAAATTTCCCTACTTCGACAATGACTTTTGGGGAAGGTACGAGAGATTTGAGTTTCTCTATCCAATGAATAGCATTGTCGATTCGACTTTGAATAGAGGGTGGTAACCATCCTTCTTTCTTTTTTCGATTCAGAAAACGTGGTTTTCGGTAGCGGGTTTTACGTTGTCTTCGACTTCTACGTAGTGTAGCTCTAAGAATCAGGTTCTCTTTGACGTCTTGGCGTAACGCAATGGTTCCTTTGGCGAGTACTCTTTCTTTTGTGGTAATTGCAATGCCTACATACTTTGCACCACTGTCAACACCGATTGTAACAGGTTGTATCGTTTCTCCAGTAGCGTATTGGAGCTGAATGGTAAATGGTGTGTACCCTACAATCTTTGCTTTTCCTTGTCTGAGAAGAAGTCGAGCCTTACGAGAACTACAAGGCATAAGTGGTTCTCCTCGTGAATTCTTGACAAATACACGCATGTTTTGTCCCTCCTAAGAGTTTGTTTCCCTTCGCCAATGTTTGTAGGTGTTGGCAACTTCTTATACAAGAAGACTTGTGGTTGACCGTTCCTTCCCAATCAGAACTGTTACAGAGCCACCATAGAGCCAAGAACTAGGGAATTATTCTTGGATATGCAACCTACGAACGGAGTCTATAAAAGACTAAGGCTAGACAACCAAGGCTTTTTACAAGCCCCCACTTCAAAACGTGTTAGCGTTTAAGTGGTGGGTAGTTGACTTTGTTAGCCACCATCAATTAATATTGAACCTTTTACTCTATGAACGTAGTCAATAAGTAAATATAGTACAATTTGTAAAGTGAAAATACCGCTGTTTATTTTTGACGTATCAAATAGCATAAACACCAACTGCTACAGCAAAAACTATTCATTTCCCATACCCTCAATGTACTGGAAAGCTGTCGGGGGTGGACCACCATCGAGTCGCTGGCGGATCAAGTTAGCACACTCTTCAGGATTGAGCACTGAGGTATCGACTTCTAAGTCATAGATACCAGGCACATGGACAAGCTGCTGCCATAAACTAACTGGTTTTGGCATCATGCCATCAGCGGTGTAACCAACATGCCAGGTGTTAAGCCGTCGTTCTATGACAATCTCGATTGGGCAATGAACGCCCACGAACAAAACTGGGAGCCCACTCAGTATCCGAGCACAATTGTGAAGAATCCCCCGAGGGACGGAATATCCATCATGGTGTCCGACATCCACCACAACGTTTAGCCCTAAGCGACTGTATAAAGCGATCGTCTCATACATGGCTTGATACATAATCATAACGAGAGGCTCGAGATCAGGGCATTCACCTCCAGGTCGCAACCCAATCCCAGGCTGATATCGTTTTGGGGTCATCTGCATGAACCGATCAACCCCTAAGTTCATCCACACACCTTCAAACTCATTCTGGATCACAGCCGCAATACTGGACTTCCCAGATCTTGGAGTACCGTTAAGAATTACAATATTTCCGGGTTTATCTACTTGTAACACATAGTTCCCTCCTTCAAAACTTTGTTATCACACTATTGAACTATCTTGCAGCTTTAGTTAAACAAGAATATTAAGCAGCATTATTATTTTTCAAACGATTTTATGGAGATTATTGAAACAATAATAGAAAATTTATACAATTACTTTGAAAACACCTTTGAAAGCATTTTTAATGACTTAACTAGTAAAAATATAGAATATCTATTCGTTTATTTTTTTAAAGAATACTTTGGGGAGAATTTCATATATGACTTATAAACGTAATCGATTACTGTACGCAATGATGACCATCATTGTATTAATATTAGGGCTAACATCAAGAAAAATAGCTTATGTGTTACCACACACTTTGAATACATACTTAGGCGATGCACTGTGGGCGTTAATGATCTTTATTGGTTTTGGATTTATTTTTAAAAGAGCTCAAACAAAAGTTGTTGCGTTACTTTCCATATCGTTTTGCTACATCATTGAATTCAGCCAATTGTATCACGCTAGTTGGATTGACCATATTCGAGAAACAACTTTAGGCGGATTGATATTAGGTTATGGCTTTTTGTGGAGTGACTTATTGGCTTATGCGATAGGCATTGGAGTAGGTGTTTTAAGTGAACTGTTATTTGTAATGATTCGCAAACCTAGTAATCTTACATAAACTAACCTCTTATTGTTTTACCTTAATTTTCGCTTTTATCCTTTTGTCATCAGCAGTCCTTTTTCATTAATCAACAATGCAGGAAGTTGCTGCTTCATAACGAATAAATGATACAAATAAAAGGAGGCTGTATATATGTACATTTATCATAATGGACTCATTATTCGCGAAGGAACGAAAGGAATACCAGCTTCTGCTGTGAAGAGTTTGTTTCAAGATGCTGGTTGGGTTGGAAATCATACTCCTGCATGGCAAGATGAACGCTTCACTTTAATATTCGAAAACTCTACTTGGGCTTTTACAGTATGGGATCATGAGGACATGATTGCGATGATACGAGTCATATCAGACCAAATTATGGCTGCTATGATTATGGATGTAGTCGTAAAAAGTGAATATAGAGGACAAGGGATCGGTAAAAAGCTTGTAGAGTTATGTTTACAAAAACTCCCCCATGGTGATTGGTTTGCGAATACCTCAGCAAATAACTTTGATTTTTATAAAAAATGCGGATTTGAAGTAAAAGATCTTTCTCAAAATGGTGCTTGTGCATACTATGGATTTACAGAGGCAAGAAAACAAGGACACCGATAAAAATGAGAGGAATCAAAAGTTACATAGCATACACTTTTGATTCCTCTCATTCTCTACTTATCTCCTACTTACAATTCCAAAAATGAATTTGAGTTCATTACGGTTCTTTTTCATTTTCTTAAAACCTTCTTTTGTATCTACAATAAAACAAGTTTTCCCTATCCAGCATCTCATATACGCTGATTCAAAATGAATTGGTTTCACAATGCCACGCTGCTCCGTTTCAGTTCCATCCTCATATTCTATTTCCGTCCTTACAAGCCACTTATTTCCGATCCCAAACTCAATATACTTCAATTGTAATTCTCCCTGTTAAAATGTTTATTAGTCTATAGATTAACATAATTATATTATGTTAACTTTTTTGATTCTTACATTCGCTCTTAGCCATACTACTTGTTCTATGGATGAAATGTAGAATCCTTCTTTTATTACTCATTCACAAACCATAACAGTTCTATTTAGGAAACTGACTACTACCAAAACTATCAATGCATTGTCCAATTAGTACCTAATTAAGTTATTGCATAAATACAAGTGTTAGTTAATGTCTTTCTATCTGCCGATAAATCTTCATTCTTTAGTATCCCTTCTAACTCAAATCCTAACTTTTCAGGGATAGAGAGACTTTTAAGGTTTGTGGATTCACACCTAATTTCAATTCTTTTAAATTGAATTTGGTTTAACCCAAAGTTGATTAATTCTTTTACTGCTTCTACCATATATCCATTCCCACTAAACGGTGTGTTAATCCAGTATCCAATTTCACATTTAGGAATGTCCCAGTCTATTCCTTGAATGCTTACTGTTCCAATAAAATCATTGGTATCTTTATGAAAAATAAGAAAACGAAAGCTCTCTCTTTTTAAAAACTTAATATGCGCTTCTCTCAAGTTGATTTCTGTTTCTTCAACAGCGGGAATGTTCTGTGCAAAAGGCAACCAAGCTTTTAATTCATTAAAAGAATTTTTTATTGCTGCATTTACAATACTTCCATCCCCAGATTGTAAGGGCGCTCGTAGTATAAGTCTTTCTGTTTCTATTTGAAATGGAACATCTAATAATATTGGATTCATTACAATACCCCTCCTTTTATAAACTTTCTCAATTTAAAAAATAAAAAACTCCCACCCCCAAGATTATGAATCTTGAGGACGAGAGTTGTGCTCATCGTGGTACCACCTCAGTTTATTGATATGTCACCATATCAACCTCTTCGGGTACGGCAAATTGCGTATACCCTATCTCTATAACGGGAGAACCCGTCGCATTATCCCTAATCATCTTAGTTCCGTACGAAGCTCCAAGTCTTTTTTCATTAAACACGCTATCTCTCCTTCTCAGCTACCAGAGTTCTCTGTTACATAGCATTTCTTAATTACTCTTCTCTTCATCGCTATTACTATTTCCAATTATTAATTGCATTAATAATAATCAGAAAATTGATTATTGTCAAATATTTTTTGGTTGTTAGTAGTAACAAGTTTCATCAAATGTTACTTTAACAATTAAAGAAAATAAAACTAAACGTGTAGAAACCTTAATCAAAGTTAAATAGTAAGATATATACATCAATTAAAAAACCGACATAAAACCCCTCTTTTTAGGTGGGAGAGAGTATCTGGCCATGCATAGAAGCGATTAGGGGCCTTTTTCTGCCACATGTGAAGTAAAAACAGAAAGAGCAAACGAGTATAGGTTACTTTTATTCTGCATAGCAGGGATTTAGATGTCGAAAAATTAAAATGGATTTATATAGGTACAACAACGTACGAAATCCTCCTCTTATACTAGAGGAGGATTTCATCAAAAATATAAAGTGAAACTTTAATCAGTGGGGGTTCTTCATCCCCCACTGATTATTAGTTAAACCAATCGGGCTTTTACGGGCAGTTTATCTCCCGCCTAACTTCTTTGCTTTCGCCGAATTTTGAGGTGGGAGTATTACTACCCGTTAATGCGGGATAAAGGTGGTATTACTCCAAACAAGTATGTAATGCTTTCATAATCTTATCTGCCGTATTCTTTCCATTCCCTATGCAAGCTCCAATGCCTACGCCATAATATGAAGCACCAGCTAAGTAAACATTTGGAAAAGCAGCTGACAATTTCTCATTCAAAGATTGAACTGCCTGATTATGTTCTAAATGATAATTTGGCATTAAGTCTTTCCAGTTTGTAACTTCAACAATCTGCGGCTCACCCTGAATTCCAAGACTTTTTTTAATATCAGATAAAGCAACTTGAATGAATTCTTCTTTACTATTATTTTTAATCTTTTCATACGCTGGATTTGAACTTTTATAAAACATTCTTACTAATAAGTTTTGTTTATTTGATGTATGCTTCCATTTCCTACTTGTCCATGTACAAGCATCACAATATAAATTACCATTTTCTGAAACAATAAAGCCTGTCCCATCCGCCGGTAATTGATTATCAGGTATTTCAAATCCTAAATAAATACTAATAAGAGATGAATTTTTGAATTTATTGAAATCACTGTTTAATTCGGCAGAATTTAATACTGCTTGTGCAATATCGTGAGGAGCAGCTAAAACAATGTAATCCGCTTTTAGTTTCTCTTGATTCGAAAAAGAAACTTCATACCCATTACCGACTCTACTTACATTTGTCGTTGTTACTCCTTTTCGTATTTCCGTCTCAGTCAACACCTCTTCTAACCGATTTACAATCGTAGAGAGTCCTCCTTTGAACGATAAAAACTTTTTATTTCCAGCTGCCTGGAATTGTTTTTTGTTCACTTCAAACCCTTTAATAATACTGCCGTATTTATTTTTATAGTCAAGTAAATATGGTAATGTAGATGCCATTGTAAGTTCATTTAATTTACCGGAATATACCCCTGAAAGGACAGGAGAAATTTGCTTCTCAACTAATTCTTTTCCTAAAAAGCTTTCTAAAAATAAAGCAAGCGATGTATCTTTCGTCAAGCCTTTGTTTTTAGTAATAAAATCTTTTAATGCAATAATTTTCCCTTTCGTTGAGACTAACGTACTGTTAAACAACGACTCTACACTTGTAGGGATTCCAAATACTGTATCAGTGGGAATAGGATGTAACGTATTCTCTGAATAAATGTAAGAAATACCAGTTTCGTTATATACCATATCATCTTCTAGATTCAGTTCTTTTACAAGGGGCATCACATTTTCATTTCGAGCAACAATTGAATCTGCTCCTGTTTCCATAATAAAATCATTTTCTTTTACACTGTGAATTTTCCCGCCTAAATATTCCTCTTTTTCTACAAGGATCAATTTTAAATCTATATTGTAATCCTTTTTTAATCTTTCTAAGTAAAACATAGTAGAGAGTCCCGTAATACCTCCACCTACGACAACAACTGTTTTCATATCTACTGAGCTCCTAACCGATACTATAAATTGATAAATTTCTTTATTATTATACCCAAAGGTTAGCTTTCTCGACTAGCAGCTTACACAGTCTGTAAAAAATTAGACAATATATACGAACACATTTCAGGTTGATTATGATGTACTGGGTGATTAGGAAAAAGGAATAACTGCAATGCATCTCTTATATTACTCACACAATTATTGAGTGAATATTCTTTATCACCTTATGCAAAATCTAGTAAATCATTAAAACAAGTAAAAAGTCCAGTTATGTATAAAACATAACCGGACTTATCACTTAAAATAGGTAACTCCTTTAATCATTTTTTACTAGGGTAGCACTCTTTAACTCTCTTTTTAATACCTTTCCTAAAGCATTTTTTGGTAATTCCTCAACGAATATTACTTCTGGTATTTTATAGCTCGCTAATTTTAGCTTACAGTGCTGAATAATATTTTCCTCTGATAATGATGTGTGGATGTCTTTCACGATATAAGCTCTTGGAATTTCTCCCCAAAAATCATCTAGACTTCCAACTACTGCAACTTCTAACACACCACTTATTTCATGAATTACTTCTTCTACTTGATCTGGATATACATTATCACCACCATGTACAATCACATCTTTGTATCTTCCCATTATATATAAGAATCCGTCTTCATCTAACATCCCCGCATCACCCATATAAAACCAATTATTCTTTACTACTTTTCTTGTTGCCTTTTCGTTATTCCAATAACCTTTAAACATATATGGGCTTTTTACAATAATCTCTCCAACTTCATTCGTAGGTAATTCTTCTCCTGTCTCTGGATGAATAATCTTTACCTCTACATGTTTAATAGGTTTTCCTACAGAAGAAATTTTTTCTTTCCCCATATCTGGTCTCCATGAACTTACGATCCAACCTTCTGTACTTCCATATGCTTGTACCATAAAGATTCCTTTCTCCACATACTTTTGTATAAGACTTTCAGATACCTTTGTTCCACCACTTTGTGCTACTTTGAAAGAAGAAATATTCCGTTCTTTTTTATTTAATTCATCAAGCATATAACTGTACACAGCGGGAAACGCAAGCATAGTTGTAATCTTCTCTTTTTCAATCGTATCCCAAATGAGGCTAGGATTTGAGTCAGATAGAAAAATCATCGTAATACCGTGATAAATACAATTTAATATAGAAAGTACACCACTCATATGAAAAAGTGGATGTACGGAAAGAAAACGTTCGCCTACTGGAATCTCCCTTTGGCCTGCAATTTCCGTAAAATAATAATGCAAATTTCTATGACCAATAACACATGCTTTCGCATTTCCGGTCGTTCCAGAAGTAAATAAGAAAATCGCATCGTCATCTTCATGAACTTCTACCATTGGTTCCGTTTTCGGCTGGTCTTGTAATCGTAATTCAAATGAATTTGAAACTTCCATCCCTTTTTCAGTTTCTATTACATGTTGAATTTCTTTTACTGCTTCAATTTCAGATAAAACTTCGTTAAATTCAGCATCATGAAATAATACCTTTAGCTTCGCTTCTTTTACAATCGTTTCTAATTCATAAACAGTAAGCTGACGATTAAAAGGTATTAGTACGGCTCCGATTTTTAAGCTTGCCATCATAATCGTTGGAAACGGATGATTATTTTTACATAAAACACCGATACGATCTCCTTTTTGCACACCACTGTTTAACAAGTAATGCGCAAGCTGATTTACTCGTTCATTATATTCTTTAAATGAATATCTTTCTCCTTCACCAACAAGTGCTTCAATACTTGGTGATTGTGTTGCTCGTTTTTGTAATAATTGTTGCATTGTACGCAAGAAAAACACCCCTTTTTATTTTCAGGATTTTATTTTATCATATTAATTATTAATTAACTAAATGTTAAATTTAGTGAATTAATAATTAATCAAAAAAAAATATACCTCTACCTAATATATCAATATTGATATATTATAATATTACTTCGTTTTTAGGAACAATAATTTCTTAAGTTGATGGATGTGGTGCTACCCTATCCCCATCAAGCTAACAAATAAAAATACCCCAAAACCAAAAGAACTCACTATGCAAATATATACATAGCGAGTTCTTTTTTATTATTCTTCCATTTTTTCTGCAATCGCCAAATTACGTAAATAATCCAATAAAGGTTGCACTTCCTGCGGAGCTGTTACATCGGTAAATGAAAAGGATTTTGGCTCTTTTCCATCTTCTATCCTTAGCTGATAAGAAAAAGCATCCGCTCCTTTGGTTGTAACAACCTCTAATTCACTTGATTTAAGATTTAAAATATTAGCTTGCTTGATTAAATCAAGTAATTCCTTAGCTATTTCCTTTGGTAACTCGACCGTATTTGTCTGAAAGGTTAAATGGAGATTAGCGATTCCCCCGATACAGCTAAATTGGATATGCATATTAATATTAAGCCTCCAACTTCATGATAAAGAATATGTCTAAGAAGGTATTCCCACCGTTTTAAAAGCAGATTCTACTGTTTTTGCAGACGTTTTAGGAACTTCTCCACTATCAACAAGTTTTTGCGCTGCTTTAATTACGATTTGTGCAAATTGATTGAAGTTTGTAGTTGGAAATAAATTTTGTATTGCATTATACCATATCAAAGCTGCCTTATCTGTTCCAATCTCCATAGATACAAGATAAAACACCTTGTTTGGTATGCCACTATTGATATGGACACCATGGTGATCAAGATCTCCTTGATAATAGTTTTTCATATGATCAGGTTGCATATCCTTACCCATTAGTCGGTTATCAAATGCAGTACCAGGTGCTTTCATTGAACGAAGGGCTTGTCCTTTTAGTGTTGGTCCCATTATATCAGCACCAATTAGCCAATCCGCATCTCGTGCTGTTTCCTTTAAATAAGATTGCTTAATTGCTATTCCGAACACGTCCGAAATATGCTCATTCAAAGCTCCGGGTTGTCCTTCATACTCTAATCCGTTAGTGAATTGAGTAATACCATGTGTAAGTTCGTGCCCAATAACATCGAGTGAATTTGAAAAACTTGTAAAAACAATTCCATCTCCATCACCAAACACCATTTCATCACCGTCCCAATAGGCATTTTGAAAGTTATGCCCATAGTGAACATTCAGAATGAGATCTAGCCCATTGTCATCAATAGAATTACGGTGGAACACATTCTTAAAATAGTCACGTACAATTCCAGCATAATCGTACGCATGGTTAACCACAGTATCCCCACTTGATCTGTCTCCTTCTTTTCTAACCTCATTCAATCTAAGCTTTGTCCCCCCTTTGCAATCGTATACATGGCGAGCAGACTCACCTCGCGTTCCTGTTCCAGCATCAGTTAAGGCGACAACACCATCAATATTATATTCTTTCAAAATTCTACGCTTTCGAATTTTTAGACTTTTCTCCAAAGTAATTCGTGCTGTCTCTACTTCATTTTGTGCTAAATTCTCCAAAATATAGTTAGGTACAATAAAACATTTGCAATTATTATGCGAACACCGTTTTGTATGCAAGTTTTACACCCCTTCCTAATAGTAGTAAAAACAACTCGATTAGCTTTCTCTTATTACACTAAGTTGAAACACTTTTTAGTAGTGCTTTTCTAATATCCTAATCTTGCTTGTATATAATTCTTCTACTATTTATATAGTAATTCCTTGTTTTTTTCCTATTTTATATAAATATCGTGACTTTATTTCAAACCCAGAAAATCGAAATCTGTATTCCCGCGAACAACTATGGAGAGATGAAATTTTCATTTTTGGGAACAGTAAATTTCTTAACTTGATAACGATAGACTACCGCCAACATTTCGGAAATTTTGTACACTAAGCGAATTTTAACCTAAAAAAGGTCGAATTCCTGTACGCTAAGGAACCGACTTTTTTAGATTGGCTTGTTTAACTAAAGCACCCGTTAGTTCAGGAAAAGTGTACCTTTCAGCAAAAAGCCAAAGGGTACACTTTTGTGTGCAGTATTTTTCTTTTCTTAACTGGTAATGCGTAAGCCTGTTATACGGTAGTTTGTTTATACTCTACGATTCATTTTTTTGTTTTTTCATTTTAAATTATTTAAATGAGTGTTACCTGCGATCTAAAAAGAGTTCGAATGAACGCAAAGTGAGACAATATAGTGAATAACCCCTCCTTATCCACCTTCCGGTCGATTGAAGAAGGGGCTTCCTGTTTCATAGACCGTTGCATAGTGGGGTGCCCCACTGTGTCTTACACAGTCCCCACAGGCGTAGATTATACTGTTCGGACATAACCTTGCCCTACAGTTTGTAGACTTTAGTTTGTGGCAAACAATTCTTCTAATCCTTTTTGTAAGATGTTCCGGCTCGCGTTATAGTCTCTATCTAATACCGTTCCACACTTTTTACAAATGTGAGTACGAATAGAGAGAGACTTCTTCACGCGATTCTCACAAAAAGAACAGTCTTGTGAAGTATACTTTGGTTCTACTTTGATGAGTACACCGCCATGATTTTCGCATTTGTAAGCAAGCATGTTTCGAAACATTCCCCACCCTGCATCAGAAATAGACTTTGATAATTTTCTGTTTCTAACCATGTTACGAATGTTCAGATTTTCTACAACGATAACGGAATAATCTTTCGCTAGATTGTAACTGAGTTTATGAAGAAAATCTCTGCGCTGGTTCGCTACTTTTTCATGTAGCTTGCGAACACGCTCAACTTGTTTTATGAAGTTAGCAGAACCTTGTTTCTTCTTAGAAAGTTTTCGCTGTGCTTTCTTTAGTTGTTTTTCTTTTTCACGGAGAAATCTAGGGTTTTCAAACTCTGAACCATTAGAAAGAACGGCATACTTATGTAATCCCACGTCAATTCCTATCGCACGATTGGTATCGATACCAGATGGTGCCACTTGTCTTTCGACACAGAAAATAGCGTACCATCTTTTCCCTTGACGTTTGAGAATCAGTTGCTTGATTGTTCCTTCGAGTGGTCTGTGGAGTAGGATATTTATTTCTCCCAACTTTGTATTGTATAATTTACCGTTATCAGAAAAAGACATGGCATAGCGATGCTTTCCATTTCGTTTGAACCCAAATTGCGGAAATGTCATACTCGTGTAGTCTTTATACTTTTTCTGTTTTGGATACTTTGCATCTTTACGAAAGAAATTGTCAAACGCTTTTTTCAGACGCACAAAAACTTCTTGCAAAGGCTGAGAAGGCATTTCTTTTAGAAAAGGATACGTCTCCTTGTCCAATGTAAGTTGTTTTTGCATATCATAACGATTGTAATTTTCTTTATTTTGCTTATATTTCCGTTCTTTGTCTAACAAGGCAGAATTGTAGGTTTGACGACAATATTGTAGTCAGCGGTCTAACACTTCTTTTTGCGCTTCTGTTGGAAAGATTTCATATTTTTGATTCAACAACATTGTCATCCCCCCCCATTCGTCTTATCCTTGTATTTCGGTACTGCTTTAGAATTTCTAATAGTGCACCGTCTACAGTCAGCAAACAATAACTTTGGGATCAAAAGTATTCTTTCTATAATTTCTGTCTCATTTGAGGAAATTCCTTTTTCATTCCTTTGGCTTACGCCAACCAAAATTCATCCCCTCCCTACTCATTGGGCTTCACCCTTCTCATTCCTTGAGGAAGGGGAATTCTTTTGGAAGTATGTTAAAGTTTGATTAATATTTTTTCTTATCCAATAACTTGTGTGAGCCGTCACAGTTGGGCTGCTTTTGAGATAGCCCACAAGTACAATCATTTAATCCCTTTCCATCAAGAATTTTCTGGGTATATTTTCCAACCCTTGACTCTCGAGTTTTGGATTGTTTCGGTTGAGAAAAATAAAGAATGTATGCTCTTTGCCGTCCCGGTGTCAATGATTCAAAAGCAGTTTTAAAAGTAGGCATTTCATCGAATTTATTTTGAAGTTCTTCAGGAATTATGAATTCTTTATGCTCTTTCTTTTTCACTACTAAACCAGCTTTTTCAACTTCAATAGCTTCATAAATATAGGCTTTCAAGATGGTTTCCATTTCAACTATTTCTTGAACATTGGTGAACCGAATCTGGCGCCCCGCCTGTACATTCTCCGTTTGTTGGATTAGAATCCCATGAGTATCCTGTAACAAGGCACCTTTGTGAAACGAAAGCGCACAATATTCCTTAAATCCATGTATTAAAACTATGTTTTTTTTCTCAAACGTGTAACAAGGATGCATCCATTTAAATTCTTCGGTTAGCTCACAGTCAAGAACGATATTTCTCAACTTCTCATATTCTTCCTTCCACTTTTGGGCTGCATTTAAAAATTCATCAACCTTAGGATTCATTCTACTATTTGTCATCAAGGAACACCCCTCTGCAATATTACAATCAGCTGACAGTCAAGAATGATCATTCTCAATTTCCCTGATTCTTCCTGTCACTTTTTGGCTGCATTTAAAAATTCATCAATCTTAAATCATTTTCCATAATCCACTTGGCAATATTTCTTGATTTTCCGGCAAGATGGCATCTAAACAATTAATATTCTTGGCAATTAATTGATTCATTTCTATATGGATATCATCGAATTCATAAAATTTAGTCTTTCAAAGCAAACGGCTCAGTCCTATACTAAGCCGTTTGCTTTTGCCTATTCATTAGCTAAGCTACACTTCTTCAAAATCTATTTTCTATCTTAACATATATATCTAATTTGGTGCCTGAAAAAAGTACCAAAAACGGACGTTTAAGGTACTTTTTTAATTTTTAATGAAACTGACAGAAATACGTTCAAAAAACAGTTCTAAAACTCATTACCAAAAACAAAGTATCATAACAAAGGAAATGTAAAAATTCAATTGAAGTACTTGATTGCATGTCTATAACCTCGCTCCTCCTGCAGTACGAGTGTTTTTAACATTAGGAGATGCACTCCTCATCTCTAGTACCCTATACCTTAATGGGTTACTCTAGTTGTTGGCTAACGGGATGCTCTGAGGAAATTTGAAAATATTTTCTGGATCGTATTTAGCCTTCACTTGAGTCAATCGTTTGAAGTTGCTACCATAGTATGCCTTTGGCCAATTCTCAATTGAGAGATTCGGTGTATTGACGTACACTCCTCGAGTAAATGGAAGCATCGCCTTACGGAAGTCTTCTACCCATCGGATGCCTGGAGCAGCCCCATCCGGTGTATCCCAAGTGGAATATATTGACATATTCGATAGAGCCTTGCGGTAGAAATATGCCGTGGTCTTACTCGACACCTTGGCTACAGCTCCACCCAGGCCGTGGAAAAGGACAGCTACCGAGGAAGTGGGAGGATCGCTAATAAAACGCCGGATTATGTCAATCGCTTCGTCTGGGAGCGATTGTTCGATGAAGGGACCAACGCTCTTGAAAGGTTCAGGAGATACCGGTTGGGTGGCCGCTATTCGTTCTACCGCTTCAAGCCAAGGAATCTCTTCGATGAACACCTCTTGCGGTGAGCCAACTTGAAGCAATGGTTGCAGCAATTTGCGAAGCTTTTTAACCGAACCGAGGAACACCCCTTGCATGAGTAGAATCGACTGCAAGCCTGAAGCTATCGTGAGAAGAGGAGTGAGTCTTTCGTCAGCGTCAGAAGCTGTATAGTCTTGCCAGGTTCGCAGCACCTGCTCTAGGTATCGTAGATCCCAGCTGATGTTGGCGTAGGCGACCTTATCAATTCGATGTGTGCGAAAGCGAAAGGAGGTGCAGATTCCAAAATTTCCGCCACCACCACCGCGCGAGGCCCAGAACAGATCAGAGTTGTGATCGGCATTAGCGCGAAGCACTCGGCCGTTGGCGTTTACCATCTCCAGCTCAAGCAGATTATCACAAGTTAGGCCGAGCGACCGTGCTACAATGCTCTGACCGCCGCCCAAAGTGAGACCTGCAATACCTGTGGTAGCACAGAGTCCCCCCGGTACCATTAGCCCCTTGGCTCCGAGAGCCTCATATAAAGCAAAATCCCGCAATCCAGTCTGCACAGTAACAGTACCGAGCTCGCGGTCAATCTCTATCCGGTTCATCTCACTAACGTCAATCACTATACCGGCGTCAACGACCGACAAACCCTCATAACTATGACGGCCTGAGCGTATACGGATTGGTACATCTCGATAACGTGCCCAGCGCACAGCATTGGCCACGTCCTGAGTATTTTGGGCAAAGACGATAACCAGAGGAAACTTATTGAAAAAGGTGTTGAATTCCTTTCGGGCTGCATTATATTCCGGGTCACCTGGTATAACGATACGTCCAGTCAGTTCGGGTTCCCTTTCCCATCGATTCGATTTCTTTTCTCTGCTCATCCCTATCACGTCCTTATCATTTAAGAATTTTCTGGTGCTCAAATTTCTTAAAAGAACAAAAAATTGTAATAAGGTTGTCAAGTTAATGTCAAATCATTCATGCAGTATATGCTTAACCTTTAAGTGGTAAAGTACACCTTTAATCAATGTATTATAATCTGGAATAAAGTATGTAGCTAAAACGGTGTAGTTTTATGGGGAGTAAAACTTCCATCAGTAGGAGTTTTTTTCATTCCCACCGATGGAAACTCCTAACTTTGTTTATGAACGTAACCATTTTTTCTGCCTCTCGTTCAAAGTTTCATAGTATTCTATATCTTTCTTATCATTTACACCAATCATTTTTTGCGGATACCAATTTTTAATCCAATATTCTATTCGATCACTTATTTTTTTAATGTCTGTTATTGTATATTCTTCATTTGTTTTACTGAGCACATTTTGTAATGTTTGTACTTGAAAATTTACTAGCGGTAAAACGCCTGCTACTTGGATCAATTTCTTAATCCGTTTAAGAGTAACAGGGATGTCAGTCACAGACATAAAACTATTTTCTGATTTACGAAGTCAAGGTGAATCTACAATAAGCACCAGACGAGAATTGTTAGAAATGCATCAAAATAAAGTCCTTAAGAAAATTAAAGAGTTGAAGGATAACCTGACGGAAATTGAAAAAAAGATTAATTATTATAAGAGGCTGGAGGAATATAGAAGATAACTATTTTACATCATCATTTTATTTTAACTAGGGAAGTATCCACTGAAAAAAACGCTATCCTTTCGTTCAAAAATCTTTCGAAAGAATAGCATTTTTTTATTTTAAGGGTATTAGTTTTTCATTAGCTTGATGGCAATGGGCGCAACATAGTCTATGAGCTTGATTGTCATAGGGTATCCAATTCTCCGGTGGTCGATATCGCTCAGCGATATTAAACCGATGAAAGAGCATGACGGATTATATCGGCTTTGAATATATCGGGAGAGTGAAGAATCGGCAATTTCGTGATAAATAAATTTTTGTTCGAATGTTATTCAGGTCGATCGGATTCCTTCAAATGCGTTCATCACCAAATGATGCACATAGGAATCATCCAACTTTTCGCCAGTTACGAGCAAACGATAGAAAATTGGCCCATAAATGAGATCGATGCTTAATTCAATATCGAGATTTCCTTTCAATTCTCCTCTCTGAATCCCCTTCTCCAGAAGGTTCTTAGCTTGGAGTCGACGGGGCTGGAAATATCGGGTGCGATATTCCTTCGCCAATTTAGAATCAAACTGTCCTTCACCTATTAACTCCGTAATAATGGTCCCCTCTCGACTTGTCAAAAATCTGGCTAAACTCGTGGCGTGAATTAGAATATCATTCAATGCCGAGCCCGTATCAGGCACAGGCAATTTGGCTGCGGCAGCAGAAAGAAAACCATCCATTACCACAGCAGCCTTGTTAGGCCACCATTTATAAATCGTAGCCTTGCTAACTTTAGCACGATCTGCAATTTTATCGACCGTGACTGCTTTAAAGCCCGTTTCCAACAATAACTCATAGGATGCGGAAAGGATAGACTTATGCGTTTCGACATTACGCGGCCGACCTCTTTTACTTTGCACATTAATCATTCCTTCCAAAAATATAAACTATACGTTTAGTATACTTAATTTGAATAAAAAATAAAATAACCTATTTACAAAACTGAACGTTTAGTATATTATTTGTTTTAATTAATGAACTAAACGTTTAGTATTTAAAATTCAAAAAATCTTACAATATTAACTGATGCAACTAAGCCTAAGACTCCACAAGAACTTATTACAATAATACATGGGAAAGGAGAGGAGAGAGATGGCACAATTGAAAGTCTTGAAAGAAGAGTTGGATGCAGTTCAGATTCAATTTAGTAAAATGGCGTCTGACACTGCGGCAGCATTTGCCAAGATGATCCAAGAACGTCGGGATAATGGTATAGGAGGAGTTAACTATGTCTAATTTAAAAAAGCAAACAATTGATAAAGATATTTCAGCAGGGTTAACCATACTTCTAGCAACTGCATGTGGTATCATTGTAGCTAATCTTTATTATGCACAGCCCTTGGTTGGGTTAATTAGCGCTGCAATTGGGCTTTCTACTAGTAGTGCTGGATTGATTGTAACGCTAACTCAAATTGGATATGTTGTCGGCTTACTATTTCTTGTGCCTTTAGGAGATATTGTTGAAAACCGAAAGCTGGTAGTTATATCATTACTTCTAAGTGCAGTCGCCCTGACTGCCACAGTATTTGTGAAACATGGAATACTTTTCTTAGTGGCTTCATTCTTCATCGGATTGGGATCGGTCGCAGCACAGGTGCTCATACCTTTTACATCATACCTTGCATCAGAAACTACACGCGGCCGCGTTGTTGGTAATGTCATGAGTGGTCTGTTACTTGGCATCATGCTTTCACGTCCGATATCAAGCCTAGTAGCTGATATCTGGGGATGGAATGCAATATTTGCCTTATCTGCGGTAGTAATTGTTGTCTTGGCGATCGTATTATTAAAAGTACTCCCTACCAGGAGGCCAATGACAAACACAAACTATACCGCCTTACTCGGTTCAATGTGGCAACTGCTGCGAACTAGCCCGATCTTACGCCGTCGCGCGATCTATCATGCGTGTGTATTCGGGACTTTCAGCTTATTCTGGACTACTGTTCCGTTATTATTGTCTAGCCCTACTTTTCATTTTTCTCAGAAGGCTATAGCACTGTATGCGCTTGTCGGAATTGCGGGTGCGATAGCTGCGCCAGTAGGTGGCCGTCTAGCTGATCGCGGATGGACTCGACTTGCCACTGGGATAGCTCTCGCTGTTGTCATCGTTTCTTTATTACTACCACTCATGATTCAGAGTAGCTCGCCCTTCGGAATAGCTGTTCTAGTAGTTGCAGCTATTCTGTTGGACATGGGAGTATCCGCAAACCTTGTGCTCAGTCAACGTTTGATTTTCTCTTTGGAGCCAGAAATTCGTAGTCGATTAAACGGGTTGTTCATGGCTATTTTCTTTTTGGGTGGTGCTATTGGATCTTCTATCGGAGGATGGACATACGCCTCAGGTGGATGGAGTGCAGTATTATGGACGGGAATCGCTTTTCCGGTCATAGCATTGCTTTATTTTGCCACGGAAAAATAGTTCTATGATCAAACTTTAGCAGTCAGGATTCGTCTGACTGCTTATTTTTTGTAAAGTTCTAGATACTGGTACTTGAGCGCAACAAAAAATTGGCGTCACACTGGATCCAATTTGATGTAAACTCTAAAATATCCGCCATCGGAAATACACGCTGTCCTTACAAATAACAAGGGAGAGAATAAACGATATTCCATAAAGTCTTGATGGCGATGGAGCAGGAGCCCAATTAAAGTTTTTTAAACCTAATTGGACTTACCATTAAGAAGGCAAGGATTAAGGTAATCCATGCATTGCTATATGCAAACAACCCCATACCAGCCAATGGTAATCCAGCAGCTGGAATAGGTAATCCCTTAAAATATCCAATGGTTGGTTTAACACTAAATTTAGCTAATCTTAAAGCGCCCATCGTTGGGAAAAGGATAAATGCCAAAGAAGTTAAAATAGATGGTGCTGCTATCGAATGAAATAGAAGTGCAGGAGCAACTCCGAAACTAACAATATCCGCTAAGGAATCCAATTCTACGCCAAACTCACTGTTTACTTTTAATTTTCTCGCAATCCTTCCATCAAGAAGATCTAAAACAGCCGAAAAGAAAATAAAAATGGAGGCTAATGCCAAAAAACCACTCATATTCAATGTAATTGAAAAAACACCGCACAATAAATTTCCAATCGTAAATAAATTAGGTACATTTTTTACTATCCGATTAAACAAGGTTGTCCCCCCTAACTTGATCAAACTTCCCATTTATATAGCATTTTCTATATATTCTTCCGTTATTCTTAAAATTACATGCCACTGTACACAAAGCAAATTTCGACAAAAAAAGCCGATCTCCTATACGTTAAGAAAGATCGAGCTTATTTCATTTTTTATCGTATCTTCATCATTAGTAAAATCACCTTGCTCTACTCACTATTTTCCTTACAAACATATGTTTAATTTTGTTTATAAACATCTGCAGCCAACTCTTCCAGTAAAGGCTCGTCTATTACTTCAAAATAACTATCCTTCTTTTCTAACACACCTTTATCACAAAGAATATTTAATGTTCGTAGTAAATGCCGATAACTTGTCCCTAATAGCTCTGATACTTCAGTTAAATTCCCTTGAAATATCATTCTTTTTGCTCGATCCCCAACCTTTTCAGCTGTCGCAAGAATGTAACTCGCTAATCGGCTTTCAAGTGGATAAAGTAAATTAATGGAGCTATTTTGAGCAAGTCTAGCAAGTTTATGTGCTAAAGAATCACAAATAAAACTTAAAAAAGTTGCATCATGAAGTAAACGTGTTCTAATTTTCTTCAGAGGGATTCCAATACAATATGAGTCCTCTATCACTTGAACATTTGAAAAGGTTTTTTGAGAACGAACCAATTCTACATCTCCCATTACTTCAAATCCATTATAAAAAGTTAATAATAAAGATTTACCGTTACTTAAAGTCGTATATACCTTTGCTTTTCCTTCTACGAAGAAGTAAAGGTAATGAAGCGTTTCATTTTCTCTACATATGTATTCATTCTTTTTAAATAACAACAATTCCATCACAGATTTTATGTCATGACTAAAAAAATCTTCAATATTATTCTTTTGAATATAATCGTCTAATTTCTTCGAATTATATATTTTTTTCATAAATCTCCCAAATCCCCTCTTTACTATGACATATGTCATAATACCCCATAATCCAATCATGATAAATTAAGCTTAAAAACGCAAGGGAGAAATGCTATGTATAAAGTACTTTCTGCACTTATTGGTGCATTCATCGCACTTATGATTCCACTAAACGGCATCTTAGCAGAAGTTATAGGAAATTATAACGCCAGTGTTCTTATTCATACTGTTGGATTAATTGCGGTTATTATTATTTTACTTGTGGGTAAATTTAAAATTAAGATTCATAAAGGAATCCCGCTCTACTTATATAGCGCAGGAGCTATCGGGGTATTCACCGTATTATTTACCAATATTAGCTTTTCAGCACTCGGTGTATCCTTAACGATCGCTTTAGGCTTACTCGGTCAATCGATTACTTCTATTGTTATCGATCATTTCGGATTATTAGGAATGAAAATTGTGAAGTTTGAAAAAAAGAAAATAGTCGGCTTACTACTTATTACTTCTGGAATTGTTGTCATGAATATTTTTTAATGGAGGAGAAATGATGTTATATATATGTATTGCCATTTTAGCTGGATGTTCCATTGTAATCGCAAGAGTAATTAACGCAAACTTAGCAACACAAATCGGAATTTTCCAAGGTACTTTTTTCAACTATATCACTGGTCTCGCTTTTTCTTTATTATTTTTAATTTTTAGTAATGAATCTTTAAACATGTCCTATACAACATTGCAATCCATACCCTTTCTCGCTTATTTAGGTGGTTTAGTAGGTGTTGTAGTAATTGGATTATCAAACTATATTATCCCTAAAATATCTTCCTTCTATTTGACATTACTCATTTTTATTGGTCAATTAGGTATGGGAATTATCATTGACTTTTTCAATTCACATGAACTATCGATTGGTAAAATCGTTGGAGGTCTATTAGTATTAATGGGACTCACATATAATTTAATCATGGATCAAACAGATATATCTGTTCAAAATAAGAAACAAGCCTATTGAGGCTTGTTTCTGTTATTTTCATCCGAAACTTACTCCTTCTTATTTGATAACTTCTTTTCCACCCATGTATGAGCGTAATACTTCCGGAATCACAACTGACCCATCTTCTTGTTGGTAATTTTCTGAAATGGCTGCTACTGTGCGCCCTACAGCTAATCCAAAACCATTTAACGTATGCACAAATTCTGGTTTTGCACCTTGTGTACGACGGAAACAAATTCATATCATATGTTCATGAAAATGATTTGAAACCTTTGAAATTATTTTTTATTACAATATTCAAGTTTGTATGAGTAGACCATTTGGACGAAGACGACTCATCATAATTTCATCAATAAATTTACCGTTTGCTTTTAAATTCCCCTTCTTTATCCCCTCTTCCATAAACCCAAACTTTTCATACAGCGCTTGTGCGCCAGGATTTGTTTCGAGAACTCCAAGCTCCACTCTTTCGATCATTAGCCAATTGTCTGTAAGATCGAGAATTTTTGTAAGCAATGCTTTCCCAATTCCTTTTTTATGATATTCACTATCTACACCGATAAATATATCTCCCGAATGCGATCTTCTGCCTTGTCCTTGTGTTAACCCTACAAACCCAACAACATTACCATTAAGCTCCGCAACAAATTCAAATTGATTGGGCCCTAAATTACGAATTCTATTTTCCATAGCGTCTACTCTCATACTTGGCATGAAAACCATATATGGTAAAACTGCATCTTGTATACATATCCGATGAATTGCGCTAGCATCTTGTATCTGAACAGGACGAATTGTTACTTCCATTTGAACATCTCCCTCAGCAAAAAAGTAAAACCATTTTGGAATATTCTATACAACATCCAAAAATTCCTACTTAGTCCTAACTTCTTCCTTCCATTCTCTTGTTAAATTCGACAGGATTTTTCTATTCAATGAAGAAACATTATAGATACTGTCGAATATCCTCATTTAACACACTATATAGTATTCTAATGTTCAATTAACCCGAAAAACAAGGAGAAAATTAGTTTTTCCCCCTTGGACGGAGGAAAATAATGATAAATAAATCTTTTTTACAAAATGTGAATTTACTCATACAAATGCATACCGAAGGACTTCTTGGTGGTGAGGTAATGCCTGAGGATGCCCTCATTGGCATCGTTCAAGAAGACGAATTACTAGACGTGTTAACTCTAGGAATGTCGTTAAATTATCAAAGAAATTCATATGCCTTATGGCAATCCATTGCACAAGCATATGTTGATGATAATTCTCGATGGATTTTTAATCCGCACGCTGTATCCAATAGAGACTTAAAAGATTTACGTCATGTGTTGCTTCATTACCGGGTTGCTTTACAACCTAATCGTCACCCAGAAATTTGGAAACGCGTCTCAAGAGGCATCGTTCAGTCGTCTCCTAAAGGTAATGTCTTAGGATTGATTGAATCTGTTCAGTTCGACATTTTGTCCTTAAAAAACATCATACAAAAAACACAAAAATCAGAATTCCCCTATCTCTCTGGCCCCAAAATCTTCAATTACTGGCTATATGTCCTAGAGACTTATGCATCAATTGAATGGAAGTCTCGTGAACTTATCACAGTAGCTCCGGATACACACATCTTAAAAGCTAGCGTATAATTAGGATTATGTTCTTCAGAAGTTTTAAACAGAACAAATGAAGATCGCCAAACTGTGGCGGAAGCATGGGAAAAAGCACTCACTGGTAGCGGACTCGCTCCCATCGACGTTCATACTCCCTTATGGTTGTGGAGTCGTGCGGGTTTTCCATCACTTTCGGTTTCAAAAACATTATGAGGTAAAAAATAGTTTGGAAAGATGAGAGGATTTACAATGAAATTATTATTAACTTCTAATGGTTTCTTTATAGAACAAATTAAAAAGCAATTTTTACAATTAACCAGTATATTTTAATAGGTAATTAAAGCTGATGATATCCCGAGAATAACCCTAGACCGAAAAATGGAAAATAGAAGATTATTAAATACCCCTAAAAACCGAAATAGCTTGTCCAACAAAAGTTATTTTCATAGCGAATTTACATAAAATCACAATTACCTTTGTGTTTATTTAAAATGAAGGCTGTTTTCGCATAGATAGAATGAAACTTAAAAATAACAGTGCAATTAACACCATATTTCACAGAATGACAATAGTTATTGTTACATTGTTAATTCCTATGCTAATTTACACACACTTTTACTAAAAGTGTTGTTATAGCAACAAAAAAACAAACCAATTGTATATTAATTGGTTTGCTAATTTGTATGCTATTTATAATGTTTCTCCGCGAAAACGGAACTACTTATGCGAAATCAACTACCTTTTTTAGTGCTAATTTACTTTCACAAATTATGCTAATTGGTATGCAAATTCGATTGTTCATTACTGTTTTGTACTTTAAAACCGAACCCGTTAGTAGTCGAGAAGATTACTCTTATTTTCTGCACCATATTAAAGCATGCGTAACCTCTAAAAGCCATGCAAAAGAATCTTTTGAATATGTTCCCGATATAAGCAATGCCACCCAAAAACTTACACACAACAGTTTATGAAGATGAACAGATACGTCACTTTCCCCAGTATTTTATTTCTTATTCTATTAATAACATACATCCAGCCAAAACAGGTGTCATAATCATCGAAAGTTTCAAAATAACACGGGGTGCATAATTTGTAAACTTCGCTCCTATATATGCTCCGAGCATTGTTCCCATTAAAACTTGTACTAATAACATGTAATCTAAATATCCTTCTGAAGTATATCCAACTCCTCCACCAATTGCAATTGGTAAAATAACAAGCATTGTAGTCCCTACTGACTGACGAATTGATAAACCTAGTAATACCATTAATCCTAGTTGAATGAACGGTGCTGAACCAATTCCAAATGCGCCTGCTAATATTCCAGTTGCAATTCCTAACAGAGCTCCTTTTCCCAATACATATGAAGATAACTGATCTGATAAACTAGCAGACAACTCTTTTTGATTTTGCACAAAAAACAAACGAATTAACATACATATCGCTGATAAAAATAACATACTAGCCGTAAACCAATGAAGAAGTTGTGCAGGGATCCCAGCACCAATTTTAGATCCAACATATGATCCAAGCGCACCAAACCCTCCTACAACACAACCAATTTTCATAACAACATTTCTTTCTCGATAATGACTTATCACTCCAGAAAATGTTGTAAATGCCATGGCTGTTAATGATGTTGCGAGCGCTGTATGAATTGGCACATGAAATACGAGAGTGAGCACTGCAATAATAAATCCAGCCCCACCTGCTCCAACAAAACCTAACAAAATACCCATTAGAAACATTGTAATAATAATAGCCACTTTCTTTCCCTCCAATAGCCCTATTATCGAATATATTTCTTTTTTTAAGCAAATAAAAAGCATCCACATAGGATGCTTTTGGCAGTGTTTTAATATAGGGTTGGAGTCGGAGGAGAACAATGGAAGGAAACAATATTGCTTAAAGCAACCGAATAATGATTCCATCTTCCGCCGAAAAACCTATAGCCATAAACTCTTGATTCCCCGACAGTCGTCAAAAAAAACCAGAAATTGTCTCCGTTTCTAAGCCACATATACGTGAAACGATACAAACAATGTTGAAGACCCCAGGGATTCAGGGCATAGGGTGGTATTTGTCGTATATATACCATGATTCTAGGTCCACTCCTTATTGAAATTAGACTTATAACCAGTTTATGCTCAGGGTCAAAGCTTAGATTGGATGTATGCCTAGTAGCCCACCTAAATTCAAATATGAATGAAGAAACTTATATGAAATTGTTTAAAGATTGGGCAACTATTTTTATTGAGAACGGTATCTCTAATCCAAAGGAAATTATGAACAGTGTAAATAAGCCATGGAGTTCAAGGGTGTTTTATTATATTTTGTGTGTGACAAGTCGTTAAAAGCTCACTAAAGAAGAAAAAACTTAATACACATCAAAAAATATAAGGTGCAAAACAATGAATGTAGCTATCTTTTTCTTTTCATTTCTAAATCAATCTTTAACATAAAAAAGGTAGCTAAAGCAGCTACCTTTCCAGTTTGATTTAGTAATGTGATTTAAATTATTTTTTAGCCCCTTTTATAACTAAATATAAAAACTCAGCATCCCTCCCCACTCCACAAATAAGTGCCGACCCCCTTTGATGTTGCCACGGTAATCCAATATAATATAATCCTTGGATTGGACTAACACCTCTGCTATGAATAGGAAAACCTTTCTCATCTAAAACCCCATCTATATCTACCCATTTGTAGTCAGGCGTAAAACCTGTTGACCAAATAATATTTTGTACACTTATCTTACTGTTATCGTCGAAGGTTACCTCTCTTTCACATGTTTGTATCACTCTTAATTTGACTTCAACACTCCCATCACGAATTAATTTTTTAAACTCAAAACCAAAAATAGGATCACTTTGTTTTCGAAACCATGATCCGCGCCTTGTGCTAGTTCCCGCATATAAGAGACCAACTTTTTCTAGCCAGTGAAAAATGCTTTTGCCCATGATTTTAAGTGGTAAAAATTTAAATGGATGGCTAATAGCAATGGTTACATCGCGACTTTCTGCAAGTTCAGTCGCAATTTGTGTACCAGAATTCCCTCCCCCTACCACAAGGACAGGACCATCTGGAATCGTCTCTGGTGATTGATATTGAGAAGAATGAATTTGAAATACCCCTTGTGAAAGACTTTGAGAAATTGAAGGAATGAACGGTTTCTGAAAAGCACCAGATGCGATGATGACATGTTTGGAATGAAATACCCCCTTATCGGTAGATATTTTAAATGTACTTTTTATTTTTTTTACTTTATGTACAGTTGTTTCCATCTGTACTGGTAACGAAAAATAGTTTACATATGTTTCAAGATAATCTGCAATTTCATCCTTGGTAGGAAATGCATTTTCATCTCCTTCTAATTTCATCCCTGGCAGTGAACTATATGATTTAGGTGTAAATAGAACCAAAGAATCATACCTGTTTCTCCATGAGTCTCCAATTCTTTTTTCTCCATCAAGTATTACAAAATCATAGTCTCCTTGTTGCAAATAGTAACCCATACTTAACCCAGCTTGCCCAGCACCAATCACAACAACATCTAACATACCTTAACCCCCACTACCTATTTTTCAAAATAACATATGAATACTTGTTCATATATTCATATGTTTTCGTTCATTATAACAATTCCTTTTTACAAGTCAAGGGATCTTTGTCCAATTGTTCATAACATATATGTCTGTAAAAATCCTATTTATTCTTATCTGCTCACAGTAAAAATAAAGCAAAGAATATTTTTCAGAATTTTTTAGAAATTTTGACACACATATTAGTCAATGCTAATATGAATGAAGAATAAACATATTAGTAATGACTAATACGAATGGAGTGAATAGAATTGTGCAATCCAAATGATTTAGATATAAAAGCCAAATTTATTCGTGGCTTTGCTGATAAAACAAGGCTGCAGATTCTTCAATGTATGATGGATGGTGAAAAAACGGTATCTGAAATTGTAGAAATGATCCAAGGAAATCAATCAAATATATCCCAACACCTAAACTGTTTAAAAGGGTGCGGTATTATCCTTGGTAGACAAGAAGGAAAGTATGTCTATTATTCTTTGCGAAATGCACAAATCGAACAGCTACTTACAATGTTTGATGTTGTATTTCATGAAGTACAGAACGAGGTAGCATCATGTGATAAAAACGATGCATGCCTATCTCAAAAAGGAGAGAATTGTCATGACAGATAAGAAAGAGAAGCAGGCGAGTTGCTGTCAAACCTCTTCGAGCAGTAGTTCTTCACTAACTCCTGTAAAAGAAGAAATAGTAACGGAAACGTCATCATGTTGTTCTTCTAAAAAAGAAATACCGCTTATTACCGTTGCTAAGGAGACTTCTTGCTGTAGTAGTAGCACTGGTACTGCAAACGAAGAAACAACAAAAGAAACATCATCATATTGTTCTTCTAAAAAAGAGATTCCGATTGTTCCCGTTGCTAAGAAGACTTCCTGCTGCAGTAGTAACATCGATACTGCAAAAACAGAAAATGACACTTCTAATTCTTGTTGTGGGCCCCAACCAGAAAAGGTATCTTCCTGTTGTTCTTCTGCGTCCACCACACACAAAGAAGAAGTGATAGCAAAAACTTCTTGTTGTAGTGATAATTCATGTGAAGACACATCACCTCATGATACTAGGGAAGTAAAAGGAGATGGCGTACAAACATATCTTGTTGGAGGCATGGACTGTGGCGCTTGTGCCTTAACAATCGAAAAACATTTACACAACGTGGAAGGTGTTCAAGAAGTTAGAGTCAACTTTGCTACAGGCAAAATGCAGATTCGTCATAACCGAGATGTAGATGAAATTATAAAAGAAGTATCTAACGCAGGATTTGAAGCCTCTTTAGCAGGAGTTCGTAGAAGTGCAACACCTGTTTCAAAATCAAAAAATACAACTTTGATTCTCTCAGGGTTATTTTTAGCTTTAGGATTTGGGGGAGGTTTTACAAACACACCACCTCTTCTTATTACCCTTCTCTATGCAGCGAGCATTCTAATCGGCGGCTATAAACCTGCGAAAAGTGCCTTTTATGCAATAAGAAGCAAAGCACTGGATATGAATGTTCTCATGATATCTGCTGCTATTGGCGCTGCTCTAATTGGTCAATGGCTAGAAGGCGCAACGGTTGTTTGGTTATTCGCATTAGGAGCAACTTTACAAAACAAATCTATTGAACGTACACGTGAATCAATTCGTGGATTGATTGATTTGGCACCATCAGAAGCATGGGTAAAAGTTGGAACTGAACTTATAAAAAAATCTGTAGATGATATTACAGTGAATTCAACTATTATTGTGAAACCAGGCGAAAAAATTCCATTGGATGGAACAGTTATAGGAGGTAATTCTACTGTAAATCAATCACCTATTACAGGTGAATCTATTCCTGTTGATAAACAAACTGGTGATTCTGTGTATGCAGGAACGATTAACGAAGAAGGTTCTCTAGAAATCATGGTAACTAAACTCGTTGAGGATACTACGCTGTCACGAATTATTCACCTTGTCGAGGAAGCACAAGAAAAGAAAGCACCAACAGAAGCATTTGTTGATCGTTTCGCAAAAATCTATACACCAATTGTATTTCTATTAGCAATTGGTGTAATGGTAATCCCTCCTCTCCTTGGCACGGGATCATGGATGGATTGGATTTATAAAGGACTTGAACTTCTTGTTGTTGCATGTCCTTGTGCTTTAGTCATTTCTACCCCTGTCGCAATTGTATCTGCTATTGGAAATGCTGCAAGAAACGGTGTACTCATCAAAGGCGGAACTGCCCTAGAAATTGCAGGTGCACTAAATGCTATCGCATTTGATAAAACAGGAACCTTGACCGAAGGAAAGCCAAAGGTAATGCAGACAAAAAGTCTAGATTGCTCTGAAAACGAGTTATTGTCAATCGCAGCAACAATTGAGGAATACTCGAATCATCCAACCGCAAGAGCAATCACAGTATACGCAAAGGAACAGCAAATTCTCATTCAAGAAGGAACAGACTTCCGCACAATCGTAGGAAAGGGTGCGCAAGTAAATATCAATGGTGAAACTTATTATGCTGGAAATGCTGCTCTATTCGATGATTTAGGCGTTTCCCTTCAAGGGTGGAAAGAACCAATTCAGGAAATGCAACGAGTTGGTCAAACGGTGGTACTTGTTGGAACAAATCATACGATTCTAGGAATGATTTCTATAGCAGATTCTATTCGTTCGACTACTTATCAAACCATTCAAGAATTAAAACAAGTAGGTATTCAAGAAACTGTTATGTTAACGGGAGACAATGAAGGAACGGCTGAACATATTGCACAGAAAGCGAAAGTAGATCGCTATTTCGCTAATTTACTTCCAGAGGATAAAGTTCGTTCTGTAAAACAACTTCAATCTGAAGGAAAAACGGTAGCCATGATTGGGGATGGAATCAACGATGCCCCTGCCCTTGCTACAGCAGACCTTGGGATTGCCATGGGCGGTGCTGGAACTGATACTGCAATGGAAACAGCAGATATTGTATTAATGGCAGATAACCTTGAAAAACTTCCTTATACAATGAAACTTAGTCGTAAAGCACTTCATATTATCAAACAAAACATCTGGTTCTCATTGATTATAAAATTTATTGCACTTGTCTTTATCTTCCCAGGTTGGCTCACACTTTGGATTGCTGTACTTAGCGATACAGGTGCTGCACTTCTTGTCATTTTAAATAGTATGCGGTTATTACGAAACAAGTAATCTATGAGGGGGCTATCACATAGCCTCCTTATACATAATGCAGAGATACAAAACAGATAGGGAGAAATGAAAGGGGATACATATGAAAAAGGTTCGTACTATTGGATTACTGATGATTGTCAGCATGATCATATTTTTAAGTGCATGTGGTGAAAAAAAATTGAAAGACCCATTAAACTGGAAAGTGGAGAAATTTTCGTATACCGATCAAAATGGAAAACCTTTTGGTCTTTCGAACTTAAAAGGAAAAGTATGGGTAGCAGACTTTATATTCACAAGTTGCGAAACTGTGTGTCCACCTATGACAGCCAATATGACAAAACTTAAAAGCATGTTGAAAAAAGAAGGAATCAAAGATGTAGAATTTGTTTCCTTCAGTGTAGACCCTACTGTGGACAAGCCAGAAAAAATGAAAGAGTTTATGGAACGTTATGATACTGATATGTCTAATTGGCACTTTCTAACCAATTACACACAAGAAGAAATCACTACTTTTGCTAAGAATAGCTTCCAAGCACTTGTAGATAAGCCAGCAAGTACAACACAAGTCATTCACGGAACAAACCTCTATCTTGTAGATAAGAACGGAACTGTTGTAAAGAGCTACTCAGCTCTTACAAAAACACCATACGAAGAGATTATTCAAGATATCAAAACGATTCGTTAATTTTCTTTATTTAACAACAAAAAGACAAGACTCTATGTATCATAGGGTCTTGTCTTTTTGATAAACCAATCAGTTAAAAGATAAGAATAGTATAACAAACGTTATATAACATCCATTATATGAGAAACTCTCTCAGCTAAAATTCACACAACAGGATCCAATATTGTCATTATTCCTAAAACCATCTAACTTCGTTCTCCCTTCTCCAACATCTGAACGGTACAGCTTACAAAAATCCCTACCAAACTTTGAAAGGGCATCTCAATATCTATACACTAAAAACCGAAGACCTTAAACTTGTCTTGAATTGTCCCTCTCTAAAAAACGAAATTACTTTTTACATACGTATTTGATTTTCCTAGCAAAAGACAAGAAGCCAGAAATCCCATGGGATAAGCCCTCTCTTTGTCCATCCCTTCGGTTTGGCGTTATTCTAGGGATACCCTTGCAGTTCAAGATTTGAAACTAGACAATATCTGAACGTACCAAAAATAAGAGGAAACAAATGTAGCTAACATTTTTCTTATATAATAAGCCCTTCATTTTCCAAAAAATATAAAATTACCCATTTATTATTCACAAAGGATACCAAAACGAATAAAAAATTGTGAGTTTCAAATAGATAGCAATACTTAATATGCAAGTCCCAATAAGAAGAGCCATATAATCAAGAGGCTGCATTTCCATCCTATAGTACCAAGTTCGCTTCTCCTTTTTTCCAAAACCGCGTAAATCCATAGCATTCGAAACCGTATCAATTCGATCCAATGAATGTATCACAAGCGGCCAAAAAATCGTCACTCGATTTTTAATGCGTTGAAAAAGGGTTGCTTCCCCTTTATAAAATGGAATTCCCCTTGCTTCCTGCGCATGCTTAATGAGCTCGTATTCCGTTTGTATATTCGGAATGTAGCGCAGTGCAATATTAACTGCATAGGCAATTTTATAAGGCATTCCAATTTTGTTTAAGCTGCTTGCAAATTGACTCGGATGTGTCGTGTAAATAAAAATAAGTGTAAACGGTAATAAAGTAAAATATTTTAATGATAGTGTCATTGCATAAAAAAGAGTTTCTAGTGTAATAGTCGCATAGCCAATATGGAGAAGTGGCGTATATGTGCCGGTTAGCTCCGACCCATGTGTTGGGGTAATGAATAAAATCATGATGGAATTTAGAATACTAAATGTGAGAATAACACTAAAAATAATCAACATGCTGCGCATTGGAACTTTTGCGATGCAGAGTAATATACAGCCGATTAGAAATAAGCATAATAAAATACGAAAATCAAAAAATAAGAATGTGAGAATCATCCATATAATAAATAGGATTAGTTTTACAGCGCCATCCATACGATGGAAAAATGATTTACCTTCTATATATAGAGTCCCCATCTTACTCATGAATGATCCCTCCTCCTTACTTCCATATAAGATTGAACAAATTGCTGCGGAATTGGCATATTTCCGTGTTTCGCTAAGCCGGTAAGTGAGCTCTCACGGAGGTTTGCCTGCTTTAAAATACGCTCGTTTGCCAACACAGTAGTTACTGCATCATCTGCAATGATTTCTCCATTATGTAGTACAACCGCTCGATTTGCGTATTCTAATGCTAAGTTCATGTCATGTGTAATAAATAAAAAAGCGATTCCACGTTTCACTAATTTTTGTATAAACATCATAAAATCTTTATAGTGAAAGTAATCTTGTCCTGCAGTTGGTTCATCTAAAATAATAAGTTTGGGATTTGTAACAAGAATCGAGGCTATCGTTAAACGCTTTTTTTGTCCATAACTTAATGCTTGTACCGGCCAATTTCGAAATGGATATAAACCGCAAATTTGTAATGCATTCTCAACTTTTTTCTGTATTTCTTCTGAAGCATTCTTCAGTTTTAAAGCAAATGCAGCTTCTTCCCAAACAGTTGCTTGTGTAATCATGTGATTAGGGTTTTGCATCACATAAGCGATGGCCTCTCCTCGCTTTCGGATTGACCATGCTGTAATATCAGTGCCTTCTAAAAGAATTTTACCTTGATGGTTTTTTTTCATTCCCGTCATGATATGAGCAAATGTTGATTTTCCAGCACCGTTATTTCCTAAAAGAGCGAGTACCTCCCCTTTGTATATAGACATAGTTATATCCTTCAGTGCAAAATTCCTGTTTGGATATACAAACGCTACATTTTCTATTTTACATATACATTCTTTTTCGGATATTGCTGTATGGATTGGGTTTTGTAGCATCCATTTTGATAACGTTTCATGCAATGTATGAGAATTAATATTTTCTATTGGATAAACTTCTTCATTCGAGAATGGATATTCCAATGTTTTTAATGCTTCTACGTATACAGGCTCCCTTAGCCCTACATTTTGTAAAATATTTGTGTGTAATAGATTAGCTGGTGCTTCGATTGCTACAATACGCCCATTTTCCAAAAGTATTATTTTATCTAAATCGAGATCAAGCATTTCTTCAATGCGATGCTCAATAATGACGATTGTTTTATTCGTTTCTCTATGAATCTTTTTCATAAGCTGGATTGCTTTTTTGCTGCTTACAGGATCTAAATTCGCTAAAGGTTCATCAAACAGCAAAATTTCAGCGTTTGTAGCTAGTACGCCCGCAAGAGAAACGGATTGTTTTTGTCCCCCTGATAAATCGTGAGGGCTATGTGAATGAAACTTAATCATGTCTACTTCTTCAAGTGAACGTTCTACAATTTTCTTCATTCCCCCTTGCTCCGCACAATCATTTTCCATTGCAAACGCAACGTCTTCTTCGACTGTTAATCCGATAAATTGGGAATCTTGGTCTTGTAGAATCGTTCCTATGTGTTGACTTAACTCGAATATACTCGTATGTCTAGGGTCTATACCACAGACAGAAAGATCCCCTGTACTTGTCCCTTCATAAGAAAAAGGAATGAGCCCATTGATACAATGAGCTAATGTAGATTTTCCTGATCCGCTTCGCCCAGCAATTAACACTTTTTCGCCAGGATAAATATGAAAGGTAATATTCTGTATCGTCGGTTCAGCCACATTTTTATATTGGAATGTGAATTTTTCAAAAGAAATAATGGGTTTCATATGTATATTCCTACTTCTCAATCTTTAATTGTGTATTCTTTTTATTCGCTTTCGCAAGTCCTAACGCAATTGGTAAACCGAGTATGAAAAATACGAGAACGTCTGCAATAATTGCACCACCTACTTGAATAGCAATTTTATCGAATGGTTCACCCATAATGAAAATGTCAAATGCACCAGCAAAGACGATTCCCAAAAGAATACCAATTACACCTGTAATAGAAAGGTAGATAATATCTCCTTTACTGTACGTTCCGTTTTTCACACTAAATGTAGAGCGCTTGTGGACAAATCCCATGAATAACCCTATGATTCCTGAACTTAACACCCAGCCCCACCAAATACCCCAACCAGCAATGGCATCTGTGATTGTATGACCGATTAGTCCAATGAATAAAGCTGCAATTGGTCCAAAAATAGCACCAAAAATCGTTAGTAAAGCAAGCGCTGGTTTAATAAAAGTATTCGGTGCAATGGAAAAACCCCATAATCCTAATACACCGTATATGGCTGAACCGATTCCAATTGCCACAACTAGTTTTGTTGAAAGTGTTTTATTCATTTGTATTCTCCTCTCATTATAGAAACTTACTTTGAATAACTTCTATCATTTAAATAGGCGCTATCAAATTGATATGATGCAGCGGCGTGAATTATGCTTATCATATGTACCGTTTGAAAAAATGAAGACAAATATCCCTATTTGCATCATACAGGGCAAAATGTTGTCCTCAACGATTTGCACATTTATCTGTGAGTAACATTTAATAACCGCTATAGCCCAAAGCACTGAATCGCTTGCTCGTTTTCTGAAATTACAATTTTCCCCTTTGAAAACCTAAACTTTTTAAATTGTTCATCAAAATTCTAAAAAACTTGAGAAAAGAATAATTTGAATTTTCAGTATTTTATTACTGAAAACTTAATGCTACTATTAATCTATTCTCTATTTCCAAAATTTTGGTTAGGGGGAAAAATTATGAAGAAAAAGAGTCTAGCGTTTGTGTTAGCGGCTGGAATGGCAGTGACAACGTTTGGAGGGACAAGCTCTTCATTTGCAGATTCAAAGAACGTACTTTCCACAAAGAAATACAATGAGACAGTACAATCCCCAGAGTTTGTATCAGGCAATCTAACAAGTGCATCAGGAAAGAAGGCAGAATCTGTTGTATTTGATTATTTAAATGCTTCTAAAAAGGATTATAAACTAGGCGAGAAAAGTGCAGAAGAATCTTTTAAAGTACAAAAGGTTGTAAAAGATCCTATTGGAGAAGCAACAGTGGTCCGTTTACAACAAATGTATGAAGGTGTACCAGTATGGGGCTCTACACAAGTAGCTCATGTTGGAAAAGATGGTATATTAAAGGTTGTATCAGGCACAGTTATGCCTGATTTAGATAAGAAAGAGAAATTGAAAAACAAAAATAAAATTGAAGGAAAAAAAGCGATTGCAATCGCTCAACAAGACCTTGGATTCATTCCAAAGTATGAAGTAGAACCGTCCGCAGACTTACATGTATATCAAAATGGTGAAGAAACAACATATGCATATGTTGTAAAGTTGAACTTCTTAGACCCAGAGCCAGGAAACTATTATTATTTCATTGAAGCTGATAGCGGTAAAGTTTTAAACAAATATAATACAATCCATAATGCAACAAATGACAATAAAGCTCCGGTTAAACCTGTAACAGGTACAAGTACAGTAGGAACTGGTATAGGAGTATTAGGCGATAAGAAGTCTATTAATACAACATTATCAGGATCTAGTTATTATTTACAAGATAATACACACGGTGCAACAATTTACACATATAATGGGAGCAATCGAACAAGATTGCCAGGAACGTTATGGACAGATACAGATAACGTCTTGAATGCTAAATCTGATGCGGCGGCAGTAGATGCACATTATTATGCAGGTGTAACATATAATTATTACAAAAACACCTTTAACCGTAATTCTTATGACGATGCTGGTGCACCAGTAAAATCTACGGTTCACTATGGTAAAAATTATAACAACGCCTTCTGGAATGGATCACAAATGGTCTATGGTGATGGAGATGGAACTACATTTATTGCATTTTCCGGTGGTATTGATGTTGTCGGACATGAGTTAACACACGCCGTGACAGAAAAGAGTTCAAACCTTATTTATCAAAATGAGTCGGGTGCATTAAATGAAGCATTCTCTGATGTTTTTGGAACATTAATAGAATACTATGATAATCGCAATCCAGATTGGGAAATTGGAGAAGATATTTATACACCTGGTAAAGCAGGGGATGCGCTTCGTTCTATGAGCGATCCAACAAAATATGGTGACCCAGATCATTACTCTAAACGTTATACAGGAACAAGCGATAATGGTGGCGTTCATACAAATAGCGGTATTATCAATAAAGCTGCTTACTTATTAGCAAATGGCGGTACACATTATGGTGTAACAGTGAATGGCGTTGGTAAAGATAAAGTAGGTGCAATTTACTATCGTGCAAATACACTATACTTAACGGAATCTGCAACTTTTAGTCAAGCGCGTGCTGCCTTAGTACAAGCAGCAGCTGATTTATATGGCGCAAGTTCTGCAGAGGTAACAGCTGTAAAGCAGTCATATGATGCAGTTGGTGTAAAATAGGTTCCACTCCCCTTTTTATAGTGAAAGAGGCTGTCCCAAAAGTGAAATTTTTGGGACAGCCTCTTCCTTCGTATATAAATAAAAAAGAAGAGTATTCAAGTCAACACAACCAAACCAATCAGAGGATTCTCTTATGGTTATATTAAAGTCTCTATGTATCCTAGTTATCAAAAATAAAACCTTTTATTGAGTACCTTCAAATGCATAGAAAGCCAATGTTTTGTTAATATCGGAATTTATTTTTAATCTTTCATATAAGGATGGCATTAATTCCTTTACCATTTCACTATCTGCCCATCTTACTTCTATAATATCATTATCAGGATCATTAATATTTATTTCACCCTCTATGATTTTTGCATGAAAAGTAATGATTAAAGCATGATGATCCCTTTCTTCAAAGAACATTTCCCTAATGGAACTCAATCCAGTAACAACGATTTTAAATCCGGTTTCCTCTTTTACTTCACGGATTACAGCCTGTTCTAAAGTTTCTTCTCCTTCAACTGCTCCGCCTGGGAGTCCCCAATAAAAAGAATCACCCTTTATATTTTTAACTATTAATATATTACCGTTGTCATCATGGATTAAAGCAGAAACTACATTAACTCTTTCCAAAACAATTCCTCCTTTTTCACTTCACTAATAAATTCGTTAAAAATTTACTAATTCCCTTTATGCTAATAATTCTCTTTATTTTACTGCTCTCTCATAAAAAAATTTAAAATTTCTAGCGACCATTTCAATTTCATAAAAAAAGAGAAGCATCGCTTTACGAATTGCTCCTCTACTTACAAAGTCATATAGACACCTTTCATTCCCTCTACAACCCAGCTGACCTCTGCAACCTTCTCGCAATTTCAAAGAAATCTTCCTGCGATATCCCTGGAGCAAATTCTTCTGGTAATTCATCTAATTCCGGAATTGGTGCACCTTGCGGGGGACCATCAACAACTTGAAGCGGCAGCCCATCTTCCGGATGCTTTCCTTTCCAAATTTTATTTAAATCTGTGTAATCATTATCACTGAAACGGTACAGTTTTAAGTGAGTACCTTGATCTTCAAAGCGTTTCGCCACATCGAATGCTTTGTTAGATAAGTTTGGAATTGGGAGCATTTTTGTCACATCAACACCTGTTGCTACTTCTAACGCTTTGGCGTATGCCAAAACATGAACGCCGCCGCGGACAAGTAAATATCCAATTGCTTCTTTTGCTGTGGGATGATCTGTCATTTCATAGACGCGCATTTTGTTTGTCCGCGCTCCGCATTCAAGGAAAAAGTTATGCAATAAATCAAGTACTAAGTTTCCGCTATTAAATACGTAATCTCCATTCCATGCTTTTCCCATCGAGTCACCCACAAGGGTAGTTTGTGCGGTTGAAATAAAGTGCTGTGTATTACGTTTATCTTTCGCAGCTTTCATTGATCCAATATCAGGATCTCCAGCATGCGTTGTTCCAGTTAAGCAAAGGTTAATTGCATTTGAAATCAATTCAACATGTGCAAATTCTTCCGCTGCTATATTGGCAATTAAATCATAAAATGGTTTTAATTTTTTCTTTCCGCGGAAGTTAAAAGATTGAAACATATAGTTATTTAGTGTAGACATCTCACCAAAGCGACCACCTAGCAATTCTTGCACTGCAGCCGCTGCATTTGCATCAGCATACTTCGGATCGGGGAGTGGGATAATTAACTTGTCAATTCGTTTAAACATCAGCATGAATCCCCCTTATCTTCATCATTGCCATCATTACTGATGTATGAAAGATTAAGGTTGTTTCATGCACATGGTCACTCCGGCATTACCCAAACAATTTGCTGCATCCGAATAAAGAAAGGTGTTTCCTTTTCTTCAATTACAATATGATCTGGCTTGACAGCTTTTAATACGCCATGTACGCTACCACGCATTGTATCTACAACGACATTTTTCCCAACAATCATTTGTAACGTTTGCACAACGTACGGATCAACATTAGAAATCACTTCTCCGTTTAATTGATAACCATTTCGAAAGTCTCCATACACATCTTCGTTTGAATAATCCATGATTATTACCTCCTCTTTCTGCAATTCGATTGTATTGTATGAAAGGGATTATATAGATGTGCCTATCTAACAAAAAACGAGATGCCATACTTACGGCATCTCGTTTTGTATCATAAGTTGGAAAATTTACTTTTTCTAACTTATGATTCCCATTTATACGTCCAAAATTGTTCACCTTGTAACCACTTTAATGTCGCTGGGTCTTGTTTTTTTAGCTTTGCTTCCATCTCTTCTAACATCGCTTCTGTTTGTGAGCGATGCGCACGAAGCGCTGCTAACTTTTGCTCTAATACGTCACTTATATCGTTAATTACATCTGGCTTTCCTAATACTTCTTCACGATTTTTCGTAATAGCCACTGCATGAATAACTGGACGTTCTTCTTTTGGCATACGTTCTACCGCACGAACAGCTGCGCGTCCAAATGCGTCATGATCTGGATGTACACCGTGCTCTGGGTAGAATGTAATAATTAAGGAAGGATTCACATCACGAATCACTTCTTCAATTTTATCCGCTACGAAATCAACATCTTCAAATTCTAATGTTTTATCATGGAAGCCCAGTAAACGTAAGTCTTCAATACCCATTGCCTGGCAAGCTTCTTCTAATTCCTGCTTTCGAATGCTTGGAATCGTTTCGCGATTTGCAAATACATTTTTCCCCATATTACGTCCCATTTGCCCAAGTGTTCCACAAGCATACGTAACAGGTACTCCATTATTTCGATATTGACGAATTGTTCCTCCCGCTGCAAATGATTCATCATCTGGATGCGGAAATACTACAAGTACGTGTCTTTCCATAATCTCCACTCCTTATGCAAATGGCGTTAAACTTAATTGCAGCGCAACTGCTAGACGCCCTTTTTCATCATGACCTGCTAATAAAAGACGATTTTTTTCATCTTTTTCCCAATGTGTCACACCTTCTGCATATACCCAGCCATGATCCATTTTTAAACCAATACGGTATGGATTCGTTCCCGTAATCTTACCGCGTTCAAAGCGAATCACTGCATTACGAATGAATGCTCCAACCGTCATCGTTTTTTCATTTACATGTGAAGCATATGCACCGTTCGTCGTTTCTAAATGAAGATATACATCATTATTTAGAAAACGTTCAATTTCGTTTTGTACGACAGAAGTATCTGTAATTATTTCCATCGGATTTCACCTCTTTTAATCAGTTTACGAAAAAACAATGTAAATTGCTATCTCTATAATAGAGGACAATGTGTACTTTGCATAATTTTTTGCTTTTTATTTTTTATATTTAATACGGTATGTGAAATTACAGTTCTTTTTTGTCTGTTCTGTATTTTCATTTCTTTCTGTATGCGAATTTGCTACAATAAAATTTATGCAGTTGAATGTATTTCGACAATTTTATACACTACCATGTATAGATACTTAAAAAGAAGGTGAACACATTGGAACATGCAGCACATGAAGTTGCAAACTGGCAATATTACTTTGCCATTGCTGTATTTTTAGTAACATACGGCTTTATTATCTCAGAAAAAATTAACCGTGCTGTCATTGTTTTGCTTGGCGCTGCCATTATGGTTATTATGGGAATTGTAGATTTACATACCGCCTTTACTACACATATTCAATGGGAAACTATTACCCTACTAATCGGGATGATGATTCTCGTACATATTACAAGTCAATCCGGTGTCTTTGAATATGTGGCTATTAAAGCTGCAAAAGCGGCCGGCGGAAAACCAATTCGAATTTTACTGTTCCTATCCCTTTTAACCGCAGTTGGTTCTGCCTTTTTAGATAATGTAACAACCGTTTTATTAGTTGTACCTGTTACATTATCGATTACACGTATTTTAAAGGTACCTCCTGTTCCGTATTTAATTTCAGAAGTATTATTCTCTAACATCGGCGGAACAGCGACACTTATTGGAGATCCTCCAAACATTATGATTGGATCTGCAAATAAGCATCTTGATTTTAATGCGTTTTTACTGAATTTAGCACCGATTGTTGCTATTATTGCTGTCGTTACATTACTTATTTTATATGTTATGTATCGCAACAAATTAAAAACAACAGACGAACAAATTCAGAAACTAATGTCTTTAAATGAAAAAGACTACATTCGTGATCGCAGCTTACTTGTTAAATCCTTATCTATTTTAGGATTAACAATACTTGGATTCATTCTTCATTCTATTATTCATGTTGATGCTGCTGTAATTGCGATGACTGGTGCAGTCCTTTTAATGCTAATCGCTGTAAAAGAGCATGAAATAGAAAATGTATTTGCTCATATTGAATGGGTAACAATTTTCTTTTTTGCAGGTTTATTCGTTCTTGTCGGTGCACTTGTTGATATTGGACTTATTTCCTCTCTTGCAAAGAAAGTATTAGATGTAACAAACGGAGATATTAGCCACGCATCCATCTTAATTTTATGGGTATCTGGTGCTGCTTCTGCCACAATTGATAACATTCCGTTTGTAGCAACGATGATTCCGCTTATTCAGAACTTAGCAAGTGGACTTGGACTTTCAGCGGATTCTCCGCAAATTGAAGTACTATGGTGGGCATTATCTCTTGGAGCTTGCTTAGGAGGAAACGGTACGCTAATTGGTGCCTCTGCCAATGTTGTTGTAGCAGGAATTGCAAAGCGTGAAGGATACGGCTTCTCTTACATGGAATTCTTAAAAATCGGGTTGCCATTAACCATTGTTGCACTGCTTTTATCACACGCATATATATATTTACGCTATTTAATGTAGAAAGGTTTGCAGCATAAGCTGCAAACCTTTCTTTTTCACCAAAAAATACCTATAATTGCAAGAGCCCCTAAAATTAAACCTCCAACTTGACCGATCATTGCTGGCGTCCATTCAATTCTCTTTTTCATTTGTACAACTGGTCTTTCATGCCGAAGTTGCTGCACTTCTGCTTGCAGTTGATGGATGGAGCCATGCAATTCTTTCACAAGCTCTTTTAGTTCTACTATTTCTTCTTCACCTGACTTCTTTTTTTCTAAATTCATTTTCAATACCCCTTTTAAATCAATAAATTGAATAATGTTGGATTGTGATTGATTTCCATATAACATACGCCCTGTTCTTCCATTCGTCTAATAAGAGGCTCATAATCTTCTTTTTGCTGAAGTTCAATTCCAACTAGAGCTGGACCATTATCTTTATTGTTCTTCTTCGTGTACTCAAAACGGGTGATATCATCATGTGGCCCGAGAACGTTATCTAAAAACTCACGTAAAGCACGAGGACGCTGCGGAAAATCAATAATAAAATAGTGCTTTAGCCCCTCATAAATTAACGATCTCTCTTTCGTTTCCTGCATCCGACTAATATCGTTATTACCGCCGCTCACAATACAAACAACTGTCTTTCCACGAATTTCATCTTTATACAAATCAAGTGCGGCAATCGGCAGGGCACCAGATGGCTCCGCAACAATCGCATTTTTATTATAAAGTTCAAGCAATGTCGTACATACTTTCCCTTCTGGTACAGCAACAATATCATCTAATACACGTTTACAAATCTCATATGTAAGATGACCAACTTGCTTAACCGCTGTTCCGTCTACAAACGAATCAATGTGCGGCAGCGTAACAACCTCTCCTTGTGCAAACGCCTCTTTCATAGAGGCGGCACCTTCAGGTTCAACCCCAACAATTTTCGTCAAAGGACTAATTCCTTTTATGTATGTTCCAACCCCAGCTGCTAAGCCGCCTCCGCCAATTCCCATAAACATGTAATCAATCGTACAATCCGTATCATGTAGAATTTCTACACCAATCGTCCCTTGTCCTGCAACCACATTTGGATCATCAAACGGATGAATAAATGTTAATCCCTGCTCTTCACAATATTTCATAGCTTCTCCGAAAGAGCTATCAAACGTATCCCCTTGCAGCATAATCTCTACATAATCTCCTCCAAAAAAGCGTACTTGTGACACTTTTTGACTTGGTGTTGTATTTGGCATAAAAATTTTTGCTGGAATTTGTAATTTATGACACGTATAAGCTACGCCTTGCGCATGGTTACCAGCGCTAGCGCATACAACGCCTTTTTTCAACTCTTCCATCGGTAAATTGCTAATACAGTTATAGGCACCGCGTATTTTAAAAGAACGAACAACTTGTAAGTCCTCTCGTTTTAAATAGACGTTACATTGATATTTCTCTGATAAAATAGGATCTCTCTCTAAAGATGTATTTCGAATCACATCTTTTAACGTATTATACGCTACGAGAATATCTTCAATTTTGATCATTTCTTTTACATTTTTCATATCTTTGACCGCCTCACTGTAGAATTTAAAAAGTATTGTTTTACATTATACAGAATAATCGAAATATTTCAAACGAAGTTCAAACAAAAAATGAATCAACACAGTGCATGTGTTGATTCATCCTTTCATGATGGCGTTTCCATTTTAAATATTTGACCTTTGACATGTACCAAATTTATTATTTTAATTTTATAAAAAAACATTAATCAACCTCTTGCTTAGAAATAGATTTCCATCCAGTAGCTGTAACGCCTGCTTCTAAACGAAGACCATTCACCACATTTTCAATAAAAGCTGTTTTCTTAGCATCACAATGGAAAACTGCTCGAATTATAGTTTTTTTACCTTCTTCAACCTCTTCACTATATAGTTCTCTCAACTCAATTCCTTCTGTATTTAACATTTGCATTAGCAACAACCTAATATGGACTTCGTCTTTATTAGAGCACGTTGCAGATAGCACATAATTCATTTTCTCTGGCATTTGATCAGTTGATTTTTTATTCATAAATAACGCAACTGGACGAAGAAAAATATTAGCTAATAAAACTCCAAACGCTCCTAGTATAGCTACTTTTAGAAAACCTGCTCCGACAAGAGTCCCCACAGCTGCAGAACACCATAATGTTGCAGCAGTATTTAAACCACGAATACTAAAGCCATCCCGAATAATGACGCCCCCGCCTAAAAAACCAATTCCGCTAACAACTTGAGCTGCAATCCGTGTTGGACTAGATTCTCCTGTCACAATGACTGACAATAAAACAAACAAGCATGCACCTAATGAAACTAAAGCATTCGTTCTTAACCCTGCCATACGATGAAGCCACTGGCGTTCTGTTCCAATAAGTGCCCCTGCCAATATAGCTACAAATATACGAAGTGCCATCTCATGCAGCATCATCTTTTTCACCTCTATCTATGTATAAAGGAGGATTCTATATAGATTCTATATAAAATCCTCCTTCTTATATTATACCTTAATTCTCATTAGCATGAATTTTATACTTCTATAAGTTTCCTACACGCTTGATGTTACACATAAATCAAACAAAAAGTTCACAATGTTGTGTATAAAACTTTTAATGATTATTTCGTTTCGTTAAAATGATAAAGCTAAGCATCGCACCGATATGACAACAAACAATTGTAATTCCCATTGGTACAGCTGTGTGTTCTCCTTGAATACCAACTAAAGGTGCTACTACAGCACCGGATATAAAAGGTAAAAGTCCTAATAATGCTGCGGCGCTTCCTGCTGACTTCTGCTGATTTTGCATCGCTAACGTAAATCCAGTTGTCCCAACAATTCCTACGCTAGAAACAATCATAAAGAAGCAGATTAATACTCCTATTAAAGAAGGTGCCAACAAAATAATAAGAAGAAGAGTGATGCCTCCTAGCAATGCAAAGAGAAGTCCCGCTACTAATAAAGTACGTTCTTTAATCCTTCCTGCCAAGCGTCCTGTAACTTGAGACGCAATAATAATACCAAAACCGTTAATTGCAAAAAATAAACTATATAATTGCGGTGAAGCACCAAAAATATTTTGAACAACAAATGGTGATCCTGAAATATAAGCAAACATCGCTGCTGTGATAAATCCTTGAGAAAGCGCATATCCCATAAATATACGATCTTGTAATAAACGTTTATAATGAGATAAGCTCTCTCCCCATCCGCCTGCTGTTCGTTTCTCTTCATGTAACGTTTCTGGCAAGATAAAAATAACACTTAATAACATAAGTCCACTTAATACACCTAACACAATAAACACCCAGTGCCAAGAAGCAAAGTTTAAAATTTGTCCGCCCATAATAGGCGCAAAAATTGGAGCCGCTCCGTTTACAAGCATTAAAGCAGAAAAGAATTTCGTGAGCTCAGATCCCGTGTACAAATCCCTTACAATCGCACGAGAAAGTACAATTCCCGCTGAACCGGCTGCCCCTTGAATAAAACGTAATACAATAAGCAACCATACAGTTGGTGTCAACGCACATAAGAAAGACGCAACCGCATAAATAACAAGACCAATTACAATCGGTTTTTTCCTCCCTTGACGGTCACTCCATGCACCAACCCACAATTGACCTAACGCAATTCCTAACAAACATGCAGTTAAACTTAATTGTGTAAGTGCGCTTGTCGCATGCAAATCGTTTGTTAAAGCTGGAAAAGCCGGAAGATACATATCAATAGAAAGCGGACCAATCGCAGATAAACTCCCAAGAATAATAGCTAACATGATTCGTTTATCTTTTGTGACTTGTACTTTCATTTGTAATTCTGTTTGCAATCATATAACCTCCTTTTTTATATCCCACCCATGCGAGAGGTGAAGTCCCCTATTCTATAGAGATGTCAGTTTATACTTCAAATTGCTCATATCCTTTTCATTTACTCTAAAAAATAAGAGTGTAGAATAATAAACAATTGTGTAACTATATTAGTTACACAATTGTTTTTTGTCAACACATTTATCCGATATTTTTCCAATTTAGCAAAACAAAAAAGGATATCAACAAATGCCGATATCCTTTTATCTTCTATATTTCCAGCCAAATTCCCTCTACATTTGTCGGCGGCTTCTCATACGTATCACTATGACAAGTATACATCGTTGTCTTATCTTCTATTACAATGCACTCCTAATTAATTACAAAATTCTGCTTCACCGAAAACAACATTACCTACTTAGAAAAAACACTCCTGACAACTCCTAATTCGTACTGATGCCTCGCGCCGTCCAAATACGATCAATTTCCGCGCCGTGCTGTCCTCCGTAAAGAAGAGCATCCGCTTGTTTAATTGCTCTCGCACCGTCATGGAACGTAGCATTAGGAGTAAGGGACCAATGCGACTGTAAAATAATTTTGGTCGCAATATCTCGTCCAAAAGCTTGCGCCATGTCATACTCACCTTGCGACCAAATTTCGCCGTCTGCATGAACTTCATTTACAATATCTTTCGGATACACTTTATTATTGTCCAATCTGCGAAGGCAAGTCGGGTTCGTATTTGAATAAGAAGTTGAATCCCATTCTCCGATACACGCTTTTCCGTAACCTGTATTTGATACGGCATCTTCATAAGTAGCTCCCAAAAAATCTCCAAAGCCTTCTCCCATAGCTCCGCCTTCCGAAGAATTCCCAAATCCAGCAACTTGATTATCTTGAATGGAATGACCGTATTCATGAGCAATGACCCCTGCATCTTCCGCATCATCAACTCCGCCGGAACCGAATGTCAGTGCCTTAGTCGTAGGAGAATAAAAAGAGTTATCGGCTGTAGATGTATTTACATTTGCTTTAATAGAACGGTTGTTAATATTATTAAAGCCCAGTTGTTGTATATATCGTTGCAAAGTATCAATGTGATAATATGCCATAACATCTTCAAATCTATCATTTGAACGTGTGTAATTATATTGAAGAGAGGCAGAATACGTTTTTACTTTCGACGCAATTGTTACATAATCTCCAATTAAATATCCCGATCCATTGAGGCCTTTTAAAGTAACTGTTTTGAGTTGATTATTCAAAGCAGCCGAGTCTGCATCATTATTATCAGCTAATCCAGCCAAACTTCCACTCGTTACTACAGGATTTGGAAGGAACACTTTTCCTTGTCCATCTACTTTTCGGTTTAAGTCTTTTTTCTTAAGCAACTTTCCGTTTTCCGCATCAATAAATGTTTCCCACGCACCGAACGGCTTATGAGAGTGGATAACAATCCGGTACACCGGAATTGCCACACCTTCTTCGATTATATACCCAAACTCACGTGTAGTCGGAGCCCATACATTTGTATCATCAGCTTCAATATACTGAGTAGATTTACCCTCTGCTTCCTTTTCACTCAGTTTTTGCTTAATTTGCTTAACACTCTGTACAGGAAGGTAATCTGAAACTGCTAGTACACCTTGTCCTCCTTTGTTGAGCGTGACTGTTACTTGTCTAGAAAATACAGGAGATCCATTTACTATTTGTTGAAATCTAACATAAGATGCCACCTGTGTATCTGTCGTAGAAACATATTGCAAATCTGATAAATCTGCCTTTAAAGAATACTGAGCAGCGTTCGCTTTTAAATATTCGGTTGCCTGTACTTGAGGCGAAACTGCCTGTACCTTTACTTGTGTTTCCTCTACTGCAGAAGCAGTGGACATAATACCAAAAACCAACGGAATTGCCGTTGCAACCGCGACAACTTTTTTCAACAAAACTATCACTCTCCAATTTTAAAATTATTTCGAACGTACGAATAATTCTATAGGAGATGATACTTTACCTTTCTAATTTCTATAAGCCTAATGAAAGTAAGATTTTCTCAATAATTTTGTATAATACAAGAAATATTTCAAAATCTATTATTTATGATAAATTGAAAAAATAGTATTTATAGTATGTATTCTTTTCTTAGATTATTTTTTGATAAGGCTAATAATGAGCAATAAGGCATTACTTAAAATGCTTACTACACCTATCCAAAACAGCCAATTTGTTGCAGTTAACCAAGAAGCGGCTATGATGAGTAGCGCAATGGCAATTGATACACAATTGCCAATCCAATTTAGTCTCTTATTGCGGTGAAATTTATGGTTGGCCTGAGAAATAGATTGCTGGACTGTATTCTTAACATAATAGATTTTTTCTTTCATCTTATTCTTCATATCTTTTGCTTTCTGATGAAGCATATTACTAATATAAGATTCATTCACTATCCACACCCCCATATCGGCGTTTTGAAAATTCAGCCAAGACTTTTTCCTGATAGGAGTTCAACTGTTTCTGCTCATCAACTTCAAAATTTGCATTTTCTTCAAAACCGTCTTGTTCTTCGCCGTCGAATCGATAGAGCTTTTGTAATAATCTCCAAAATGTTTCAATTTCGTCAGTCGTGAAATCGTGAAACATATCCGCTAAAAAATAGGTGGACTTTTCCGAACAAACAATTAAAGCTTTTTTTCCTTCGGGAGTAATCTCAATATTAATAGAGCGTTTATCTATTTTACTCGGCACAGTTTTAACATAACCTTTTTTCACAAGGCTTGTAATCAACTTGTTAGTGGTCTGCTTTGTTGTACCTAGCTTTTTAGCGATATTAATAAGTGTAGTTCTTTCGATTGGCAAATGTGCAATAGCAATCAGAGCCATATGTTGTCGGGCAGTTAATACCTCCATATATTCGTCCCCCCGAGTTTGAACCTTATTGACAACCGAAAACAAAGTCGCGTAACTTTGCTGCATAAAATGCAGTTCTTTCATTAAAAAGTTAATATCCATATTTAGCTCCCCTTCAAAATAGTCACCATGTTTACAAATACAAAATACTATATTCCATAAAATATGTCAACATGGTGACTATTTCTACTTGAACTAACTTTTCTAGAATTAACAATGATTTTTTATTCATTTCCCTAATTCTGTAAAAATGCAAAAAACCCCTAATGTTCTTTATTCTAAAATAATGAAACTAGTATCTTAAAACGTTCATAATATAAATAACGACAAAATTGTGTTAATATTATTAATATTCTTCACAAAAAAAGGAGTTTGAAAATGAATGTTTCATTAGTAAAACCTACACTTGCATTACAAAACGAATACTTAGATTTCTATCAAGAATGGAAAAATAGCGGCGAAGATATGGTACCTTGGGTCATTAGTAAAGACCCATCAGACTTTCATGGAATGGTTCAGTTTCTAGTAGATTCAGAGAAAGGTGAAAATCTACCTGAAGGTTGGGTACCCGATTCAACTTATTGGTTAGTTACAGAAAATAAAAAAATTGTTGGTGCTGTGAATATACGCTACCAATTAACAGAAAAATTATTGAATTGTGGTGGACATATTGGTTATGGTATTCGCCCTTCCGAAAGACAAAAAGGATACGCGACTACTCTGTTAGCTTTAGCATTAGAAAAAACGAAAGAATTAGGAATTCAAAAAGCTCTTGTTGTCTGTGATGAAAGCAATATCGGTTCTGAGAAAACCATTATCAAAAATGGTGGTATACCTGATTCAAATTATATCGAAGAAGATGGCAATGTTATAAAAAGATTCTGGATTGAACTATAACATTATTAATTTAAAAATCTTTATCTGTATAACCTAAAAAAGGAGGAGTACCCTTGCCTACATTAGCATCTCAATTAGAGAGTATTGTTTGTAGTGTCCCCCTAAGTTTGACTCCCTTTCTAATGTGGATGATAAACCTAATCCTTCAAAATGGTCTAAAAAAGAAATATTAGGCCACCTATGTGATTCTGCAAGTGTGAATCATAAACGTTTTGTTGAAATTCTCATTTCTAAAGAACCTATTACAATACATAGCTATAGCTATAATCAAGATTTATGGATGCAAGTACATAATTATCAGCATACATTTTCAACTGAAGAACTACTACATTTATGGATTTCATTAAACAAACGAATCATAAAACTTTTAACCAATGTTACAGAAAAACAATTGCAGCTTCCATGTAAAACAGAAGATCAAAACATAGTAACATTGGAGTGGCTAGTTACTGATTATATTGACCATATGAACCATCATTTCAAACAAATATTTGATGAATAATCCGAATAAAACGATGTGTACGAACAGAAAAAGATTTCAGCTTAGCACTGAAGTCTTTTTTCTCTTGCTTTATAAAATGTGCACTACTCATTTTCTACTTCAAACTGTACAGATATTCCGCCCGGATCAATGACCATAAAACTCCCATCTACTGCTGTTAATTTATAATTTTTGCTAATAAGCGTTCCCGTACTTCCTGTAAAGAAAATCTATTTCGGCTACATCACATAGCACAACATAACTCAAATGAAATCACCTTCACAGGAACCCATGTTTGGTTTTATAATTAAACTAATTCACGTGATAAAGGAAGGCTGATATGAAAAGTTGGACAGAACAAATTATAATTCACACACCAATTGACCATGTATTTTCGTAAAATTACATAACAAAAAAGGTGCTTCTTATGTAAGCACCTTTTTTGTTATTCATTACAATCCACTATTTTTCTCTATTCAAATTCCTTTGACTCACACTTTTTAATGGAATGAAGTACTACATTTATCCCGCTATTCGCGGGTATGGAGCCCCCAACTGATGGAAGCTTCACTTTATCTTACAGCACGTACCTCTGCGATTAATTTCTGACCTTCTATGTACATCACAAGCTTAACTGGAGTATCATTTTGATTTTCGAAAACTAAATCTAAATAAGGATACGCAATCGTTGCATCTCTACCTTTAGGTACATAGCCTACTTGTTTGGAATGTGTTGATCTCTCTACCATGTTTAATCCTGCTTGATCTGCAGCATTAAACAGTGTAGAAGATGTTTGACATACACCACCGCCATATCCATCTACTAATTTACCATCTACAATCTCTTTTCCTATTTGGTACCCTTTATCAGGTGTTGTATCACCTACTAAAGCGTTGAAGGAAAATCTATCTCCCTTTCCTAATATAACTCCATTGACAGTACTTGCAGACAAACGAATATTTTCTATTCTACCACCAGTAGAACCTCCTAAATTTGTTTCATATCTTCCTAAAACTGCTCCATTACCTGTTCCATCTTCCGGTTTTGCTACAGGCTTTTTCTCTACAATCGGCAGTTGATAAGAAGAAGACCACAATCCTACATTCATTAATTGATCGATTAACTCTTTTTCCATTAATTCATAAGAGGGTTTCCCTTCTATCCATTTACCATCACTTGTCATACGAGAAGGAACCATCTTTGTATCGATGCTCTTTCCAATTTCGCTAACAACTTTTGTAACTTCCTTTTTAAATTTCTGCTCATCATCAAAATAACCTAAACTTGCTAAATCTAATTTTTTTACTTCTTTTCCACTTCTTCCATCTACTAAACTTATACTTTTATTTACTTCTTCCTTCGCTTGTGCAACATTCTCACCTGCACCACTCACTAATGTAACCTCACTAGCCTTCGGACTACATCCGCTAACTACACCTATACATAGTGCCCCTAAAATCAATCCTCGAACCTTATGTAACAATCTACTCTCTCCTTTTATTCTCTGTCTTTTTCTATTTCTAATTCAAACAAGTCTATGTATGATCACATTATTTCACAACATTACTTTTATTACATTATCATTACATTTCTGTCATACTTTAAATTACTCTTTTCTTTCTTAAATGTCTACATATATTTACTAAAAAAATCTTTAACTTTGTTAAAAATTTTACCCGCCTTTTCTATCCATTATATACCAATGAGCGCATTGGAGACAATTTTTATTCATTAATATTTCACTATATTGATAGTACGTATTTTTGTAATGAATAATCACTCATTTTAAGGTAACTGTTTAATTGACGAATGTTTTCTCCATCTCTATACTGAAAAGAGTTAACGAAACGAAACAAGGTGATAATCATGGATTTTGAAATCAAATTTCTTTCCTTTTACGTCGTACAAGTAGACGGACAAGGTGAACAAGCAGATAAGCGCTATAAACATTTTCAAACGTTAGATGCACAAGAATACGAAGATAGTCCACTAAAAGACTTTCTAGACGGCGAATTATTAAAAATCTCAAAACGAAAAGTAGATCGTCATCCAAAAAGTGAACAAGTCCCAACAAAAATAGGCCGCTTTATTGTTGAAGTTGGACACGAGTTAGATTCAAATCCGAACTACAACCTATTTAACCGTATTCGCTTTGCAGAAACGAAAGAAACATTCAAAGATGTAAACGAACCACTCGTTTATACATATATTGATACAAGTGCCGTACGCGGCGGCGTATTTCTTGTTGCCCAAGCAAAGCTTCGCAAATACTTCGACGATCCGTTCGTCTTTGTAATGAAATGTGACTTCGAACCAAAAGTTGCTTCTATTTCTGATGAAGCAACACTAATCCGAAACGTCGAAATGGCAATCACAACAAAAAACATGAAGTCGATTCAATATCCATACATGCCAGAAGAAGGCATCGTGGAAGTTGGCGAACTAAAAATCCACCAAGCATCACACGCTCGCTACTTCGAAGACTTCTTAAAATTCGTAGAATACGAGCGTTCCATGCCAGAAATTATGAAAACACAAGTTATGGATATGGTATACGACCAAATTGAAGATGTGTTTGAAGAAGGTACAGAAGAACGGGAACAATTCGACCAAGCAATGGAAGTATGGGCAGCAAGTCCAAAGCGTGAAATTATGGAGCACTTCACAACGGAAGAAGTAATGGAAGCTACAGCGCAAATTGTGGAGCATACCCCTGAGATTGAATTAAAGCTAAAGGCAGACCATATTTCAGTGAAAGCCTTACTTGCGGATTTTGGAGACCAGATTCATATTGCGAAGGTTAATGATAAATATGTATTGATGATTGAAGCGGATTCGCTTACGTTTGAAAAAGGATTCTCCCCTATTGAGTTTTTGAAGCCCGATGAGCTGGAGAAGGTTGTAGAGCGGATTGCGAAGAAGTTGTGATTTGAGTACATTTGTGACTAAAAAGAATTAAATAATATGGCCCTATTGTTTGTACTATATTTCATTCAATTAATCATTGATATCCAGATACTTCCACTACTTCATAATAATATAAAAATAATAAAAGACTATGGATAGATTTATTATTCGTAGTCCTTTTTATTTATAAAGGAAATACATACGTACATCTTCCAATTACCATAGCATAAGCATACTTTTGTATTATATAGCATCTCAATTTCAAACTTTAACTTTTCGTTTACCTCTTATCCTACTTTGATTTGAAGTATTACACACATACTACAGGTTCTACTCAATATGGTTCTCATCATCCTATCCTTAGCCCAATATTTAGGTACGAGTGATAAACTAACTGCACGCAACGAGAAATTTTTTCTTGCAGCAGAAAATTTAAAGGCAGACAAGGAATGATTCGTATAGATTTTGGCTATCCCTTCAATATTCTTTTATTCCTAGGATTAAATACCAATTGAGCTACTCCACCTTGACAGGGTGGAGGTCGCTGGTTCGAACCCAGTCGGGATCTATTATTAGAAACCGTGTCAAATCAACGTTTGATACGGTTTTTTATTTCCCGTTGACTTGACGCGCGGTGGCGATTGCCGTTCAAACACAAGGGCAGGTTTTCTATGACATCTAATAATGAAGGACCCATTTCAAGACGTAAAGAGAAACGTGCGAAGAAAAAATTAAGAACATTTGCTACACAAACAATTGACGATTTATTCAAGAAGTTCTATCACGCTAAGATTGCTGAAGAACGAACTGCACGTACTTTGCATCAGTATAAGGAAAATTTTCGATACTTTACGTATTTCCTCGATTACAAGGATCTTAGCAGAAATATAAATACAATTTCGATTGATGTGATCCGCAATTACGTAGTATTTATGAAAAATGAGAAGGTACAGTTTGAAGATCATAATTACAAACCAGATGATTGTAAAACAGTTGGTCTCTCCCCTTCTACGATTAATACACGTCTGAAGACATTACGAATGATGTTCCGCTTTCTAGTCGAGGGTGGATTAGTTGAAGAAAACCCGATGAAACAAGTGAAGGACGTAAATGAACCACAAGAGCAAATTGACGTACTGACGCGATAGCTTATTCACGATTACGCAATTTCGCATCCATGTTTGTCTATCATCAGACGAACTCCGCTAACAATACACCCATTATCTTGTGATAAAGTAGCCCTATATAAATATCTCCACTGACAAAACATACAAATAGATTAATTTCTATTTTGGAAATTGTCATATTCCTTTATAATAGATAATATTTATTTTATATATATCAATTTTAGGAGGATACTAGATGAGCGTTTTGATTGGACTTACATTTCTAGCAGCTATCGTATTTGCTGTTCTTGCAGTAGTACAACTTGTCAAGCGAAATACGCAAGAGGCACGTAAATGGGGCAAATACACTGTTATTATTTTATTACTTAGCATAATTTTCGCTGGCTTTTCTGGAGGATTTTGGAGTGGCATAGCTACAATTTCCTTTTTTACTCTTCTTGGAGGAGGAGGTTTCACATTATTTGCATGGAAACGGAAACATCCTAAACTAAAAAAAATTTCATTCATACCTCTTGTGGCATTAATAGTTTTTATAGTCAGTGTTGGACTAACTCCTACTTCTAAACACCAAGTGTCTGCTCAAAAAACAAAGATTGAATCCAAAGCCGAAAAAGCGAAGACAGAGGCATCAGAGAAGAAAGAATCTTCTACAAAATCAACTACTGTTACAGAATCCCCTAAACCAACAACTTTCGAGTTAGATGGGGTAAAATTAAAAAAACCAAACGTTATGACTGCAACAGTTCAGTCCGTAACAGATGGCGATACCTTCAAAGCGTTAGTAAACGGCAAGGAAGAAACTGTTAGACTTACGTTAGTTGATACTCCAGAGACTGTTCATCCGTCTAAACCTGTACAACCATTCGGAAAAGAAGCATCTGACTTCACAAAGGAACAACTTACAGGCCAAACAGTAGGATTAGAACTAGATGCTCAGGAACGTGATCAATATGGTCGATTACTGGCATATGTATGGCTTGGGGACAAACTTTATAATGCGATACTTGTAGATAAAGGGCTTGCTAGAGTTGAAGTATTTCCATCAAATACGAAATACATAGATCAGTTCCGTACTATTCAAGACCACGCACGTCAAACAAAGGCTAATATTTGGAGTTTAGAAAATTACGTAACGGATAGTGGATTTTCTGATAATGTAGGACAGCCACAAGTTGCTGCTGCACAACCCGCACCACAGCCTTCTCAAAATACTAACGTATACTACAAAAATTGTTCTGCAGTAAGGGCAGCAGGTAAGGCTCCTTTACATCGTGGGGAACCAGGTTATGCCAGTCATTTAGATCGTGATGGTGATGGGATAGCGTGCGAGAACAGCGATTTTGATTCTGCTCCAGCGTCACAACCAAAAGCAGAGCCAGCGCCACAACCTAAATCAGAACCAGCACCGCAACCATCTCAGAATACTAATGTATACTACAAAAATTGTTCTGCAGTAAGAGCAGCAGGCAAGGCTCCTTTACATCGTGGGGAACCAGGTTATGCCAGTCATTTAGATCGTGATGGTGACGGTATCGCTTGCGAAAGGTGATAGTTACATTTTATCAACAAAATTATGTCTGCTTTACAATAAGAGAAAAGGGTAGAAGACAGCGTCTGTTACCCTTTTCTCTTATTCATTATCACAAGAATGAATACTTTCGTTTTTTCATTTAGGGTATACATAGATTCACCATTCCTTCCACGAAGGCATTCCATACAGGTTCTACATATCGCTCATAAAAGATTGATAGATTCTTTCTATCTTTGAGACCATCACATCTTGGGTTAGATGTTGTTGTGAATAGGCCTGAGCCTCTCTTCCTAATTCTTCACGAAGACTCTTATTGGTTAAAAGTAATTTAAGAGCATCGGAAAGTTGTTGCACATTCCCTGGTTCACAAATGATTCCTGTTTTTCCGTTTTGAATCATTTCTGGTATACCACCACAATTTGTTGTAATAATAGCTTGACGAGAAAACATGGCTTCAATAATTGAAATTGGAAAATTATCATTAATAGTAGATAAAACATAGATTGTAGAAGATGAAAGAATTTCGGGTATATCTGTTCTCCTACCAAAGAACCTAATATTGTCGAGACCAAGTTGTAGCACTTGATTTTCTAATCGTTCTCTCATGACACCATCACCAACAATCCATACCTCTACATTAGACAAATATTGTCGAATTTGTGAGAGTGCTTTCAGAAAAATGTCATGACCTTTTCTAGGAGAAAGGCGGGAAACACAGGAAATTACAAGATTATTATTACACTTCTGTTTAGCTATAGGAGGTTGCTGAAAATGTATACCTGTATGAGCAGTAATCAATTGTTCTGTCTTTGCCCCGTATTCTTTTAAAGGAGAATGAAAAGAATTGCTGATCGTTATAATTTGATCAGATGCCCTTATTCCCTGTTTTTCAATTTCACTAAAATACGCTTCTTCAATTGACCCTTCTTTTATTTTATCGAACTTTAATCGACTTTTTGTAAAGTGTCCATGCGGTGTAAAAAAAAGAGGTTTCTTATATTTCAAATTTAGTTGTCCTAATAAAAAGACAGCGAATAAATCTTGCGCATGAAATATATCATATTGTCCTAGAATTTTTTCTCTTAAGAAAGAATTAAACACGTTCAAAAAACTCGTGTTTTTTATAATTTTTTCATTAACTGTACCATATCGTTGTAACATAAAATCCCTTGCATATGCAGCAGCCTGCGGAATGTCTTGCTCAAGATGAACTGCTGTCATTTGAGCAGGAGAGATAACATCTACGTCATGACCATTCTTCTCAAAGCCTGTTTTTAAGGAAGTAATATAGTTTGATAGTCCTCCCGTATTGGGGTATCTAAAAAATGTTACATAAAGGATCTTTAATTTTTTCGCTTTACTTAGGATACTACCTTTTTTGATTCCAAACGTCTGAAATGATTTGGTGATATGATTTTTTTTACTATCTATTTGATAGTATTCATCCATTATTTTTAGCAAGCTCGGATGGAAAGGACAAATGAATTCATTTCGCTCTTCCTCTGTTGTATTCAGAAGTATCTCCCCCTAACTCAGCTGATGATGAAAATTTCATATATGCTATAAACCTAATTCTCTTCCCCAAGTGGATATTTTTTCGAGGTGATACGGCAATAACTCACCGCCGCGGTTATCGAAGATTCTTCGTAATTGGGTATGCAGTCCTTTTTCTAATGTTCTCTGCAAATATGCCATTTTATAAAGGTCCATTGGAGCGGTTTTAAATGTAATGCCATTCTTCTTCATTTCTTTCGCATAAAATTCCACACAATGTGTGCGAATTTCTTCCGCATGGCCCTGCCAATCTTTTCTGAAACCTAATAATATTTCAACTAGAACAATCATATCAAACCAGACGGGTGCATATTTAACTGACTCCCAATCAATAAATTGAATATTCCATGGTGCATTTAGTGTCACATTGTTGCTGCAAATATTTTGCATATGAAGATCACCATGCGTGATTGATGAACCATTTTCAAATAATTCCGGGAAAAAATCCGGTCCCTTATTACATATTTTTACTAGAGATTTATAATAAGGTTTAATGATCTCCCTTAACCGGTCTTCTTTCATCGCATCATCAAGAAAATTGACCGTCTTTCCAATGTATTTTGTTCGATCATTTCTCATGCGGCTCGATTCATAAATAGGGAGCCAAGATTCCCAAACATCTTTATGCTTTTTCATATTGTCTTCAAATGTGTGAGCATGAAGTTTAGCTACAGTAGGGATAATGTAGTCAAAATGTTTCGGAGAGAAAGTAATCTGACCGCGTACTTGGCGTACAAATTCCATGAATATCCAAGTTTCATTTTCATTTTGTTCCATATGATATATTTTAGGAAGAAATTCTTTCAATATAGGATAAGCTCTATCGTATATATTAATCTCTATTTCATTTTTGTAATCTGCTGAATTATATATTTTTAAAATGATAGGATAGTAACCTGCTTTTGTTCGAAGAAATAATTTGTATATACTACTTCTTCTTGTTGATTTTAGACACTCAATGTTATCAGGATCAATATCAACTCTCTCATTCATCGAATAAGAGAGTTTTTCTGAAATTTTTAATTTCCCAAAGTAATTTAATAATACTTTAGTCTCGTACAATGTTTTCATTCCTTTCGCTTTCGTTTCCAGGCATTTATCAAATGTGACCATGTACTTCTAATAAATGGCATTGGATCATCCCATGCAAACAAAGCAAATTCTTTTTTGCCCCGCAACCCTTCATAAAAATCTCTCAACGTCATTTCACCTCGTTTTTTCTTATGGCGAAAAGTTAAATAATACCGTACAAGATAGATCCATTTGATATCATCTTTTTGCTTGAGTCTCGGTACCGGATTTTGGTTGGTTAAATATAAATAATACATATATACAAAATCGATCCCAGCAGGGCCCGTCAAACTATGCGTTAACCAAAAACGAGGGTTTATTTCAATAAACTTATAAACGCCATCCCTAGGGTCTTTTTTAAACTCCGCCATAGCAATACCCTTAAGGTTTATATTTTTAAAAAAAGGTAAGCATATGTCCACCAATTCTGGAACTTGTTTACTAACGATGTGAGCTCCTGTTCCAAATTCAGCTGGAAATTGATGATTCTTTTGTAAAGAAAATAACGCTAGTAACTCCATGTTGTCGTCATAAAATGTGGCAACTTTATAAAAACATTGATTGTCGCCAGGAATAATTTCTTGCAGGATGAGTTTTCCATGCTGTCGATACAGTTTATACTCATTTCTAAGTTGGTCTGGATTCTGTATGAGAATAGCCTTTTGATTTATCTTTTTTCGAAATTCATGTCCTAAAACCGGCTTTAATATACAAGGAAAATCGAGGGTCAATATCGCTTCTTCCAGTTGTTCTTGTTCCTTAATCACATACGTTTTAGGACATGGAATATTATGTTTGACCGCTAGTTCATACATTTTATGTTTATTTAGTGTTTCTTCAACCAACGAATGCTCAGGAAACAAAAATAAATAGTAGTTAGACAGCTCCATTCGATATTTTGAAATGAATACCACATAATCATCTGCACCTGTATACAAAACAGGTTTCAGTTTAAATTCTTTAGCCAAGTTAATTAAAAAAATGAGTAATTCCTTTTCTTCGTATAAAGGGCTTGGGCATACTCCACATGAAGCTAGACGTGATTTTCCTATTTTATAAGGCTTCTCTACATCATATGCATAGACCTTGATTCCTTTTCTTGCTAAGCTTCTAATAATTCCAATTCCATTAGCACTTAGATCCAGTACAACTGCTGCATGTTCATGATTCATAGAGCTCTTCCTTACCAAAATAGTTTTTGTAGATTTTTTCGATATTTGCTACCATTGCATCTCTAGTTAAATACTTCTTTGCAAATTTTCTTGCGTTTTTACCCAATTGCTCTCGTGCTTGCTCATTTTCAATAGCGAACCTTAATGCACGTGCCAATTTTGTTGCATCTCCTGCATCGACAAGGATACCTGTCTTAGAATGTTTAACCAGTTCAGGTATACCTCCCGATAACGTCGAAATGACACAAATTCCACTATGCATGGCCTCAATAATAGAAATAGGTAGGCTATCATTTAAAGTTGGAAGTACAAAAATATCGGTTTTACTTAAAATGTCTGAAACATCATCTCTTTGCCCTAAAAACTCCACCATGGAAAGATTCAAATCATCAACTTTCTCTTCTAACTTGTCTCTCATCTCACCATCTCCGACAATGAGCAATTTAACGTTATCAGTATATTTACTTCCCATCTGCGAAAGGGCGTCAAGTAATACATCATGGCCTTTTCTTGGACCTAATCTAGCCACACATGTAATAACGAGCTTCTTATGCTCTGATGTATTTTTTGTACGATACTTATCAGGATAATCAATACCTGTCAATACAGTTGTCATGTTCTCTTGTGCTGCACCCAACTGCATTAATGGCTCACGAAATGAATCACTGAGAATAATAAGGTGATTAGCAAATTCAATCGCCTTTCTTTCTAATACTGTATAATAGGCTTCTTCTATTGAATCTTTTTGAAATATGCCAAATCTCACCCGATTAAAAGTAAACATCCCATGAGGTGTAAATAGTAATCTTTTTCCGTAATATTCATTAATTCTTCCTAATATATTAGCTGTAAACAAGTCTTGCGCATGGAAGATATCATATTTTTTTAATTTGATATTTTCAAGTAGCATTTTTTCGAAGATATACATATTTTTGAGATTCCTGGCAATTGTACTATTATAACTTTCATAACGTGTTTTAAAAAAATTTTTTAATTGAGGAACAACTGCTTCACGTATGTCTTCTACTCGGCTTTGAGAAAATTGATTAGGAGAGATAATATCGACGTGATGTCCCTGTTGTCTTAAACCTTCACTAAGTGCTGTAATATAATTGGATAACCCACCTGTATGAGGATAGTCCCAAAACGTAGCAATTAATATAGATAGCTTTTTCTTTTTAGATATCTTTGAGTCTGTATTTTTATTACGCTCTTGCATTGTACTCTTCTTTTTTTGCGATGAGTATGAACGAACTCCAAAATATTTATCCATTGTTTTGATTACATATGAATATGGAAACTCAAGCTTCATTTTCATTTCCAAACCCTCCTTATCACTTCGAACGCTTCGGCGTATGGCACACCAATCGTCATCCCCCTAACTCTTCCTAAGTATTGAACTCCTTCATATGAACGAGGATGAGGAAAATCTCTCATTTCTACATCGTAATGTTTAAGCGCAGCAATCTTCGAATCTATTTGATCTGTAATGTTGACAAAATAATTAGGCTTGAAAGATTTATCATTTGTGTGGATATTCCATTCACTAGAGGAAACGGTTTCAAATGTAATCAATTCTATCGGTTGTTGGTTTGGTAAAGGTCGAGTCGCAGTCAAAACCGCTTGAAAGGTAATATGATGATCAATATTGAGATCTCCATAATGATGTGTGAAGATTTTGTTCGGTTTATAAACCTGTATTAGTTTTTCTATTTGTTTCGTTAATTGATGCAGTGGAATTAACTCCAATTCTAAATTAGCATTTTGGAGGAATATCACTTCTTCAATACCTATCTCCTTATTTGCACATCTGCCTAGTTGTTGTATGTGATGAGCTTCCTCTTTTCTTCCTAGAGCAGTAATAATTGAAACTACGTGATGTCCTTCATCTACTAATCTTTTTAAAGTTCCGCCAGATCCTAATAACTCATCGTCAGGATGTGCGCCAATGACTAAAATACGCTCTTTCATTAGTATTCTCACTCCTTGTACTTCTTAATTTATGATTGATACCGCAAAAAGAAACCGTCATTAGCGGAAAACCTGCTTTTATTTATTACTAATAAAAAATACTCCAGCTGTATAATCTACTGAGGTTTACATGTGTATTTCAGTCTTACATGATATAGAAAACCTGCCATTACTGAAAGTTCTCTTTCCCCTTCAACAATGGAAATATCTTACCAATTAAGCACATACCAGTAGTTATCCTTCCTTTTTCCTCTCGATCTTGAGGGAAGAAGTCTCATCGCCTACAAATTCTGAAAAACAAGCGTTCAGTGGTTTTAACATTAAAAAGTATTACTTCCAAGACGCCTCGTTTTTTATCGATATTACATCCATTTATTATAAAGAGAAGGCTGTATATTCTTCACATGGTTCAAAAAATCTTTTGCTAGTCCAAATTTTTCAAGTCCCTTTAATAACTTAACTGGAACCTGAATATTTGAAGTAAAAGCTCTTTTATGGTCAATGACTTTTAGTTGACCCTCTTCATTTATTAAAATATGTCTCACCTCTGCATCCCATCTAGTAAATCCTATCTTTTTTAATTCATTCAGCATAATTAATATTTTCTTAGTTAATTCTTCTGTCATTTTTTGTTCTCTTTTCAAGTAACCGGCAAGAGAAGTACCATGTATATACTCAATAACAATATAGTTTTCTCCATACTCATAAAGCCGTGGAATAATAGGTGATGATTGTCCAATTATCAAAGCTTTCAACTCTTTTTTTTGAGTTTCTTCCTGATAAAATATTTTCACGCATTTATCATAGGCTAATTGATATACTTCTCCATCCTTCCCATTCCCAATGAGCTTACATTTTTCCACATCTCCTCTACTTATTCTTCTTTTTTTAAAGTATGATTTCATTTTATTGCCCCTTCATTATGATTTTGAAAAATTATATATCATCTCATATTCTATGATTCATCCCTTACATATGTAACCTAAACTAATATATATTTTTATAAATTAATTCAATTCATATATTTTTTAGTAGATACTATTTTAAAATCTTAAAATATGTTAGAAATATATATAAAATTAGAAAAGGTTATTCATTTTGAATCAATAGAAAAAAGAACCAAGTAAAATGATGCTTACCTGTTCTTCTATTCAGTGTTTATTAGAAAAGATTGAAGCGTTTTCTCTATTATCAAATGTGAGTTACATCCATAGTTATTCTTAAATTCAAGAAGGATTATATTATGATTTGGAGTTACTTTTTATTATTATCAATATGGAAAGTCTATATATTGGGGATGAATTAAATTTATTCCGCATGAATGGACTGAATATCGAGAGAACCAAAGAAGATAGGCGGGGGCTAACTGCCCGTAAAAACCCGATTGGGCGGACTTCCATGAGTGAGGATGAAGAACCCCCTACTGATAAAAACTGTTACCAAGCAGGCTTTTACAGGGATTTTCTTTGTTTTACATACTCTTGGGGTGGAGTCTTACTGTCCGCAAATAACAGGATAAAAAACTTTTATAGCAAACCATGACGCCGTTTCTTTTTGCTTTCACTTCCACAGGTATACTATCCCCAGACCCGTGCTCTTCTTATAAATCCTATTGTGTTTTATTGCCTTGATTATTATGATTCATTGCGGCCAATACTTGAAGTTGCTGTTTAGCTTTTCTCAAAGCAGTATTGAAGTAATTTTGTAACAGTAGTAAAGTCGTATGATCGATATGATATTGATCATATACATTCTCCCATGTCTTACTATTTATGAATGCATCCCATGTCAAATGAGAATATCCGTTTTTCTTTACCTCTTTAAATACCCATCTCTTCATTTTCTTTTTACCTTTATCTGTTAAAGAGCCATTTTTTACGAGTATAAGTTCTACACTTCTCTTATATTGTTTATGAATATCCTTTTGCTTAGCTGCCATGAGAAATATATTCGCAGTATTTTTGGCGTCTGAGAAAGCACGATGTTGTTTTCCTTCCCATTCTAAAGCCAATTGTGTCACTGCAAGTTTTAGGCTTGGTGGATTTAGGAATAACTCTTTATATGCATGAAATACAAATCTCTGTAAATCAAATCTTCTTTCTTTTCCAAGGTCAGGACATTCCACATTGTGTCGTACACAATCTTCTGTGAGAAATCCGTAATCCTCTTTCCCCCACGTTACAAACATATAATCTTCTCCAACAAACTCACGAAATCGCTCAATTACCTTAGGGAATTTTTCTACACCTATTACATCTTGCTTTGTAATTCCTGTTAATTTTGTTGTATGACGAGATAGGGATGCCGATGGTTTCACTAACGAAGAGAAAAACTCGATCATGCTCATTGTACTTGCTTCAATCTTAATAGCACCAATATCAACAATTTCCGTTGGAGCATCTGATTGGTAAGGTCTAAAATTTCGCTCAATATCAAATACAATATAATATTTTGGTTCATACATATTACATACCTCTTCCTTATCTCTTCTTAACATTATATCCCTAATCTCTAATATGTATTAATAAACAATGTTGCAGTATTTTAGGATACAAAAAAAGAGAAGGGAGTTCCCTTCTCTTTCATTTCAATTACTTTTTAGTTACGTTAGTAGCTTGTGGTCCACGGTTACCTTGTTCAACTTCGAAAGTAACTTCTTGGCCTTCTTCTAAAGTCTTGAAGCCGTCGCCTTGGATAGCTGAGAAGTGAACGAATACGTCTTCTCCACCTTCAACTTCGATGAAACCGAAACCTTTGTCAGCGTTAAACCATTTTACTTTACCGTTTTGCATGAAAAAATCCTCCTAAAGTATGTACCTTCATGTACATGTCCATTTTCAACCACTTTACAAATAATAATTAGACATTAAAAAACTGCAACCCAGAGAAGATTTAACATTGCTATCCCCTCTTAAGTTACAGCTTATTTAAATCTCTATGGTATTAAAAGTAAAATGGTTTAACATCACTATACACCTTTATTAGAAAAAAAGCAAATGTTTATTTCATGTTTTTTCGTAACTTCAGCAGTTGGCTGAGTTAACACCTTTCCATTCTTTATTTTTTCTATTGAATTATCTTGAATTTATTTGCTCCTGCCGTTCAATTTTTTCATTCAGTCATTATTTATCTGACTGTTTGCATCATGATTTAGCAATATGCATTCATATTTATCTCTTGTCAAATTTCTCATATCATAATATTGTATATAAGTCTACAACTCTAAAAATCGAATAAAAAACGGCTTGCTACACATAAGACTAAATAATGAATTATATAAGAGGAGTTCACGAAATGAAAAAATATCTAAAAAGAGCAATAAAAATATCCTCCATTTTATTACTTGTTTTCATTTTAATTGGTGCTGGTATTTTATTTGGTACTCCCTATGGACATAAATTACGTGTAATTGCTGCGGAAAGTATTCTAACCTCACAACACCGTGATTTAGCAAAATTCACTTTCTTATCACAACAAGAACTGGATGATCTTTCAAATTCTATTTATAATCCAAAATGGCAAAATAGCGAATCTCTCAGTTTTCAGAAACTTTCAAAAAAACAATTAGAAGAGAAAAAACATATGCCGCTTCATGTGAAAATCGAAACCGTTCAAGAAAAGTATGAAGATCACTATTTCGAAGGCAAGCTCATGACAATTAGTAATCCTTTTAATGTAAAACTTGTAACGCAACAAGGTACAGAAGGTAAAGATGTTGGTGAAAAAATTTACGTGATGGCAAAGCGAAATCACGCACTTGCAGCAGTAAATGCTAGCGGATTTGCAGATGAAACGGGACATGGGGGCGGTAAAGTCGGCCTAGGTATTGTTATCGAAAACGGACAAGTTATTCATACACCAAAAGATATAACTACACCAACTCTTATCACCGGTTTGACAAAATATGGGCAAATGATAACAGGTAATTACTCTGCACAGCAATTAATGAATAAAAATGTTGTTTCTGCAGCAGGTTTTATGCCTCAACTTATCGTAAATGGCGAAAAAATGCTTACAAATGACGGAGGCTGGGGATATGGTCCGCGAAGCATTATGGCTCAAAAGAAAGACGGTTCGATTATGTTTCTTATCGTAGATGGTAGACAACCTCACAGCATTGGCGCTTCTTTAAAAGATTGTCAGGATCTTTTATATAACAAGGGAGCTGTAAATGCGATGGCTATGGATGGTGGTTCTTCTGCAACTATGTATGCCCTAGGAGATATATTAAACATTCCTTCCACTTTATCTCATAAGTCTCGTTACCTTCCAAACAGTTGGGTTGTAACTGCTAATGACAATCAAAAAGTGGATGTAACAATTGACGGTCACACGGCAGACGCCGCAAAGGTTGCAGAAATTATGGGAACAACCGCTGTTGCTTCTAACGAAACAAAAAAAAGCTAAGTATCTTACAGATACTTAGCTTTTTTTCTGTTTCATTCACGCTGCTATGTTTTATTTTTTGAAGATACCGAATGGCTTACCAACCGGTAATACAACTTTTCCAAAATGCGTATTTAATACCGCAGCTGCTGATCCATAGAATGAAAGCAATGAAATAAGCATTTCAGAAATTGCTGCTAATTTATGCATTGCATGTGGTATAACACCTAAAGTACTAAATGAAAGACCAATAAATAAGAAATCAATAAGTACAAAAATCATAAATAATACCTTATGTGTTTCCATTGCGCCAATTGTCATAAATAAGCTGAAAATTAAATAACCAACAAATGCTACTCCAAGTTGCTTTGGATCAACAGTTGCTGCTAATTTTTCACCAAATACGCCAAGCTGAATTAACCATGATGTACCAACGCCAAACCAAAACAATGCAAATCCACCAAACGCTGTTGTACCGAATGTATTGTTATGCTTTGCATCGTTAATGCATGCAAATAATTGAGCAAAACCTCCTAAAAAGATTGCCCATGGCAATACAAATGAAACGCCACTTGTTAAACCAAGTTTTTGTGAGGACGCAACAAGTGTAACCATTGCAAGTCCAAACAATCCTAGTGCAGACGGATCTGCTGTTGTCATTTTTACATGATGTGTAGTTTGCTTTTCCATAAAACCCTCCTGATTTAAACACATACTTGTATACAATACTGAAATCAGAGGGTGCTGTCAATCGTTTTTATTAATACCTATGAATTGTGAATCTTCATATAGTTCATACACATATTTCCCTATTTCCAACGGTTTAATTTTTATGTATTTCTGTTTCTCCCACCAATTTCATTCATTGATCAAAAAAACTAGACAACTTTGTCTAGTTCCCTAAATTATTATAAAGAAGATAATAAAAAACCAAAGCGCATTGCGTGCTCTATTTCATCCGTCATCGCCCGAAAGAAAACATCTCGAACTGCTAAGTTTTGTGTTAATAAATAAGCATTTCGATAATCTTCATACGCTTCTAGTTCATCTTCATACGCACGTTCTAATCCTTCTTTATAAGAAGAATATTGAGTTTGCACCACTTGATACGTTGGCTGTTGTCCAGTTAATGTTGTAAACAATTGTATAAATTGTTGTAAATGTACTTTTTCGTCTTCTAATGCATGCAAAATATCTTTTTTATGTCTCGCATTTGGTGCTTCTTTGACAAGTCGACTATAAAAATCAATCGCAGCTGCTTCGCCTTTAATGGCTTCTAAAATAGCCTGGGACACTTGGTTATATGTTCCCTCATATATCCGATATAGGTGATTATACGAATTCGGGGTTACATAGTACATACTTACTCCTCCTCGAAATAATGCATTACTCTATTGTATGTAGACGCATTTATTTCGTTCAGTTTAGTTTATCTTCGCTTATAAAAAAAGAATATCTTATACTATTACATATATAGTGAAAGGAGATTTAGATATATGCGTTATGTAATAGTAACAGGAACTTCTCGAGGATTAGGTGAAGCAATTGCTACACAATTATTACAACAAGGAACGAAACTCATTTCTATATCACGTAAACAAAATGAACAACTCATTGAAAAAGCACAACACCTTAATATTCCATTTGATTTTTATTCATTTGACCTACAAGAAGTTCATCAAATTGAATTATTGGTGGAAAATATTTTTTCAAACATCGATGTAAAAACTGTTTCTTCTATTCACCTTGTTAATAATGCTGGTATGTTAGCACCAATGAAACCAATTGAGCGGTCAGAAAGTGAGCAATTAATTGCAAATGTCCATGTAAATTTATTAGCTCCCATATTACTTTCCTCAGCCTTTATGAAACATACAAAAGACTGGAACATAGATAAACGTATCGTTAACATCTCTTCTGGCGCTGGTCAAAAACCATACTTCGGTTGGGGAGCATACTGTACAACTAAAGCTGGTATTAATATGTTCACAAAATGTATTGCAGCAGAAGAAACTGACAAAGAATACCCAGTAAAGATTATTTCTTTTGCACCAGGCGTCATAAATACAGACATGCAGGCAGAAATTAGACAAACATCAAAAGAAGATTTCATTCATGTAGAGCGTTTCTTAACATTGAAAGAAGATGATGATTTACTTTCACCAAATTATGTAGCAAAAGCCGTTATTGATTTATTAGAAACAGATACCTTTCAGCAAGGTGGTATTATACGGATTGATGAAAAATAAAAAACTCGCTAGCAGCGAGTTTTTTCTATTGTTTAGATTCTAAATATAGTAGAACCGACTCCATAATTAGTTCATAACCAATTTCTTGATAAATTTTGTTAGATGTAGGGTTAGCTAAATCAGTATATAATGAAGTTGTAAGATATCCATTATCCAACATATATTGACTTAGTGCTGATACACAATTTAAAGCATATCCTTTTTTACGTTCTACCTGCGGAGTATATACAAAATTAATTGTGATATTACGCTTTGTTGGTCTTGTAACAGCTGCCATTGAAACTAACTGTCCTTCCACTTCCCACCCAAACAAGTGCTGCCTTTCAATTAATTCAGCTGCAGTATGCACCGCCTCTTCCTTTGTAATTGCTAAATTTACCTCTTCACAAAAACGGTATACCCAATCTTCAATTAGATCTTGTTCTTTTAATTCTATTCGACGGAAAATCCCATTATTTCTAGCCTTCTTCTTTATCTGCTTTAGCCCGTATACCCCTTGCTTCATTTTAATTTGAATCGATTTATTTTGTAACTCCGCAAGTTGTTCAGCTAAACGCTCTACCACCCGTTTTTCCCCAATTAACCCGGGCAAATCAGGATATGCAATCGCTAGTTGCTGTGCCAGTTCTTGTATATCATCTTTTCCTAAAGGCGCGGACTTCGCTACGATAACTTGACGATGATGTGTTTGAAGCATAACGTATACAAGTTCTTCCTCCTTTGTAGCTGCTGCCATAAATAAAGGAAGCTGCGAGGACCGTAGTACACCTAATATTAAATTATTCTCTTGCTCATACATTTCTAAAAAAGGAAGAACATCATTTTTAAATTGTACAAAATTCGTATATACATTTAGTTGTATCACTATAATCTCTTCTTTCTTTCCTAATATATAGTGATATATTGGCGATTTACAAGTTAATTCCTTCTTTGTTTTATGAATGAATTATAGTTGCAACTAGTTTATTGACCTGTTTTTCAGCTTCAGCAAGTCGTTTCTTCACATTCTCTAACCGCTCACGCTGCTTTGAAACATTCTCTTTTCTTTTTTGAATCATACGCTGCATTTGTTGTAGACTCGGTCCGCCGTATACATTTCGCTTTGCAACAAACGAATGTGGTGAAATTATTTCATTCCACTCGTCTTTTGTTAATACAACCTGTAATTCCTTTTGTAAATACAGATTAATATCGACAAAATTTAGTTCATGTAAATCTTTTCTCTGTTCTTCTGAAAGTTTAGCTATAGAGCTTGCTATATGATGAGCACGGCGAAATGGAATATCATACTGCCGAGTTAGTGTATCAGCTAACTCAGTTATCGTAATTGCATGTTTTTTTGCACGACTTTGCAATATTTCCTTTTCAATTGTCATCGTGCGCACTACCGCATTCATTACACAAATAACTCGAATCGCTTTCTCAAATCCTTCATATAAATGAGGCTGTAAATCATCTTCTGTATCGACAATATCTCCAAACGGAGTATTATGAATCATTTGAAAGACAGTAAATGCTTCTCCCCAAGCACTACTTGCAAGAGATCTTGCATGCTCAATTGATACTGGATTGCGTTTTTGAGGCATAATACTACTAATTTGTACATAGGGATTCGCAACTGTAATACCGTTATATTCTTTCGTAGCTAATAATAAAAAGTCTTGAAGCCATCTACTTGTATTTGTCATTGTTATCATAAGCGCGCTACTTGTTTCCAATAAATAATCTGTACTTGCAATTGCATCATATGAATTTTCAATTACCTTCGAAAAACCAAGAAGATCTGCAACGCGCTTTCGATTAATTGGAAAACTTGTAGTCGCAAGCGCTGCCGCTCCTAATGGAGATTGATTTACAGTATGATAAGCGTTCAATAAACGCTCCGTATCACGTTGCATCACATCATAAATAGCAAGCATATAATGACCAAATGTTGTTGGTTGCGCTGGTTGTGTATGTGTATATGCTGGCATAATCGTTTCTATATGCTCCTCAGCTCGCTCTAGAATACTCTCTTGCAGTAATATAAAATGCTCGATGTATTGTAGAAGATAACGTCGTAAGCTCATACGATACATCGCCACTCCCATATCATTTCGACTTCGCCCAATGTGCATATTGCTAATCATATCACTGTCTGCTTCTTGTTGAATCAAATGCTCAACTAGAAAAAAGAGATCTTCATACTCCTTGCTGTATACGAACTCTTCTAATGGAACAGTTTTTACTTTTTCTACCGCCGCTACAATCTGCTTAGCATTTTGTTTTTTTAGCAAACCTTCTTCTTGCAACATAATGACATGTGCATGATGAATGTGAAACATGTCATCCAATAAATAATTCCGTTGAAAACAGAATATATGTTGTAGTATACAATCAGCATATGTTCTCCCTGGAAAGACTACACCTTCTCGCCGCAAAAACTCCTCGCTTCCCTCCCGCATTTTAAATAGCTCCCCTCACTTATTGATTATTAATCATCATACCCAGCTACTAAAAAAATGTGTTTATCCAAAGAAAAAAACCGATGCATACACATCGGCTTTACTTAATAACTGTTGCTTTATATTTATCACTTTGTAATATTTGAAAATGTAAATTTAATAAATGTTTACGTAATTCTGTACTATCTTCTTCATTTATATTATTCGCCAAAAAGACAATTTCTGTACAGTTCCCACGTTTGTCTGTTGCATATACAGCCTTAGACAAAGACCATGGTGTATACCCATTTTTTTGACCTGCATGTCGAAAATATTGACGATATTTTTTCCCTTGCATATCTGACTCAACAAGTTGTGACCATTCATTTTCTTCTACTTTTGTGAAACCTTTTTGATGATTTGCTTTCTCTAATAAAATCATATAGTCATTTGCAGAAGCAGCCGGGAGTTTATCTGACCAAATTTTCTCGTATTTTTCTCCTAAGAAAAGCGGAATTTCATTTTGTAGCTGCGGACCTTTTCGCTTTAAACGCTCATGTATTAACATCGCATATCGGCAATATTCTTCTTGCGGCATCGTTCTTAACTTTTGTGCTAATTGTTGCTTCGGAACATGTAATTCCTTGTACAAATAGCCAGGAATATACAAAGATGAGACAATTGGAAATAATGGCTGATGTGATGGTAATCCTAATTTATTTATATTTCCATTAATATTCTCTATACCAAGGCGATCCATTAAATACTCTGTATTTGCATTTGAGCTAAATTTCATCATTCCTCTTGCCACTTGTTCTAGCGTAACCGCATTTTCTTCTATAAGTCCTTTTTTCATTAAAACATTTTGCCATCTCTCATGAGCCCCGCCATCCGTCTTTGGAACGTAATAACGATTAATATCTTCCATTGACACAAGCTCATTTGGATCAATTCTTCCTTCCCCTACTTGTTTAGTAAACTCCAACGCTACAATGAGTTTCATCGTACTCGCTACGGGTAATACAACATTAGGATTTATAGAATATATCACTTTATCATTTCGTCTCACTAATAAAGCACTGTTTTTTTGATCTTTATTTTCTTCTACAAATGACGCAACATATTGTGCATCATCATAATTTGAACTCCATACTTTTTTCACAAAAAAATTACCTGAGATAATAAATACGAATAAACAAAGTATTGCTACACATAATCCAATTGTTCTCAAAGGGAATTCCTCTCCTAAACTTTGTCTTGTAATCTATTATAATATATTATTCATATGCAAAACAATAGAGGCAATCTATTAACAGATCGCCTCTATTATAACTTGTATACTGTCTACGTCATAACTCGAATAAAATCTTCAAGAAATTTCTTATAATTTAATTCCCAGCCAATTCTGACCCATTTTTTCATCGCTTCTGCCCTTGGCTGTGGTCTAAAGTCGGCAATACTTTCACCTTTTGCAAGACCATCAATATCAACTTCAACACGACGATATACATATTCTATCAAGGAAGGATTAACAACAGCCATCATTGTTACAACATCATGAACGGGACTTCCAACTATGTTCGGATTTAATTTTTTATAGGCTTTATAGTAATAATTAAAAATTGGTTCGATTAATTTTTTAAAATTTGTTTTTGTATTCTTTGTAATATATGTAACAGTATCAGGAGTAATGACTGCTTCATTTGTTACGTTCAGCGGAATTAACGAAACATTCTCAGCATATTGCATTACTAAATTTGAAGCAATCGCATCTCCGTGAAAATTTGCTTCTGCAACAGGGGTAACATTGCCTGGAACAAGAAATGCCCCACCCATAATGTAATACTCTTTTACGCTTTTCATCAATTCTTTCTCTAAAATAAAAGCCGTTGCTAAGCTTGTTGAACGCCCCGCATCAACGATAATAAGTTCTCCCTTGTATCTTTCAATAATCTCAAATATTTCACAAAATGGTTCCACATTCGCTTTAATCGTTTCTGGTGGACGAATAGGCCCTAATCCTTCCGGTCCATGTATTTCTGGATAGTACGTTATAAATCCTCCTGATAAAGGAATTTTTGCCCCATTAATAATTGGAATATCTTCTCTTCCAGCTATCTGCAATAAGTAAGCCGCATTATTCGTCGCCTGCTCTTGAGTAACGTTGCCATATCCTGTTACAATACCAACAATATCAATATCAGGATGTAATAACCCATACATGATTGCTAATGAATCATCAATACCAGGATCTCCAAGAAACAGTACTTTTTTCAAGGCATTCAACTCCATCCCATCAATTGCTATTACTATATGAATGAAAAAAAGTGTACAGAAGTAAAATATAAGCATTTTTTATCTCATATAAAAAAAGCATAAATATATTACATATACGTGTTTGGAAGGATTTTCATGTTTATTAATTTTTAAGAAATAATAAACAATCAGGAGAATCATGTTATCAAGACCTGAATTTAAAAAATCCTGATAATAAAAAAGCAATACATATTAAATATACAATATATACTATTGTTCTTTTTATTTAATTAAAGCATTCATTAGCTAAATAATATATTCGGGAATTACCCTTTAATTTCAGTTACGGTAACTTTCTGAGTTTTCACATCAAAAATTATAGTAACAGGACCTTCTGGTGGATTATGGGGACCTGTATAAGTATCATATTTAACTTTCACTATGAAATCAAATTGAGAAAATCCATTCGACACTCGTGTAACATTTAATATTTCTGCATTCCATAATCCATAGCTACGATTGGGATATTTTTCATTAATTGCTTCTTTAGCATAAGGGTCTAATAATACTAAAAAAGCATCATAAAAGTCAGTATGCTTTTCTTCAATACTACTTCTCTTTACTTCAGCCATCCCTTGATTCGATGAAATTAATCCTAAGACTGAAAATGTTACAATTAAGACAATAAGAGTATATTTCATTCTATTAGGCTACCTCCTTATTTTATCAGGTAGCCTTTCCACTTAATAAAATAATATGTGTTAAGTGAAGAAGTGACACTACATAACCTTTTGAAATCCCCCCACATTAACAGGCATTAAGATCCTCACCTCAAGATTCTAAGAACAATAAAGAAGATAAGTGTGGCCGTTGAAGTGATGGCATCTTTGTTGTTATCATCCATCTCACGTTTGATTTTCTTAGACGTAGAACTTCTGCTTATTGCTGCTCTATGTATTCTCTTAGTTACTAATAGTTGTACAGTGTGACTTTCAATATACCTTCTTTAATTATTCTTTTAACATGGTATACATAATAGGAAACAATATAAGAAAAAAGAGGACCTATGCCCTTATACTGGACAAAGTATCCTCTTCTGATTATAGTATGTTTCATTAAATTCTCTTGCTCGTTTTATATAAAACTTTTAAATTCGTTGTAACTTACGTGAAAATAACATACTTCCTATAATATAAGCAATAAGTGCTAAACATACTGGAAATACGACTGTATGAACACCAAAAGGATTAGGGAAAAACAAATGAAAACCCATATAAGAACCAACTCCAACAACAATAGAAGCAAGTGCTCCAGCAGCATTCCCTTTTCTCCAATACAATCCAAGTACAAGCGGCCAAATAAATGCTGCTTCTAAACCCCCAAAGGAGAATAAATTTAACCAAATTAAGAAATCAGGCGGCTTAATTGCTGCAGCATAAACAAGCAATCCAACAATCGCTGTAATCCATAGCGTTCCTCTTTTTACTGTTTGAGCAGCAGCATTTTCGTTTATGTAATTTACATAAATATCTTTAATAATGGAAGAGCTCACCAGCAATAACAATGAGTTAACTGTCGACATAATAGCTGCCATTGGAGCTGCTAAGAAAATACCAGCAAGCCAAGGAGGCAATACTTTCATCGCAAGCAACGGCATTACTTTATCAGGCACACTCACTCCTGGTAAAACAACACGGGCAAAAACACCCGTTAAATGCATACCAATCATAATTGTACCGACGACAACAGTACCGATAATTAAAGCTTGATGCATCGCTTTTGAATTTTTATAAGACATGGCACGTACACTAATTTGCGGCAAACCTACCACTCCAACGCCAATCAAAATCCAATATGAAGACACGTATGCCTTTGTTAAACTTCCGTCCGCCCCAAATGGCGTAATTAAATTCGGATTGATCTGTACAAGTTCATGCATAATTTTTGAAATACCACCGCCTGCAATAATCGTACCAATTAAAATAATTGTCGTACCAAGCAGCATAATAAGACCCAGTATTGTATCTGAAAGCGCAACTGCACGAAATCCGCCAATCAAAACATAAACAAGTACAAAAAACGTAAAAAGAAATAAAGACGTTGTATAAGAAAGACCTGTTAACGATTCAATTAATCTTCCACCGCCAACCCACTGCGCAACGGTTGCTGAAAACAAGAAAATAATAATACATAGCGCTGATAGAATAACAACAATTTTATTATTATATCTTCCTTTCAAGTAATCAATTAACGTAATAGCTTCCATTTTCCTTGCAGTAATCGCAAATTTCTTTCCAAGTACAGTTAATACAATGTAACCCGTTACAACTTGAATAGCTGCGAGCAATACCCAGCCAAGCCCCATGTTGTATGCAATTCCAGGCCCACCGATAAAGCTACTTGCGCTACCATACGTTGCAATCATCGTCATGGCTAATAATAGTCCACCAAGTTCGCGTCCGCCCAGAAAATATTCTTGCAAAAATTTGTTATGCGCGGTCGTTTGAACACGTCTCGACGCATATATACCAATTAAAAACACAACAATAAAACATAAAATCATTGGAATAATTACATACCAGTTCATTTTCATTCCTCACTCTTTTCTTCCTCATCAAACGAAACATCTTGAAATACGAAACGGACAACAAATACAATAAGTAAAACCATTACAATAAATCCTACTATACAACTATAAAAGAACCAGGCCGGAAATCCTAGTACATATGTATATTCTTTTGGATTGCCACTACCTAATCCATATGCGAAACCGTACCATAATAAAAAGTTGATAACAGCAAGTCCAATTCCAATCCACGCTTCACGATGTGCGATGCGAAAACGCGGGTCATCATGATGTTGATTCATTTCTTTCCCCCCTTTCACGATGTATTATTGTACCATTGTTTATATCGTTTTTCCTACAAAAAAAAAAAGCAAAATGAATACCTCTTACGAAAAATATTAAACCTACATCACAAAATTACATATTTTTAGCAATTTTAACGTAAATAAAATTGAAATTTCTGACTTTTTAGGTTACGATTGAAATTAGATGCTATTCACCTAGTTTATCCTGCACTAACGGGCAGTAAAACTCCCATATCCAAATTTCAGCAAAATAAAAAAATATTACGGGAGATAACTGCCCGTAAGAGCCCGATTGGTTCAACTAACCATCAGTGGGGAACGAACAAAAAGCACTGATGGAAGTTTCACTTTATCCCGCAACTCCTCTTTTATTTGGAATAAATGCAGTATTTTGCTGCATTTACATTATATATTTTTAAGGGGGTTATACAATGAGTCAACTAGCTATGAATCTCCATGAAAAAGTAGAGACATTTTTACAAGGAACAAAGAAATTTTATGTAAATGGAGCTTTTGTTGAAAGCGCTTCCGGAAAAACATTTAAAACACCAAATCCGGCAACCGGCGATACGCTAGCTGTTGTATATGAAGGTGGCCGTGAAGATATTCATAAAGCTGTCATAGCAGCACGCCAAGCATTTGATGAAGGTCCATGGTCACGTATGAGTAGTGCTGAACGCAGTCGTCTCATGTACAAGCTTGCTGATTTAATGGAAAAACATAAAGATGAGCTTGCACAGCTTGAAACATTAGATAACGGGAAACCGATTCAAGAAACAACAACTGCAGATATTCCTCTTGCAATTGAACATATGCGTTATTATGCTGGATGGGCAACAAAATTAGTTGGTCAAACAATTCCTGTTTCAGGAGATTATTTTAATTATACACGCCATGAACCCGTTGGTGTTGTGGGTCAAATTATCCCATGGAACTTCCCGCTTTTAATGGCGATGTGGAAGTTGGGTGCAGCACTAGCAACTGGATGTACCGTCGTACTAAAACCAGCAGAACAAACTCCTCTTTCCGCACTATATTTAGCTGAACTGATAGAAGAAGCTGGATTTCCAAAAGGTGTTATTAACATTGTACCTGGATATGGTGAAACAGCTGGTCAAGCTCTTGTCAGTCATCCTCTCGTTGATAAAATTGCTTTTACAGGCTCAACTGAAGTTGGAAAACACATTATGAAAGAAGCATCTCAATCATTAAAGCGTGTAACATTAGAGCTTGGTGGTAAATCACCAAATATTATTTTACCTGATGCTGATTTATCACGTGCAATTCCAGCAGCACTTTCTGGTGTTATGTTTAACCAAGGACAAGTATGTTGTGCTGGATCTCGCTTGTTCATTCCAAAAAAAATGTATGATAATGTTGTTGCAGATCTTGCCTTATACTCAAAGAGCTTAACGCAAGGATCTGGATTAGATCCACAAACAAATATTGGTCCCCTCGTATCAGAAGAACAACAAAATCGAGTAATGAGCTATATTGAAAAAGGAAAAAATGAGGGAGCAGAAATATTAGTTGGTGGAAATAAACCTTACGAACAAGGTTATTATGTTGCTCCAACAATTTTCGCAGCTGTACAAGATGAAATGACAATTGCGAAAGAAGAAATTTTTGGTCCTGTCGTTGCTGCAATGCCATTTGATGACATTGATGAAGTTATTGAACGTGCTAACAAATCAGCATATGGATTAGCTGCTGGGTTGTGGACAGAAAACTTGAAGAATGCGCATTATGTTGCAAGTAAATTACGAGCTGGAACAGTTTGGGTAAACTGTTATAACGTCTTCGATGCAGCATCTCCATTTGGAGGATATAAACAGTCGGGCCTCGGGCGTGAAATGGGTTCTTATGCGTTAAATAACTATACAGAGGTAAAAAGCGTTTGGATTAACTTAAACTAAAAAAAGGTCTTGCCGCTTGGCAAGACCTTTTTTCATGCTCTAACAAATAGACACTTACTCACCTTTATCACGCCGCTCTTGGGTCGTAAAGCTCCCCTCTTAAAATTTTAAGAAATCACAGAAGATATACGAGAGATCACTGCTGCCATATGTCCGATTAGATGAGAGCTTTTCATCAGTTGTGATGAAGCCCCCCAGTTTCACTTTAAACTTGTAATCCTCCACTTACATTTAGTACTTCTCCAGTAATATAGGAAGCGAAGTCTGATGCTAAAAAGGCAGCTGCATGTGCAATGTCTTGCGGTGCTCCGATCCGACCGGCCGGAATTGCAGCAATCATTTTTCCCTTTACTTCATCCGGTATTGTTTGTGTCATATCAGTATCCATAAAACCCGGACAAATTGCATTACATGTAACACCCAATCCGGCTGCTTCTTTTGATGCTGTTTTTGTAAGCCCAATTACACCCGCTTTCGCAGCTGCATAGTTGGCTTGACCTATATTCCCTTGCCAGCTAATAGAAGAAATATTAATAATACGTCCATATTGTTGCTTACGCATATGTAAAAGCGCTGGTTGCATACAGTTAAATACACCCGTTACATTTACTTGCAATACTTGCTCCCATGCTGTTTTTTCCATTTTATGTAACATTGCATCTCGTGTAATCCCAGCATTATTTACTAAAATATGCAATGCACCGTATGTTTGAATCGCATACTCAATTAGTGATTTTGCATCTGTATGGCTGCTTACATCACAAGCATACGCTCTTACATCATATCCTTCTTGCAACAATTGTGTTGTCGTACTGTTTAAAGCTTCTTGGTTAATATCGCTTAGTAATACTTTCGCTCCTAAAGCGGCAAATACATGTGCAATTTCTTTTCCAATCCCTTGTGCTGCACCTGTAACAACAGCTGTTTTCCCCTCTAAAAAAATCATCCTTCTCCCTCGCTTTTCTATGTATTTTCTATATATTTCGTCTTATATATTTCATTCTCCTTTTTTGCATAAAAAACTCTATTTGTGTCACACTATAATTGCAACTTAGCTTAACACAAGGAGATTGTGTGAGATGAAAAAAAAGAATTTACAGCAAAACAAAGTATCTGATGGCATTGATGTTGAGTTTTCTCAAGAACTCGCTGACCAAGATGACTTAGAGGCTCAAGCGCGTGCAGATGCTGCAGATGCACGTCAAAAACACCAACCAAACAAAAAATAAACCGAGAACATATTCTCGGTTTATTTTTTGTATTTTTTCACATAATGTGCAAAGGTAAGTAAGGGAAATAAGCGATGATAACTATGATAACGAATATAAAACTCCCCAGGCAATCCTGCTCCAGTCGGATATTCAATATGTTCTAAAGAATGCTCTAACAAATAATTGATTCCCTTTTGAATACATGCTGTTTCCGTATCATGTACAGCGATTAGGGCATCTAAAGCCCATGCCGTTTGAGAAGGTGTACTAAAAGGTATTGAAATAAACCGCTTTTCTTTACTACTTCTACACGATTCTCCCCATCCACCATCACGATGTTGAATCGTTTCTAACCACCGCGCTGCTTTTTCTAACGTTGGATGATTTGCTGGCAATCCGTTTGCTCGCAGACCTGTTACAGCAGCCCATGTACCATATATGTAACAAACTCCCCATTTTCCATACCAAGAACCATTTTGTTCTTGAGTACGGAGGAGCCATTGCATTGCCCGTTGTAAATCATATGCACTTATTTTATTTGGCGCATAAGTTCCAAAAAACTCAAGCACCCTCCCTGTTAAATCTGCTGTAGACGGATCAAGAATCATATCTTCTGCACTATCGAGAGGAACATGCGCAAACATATGCTTATCGACATCCTTCTCAAACGCTCCCCAGCCTCCATCTTTATTCTGCATCCCAAGAATCCACTGTATCCCTTTATTCCAAGCTTGTTTTACTTTCTTATCTTTCTTTGCAATGTAAGTAAGTGAACGTAGCACCGCTGATGTATCATCACAATCTGGCACAATGGTATTCGTATCGGTAAATCCCCATCCACCAGGAGACACAGAGGGTGCATGAACATGCCAATCCCCATAAGAGGTATGCTGCTTCTTTAATAAATAACGATTTGCTCGTTCAATCATCGCATCATCTTCTGACACATTTGCTTCTTGCAAAGCATAACTTAAAAGAGCAGTATCCCACACTGTTGAAGGTGTATTTTGCAAATGGGCACCATTTTTTGTATTCCATATATACGACTGTATCCCTGATACAGCTTTCTCAATAATAGGAGAATGTATAGAATGACCGAGAGCAAGGAGAGCATAAATCATATAAAAAGTAGCGCTCGCATAAGTGTAAAGTGTTCCATTTCCTTCTATACGTTCTAGCATAAAACGTTCCGCTGCTTTATATCCTTTTTGATGAAGAGAATATGGATAAGAAATTAGCTTTTTCCCTTCTGATAAAATTGTTTGCAAAACAGAAGAGCGTTTATTATGAAACCAATTTGATTTATTCGCGCCCACTATGTAACTAAGATTAGGAATAATATTTTCTTCTATTACAAATTTCTTATTCATACAAATGAGCGTAGGAACGAAATGAATACGAGCAGTATTACTCAATTCATACATACTAAACGGGGCATGATCCGGTAAAAAGAAAAAAGTCATGGGAAAATGAAATAATGCAGGGTAACCGTATTGCCCATGTAAGGCTAACATAAACTTCGTCATAAAGTGAGCGTTTGTAATACCACCTTGTTCACGAATAAATTGTTCTGCACGGCGCATAAAACGATCTTCTTTCTTATACTGTTTAGAAGCTAACAATGCAGCATACACTTGAATTGTAGCCGATAGATTGCCATTCAGCTCATCTTCATACAACTTCCATGTCCCTTCATTTGCTTGTAAAGAAGTAAGTCTTGCTACAAAGGGTTCTATTTCTTTTTCTTTTTTTAACATGCGTAACAATAGAATCATCATACAATCCGTAAGCGGGGCTCCTTCAAAGCAAAAGCGCCATGTTCCATCTCTATGTTGCATCGTACGTAATGCTGTAACCTGTCGCTCCATTTCATATTTCACTTTGTCATGTAGTAGCATAGATACCCCCCCTCTTCACAGAATCCATATACAATATTCCATAACTTACGCAAATATGTGTAAAACAAAAAGCAAAGTGAGATTCATTCCTCACTTTGCTTATGAACAATACCAAATCGCAACAACAATTCCTAAAAGAGCTCCGATAACAACTTGATATGGCGTATGACCGACAAGTTCATTCAATTTTTTATACTCCGTTTGTCTTCCATGAAAAAAGTCATTTAAAATTTTCGCTTGTTTACTTACAGCAAGTCTCACTCCAGATGCGTCATACATGACAATAATCGCAAAAATCGTCGCAATTGCAAATACGGAACTCGTCATTCCTTCTTCAATCCCGATTGCTATCGCTAATGCTGTGACAGTGGAAGAATGAGAACTCGGCATTCCGCCAGAAGCGAAAAACTGTGCAAAATCAAATTCTCTCTTTTTTACTAAAGTGATTATAACTTTTGTAAATTGTGCTAAGAACCAAGCAATCACTGCAGACATTAATGGGTTGTTATGTAAAATTGTTTCCATAATTCGCACCTCACCGCTTATAATGGAATATCCTTACTTACATTATAAAGAAAACGGCATACATAATACTATGCCGTTTTACGAAACTTTTGCAGATTTATTTTTTATAAATTTCGGCTGCTTATTTAGCATAAATTTTGTTTTCGCTATCGAAAATGTAAATAACGCAATCCAAATAAAGAAAAATGCTATCATATGAGCCACTGTAAAATGTTCATGAAAGACGAAAATTCCTAATACAAGACTGATTGTCGGTGCAATATATTGCAAAAACCCAACCATTGATAACGGAATAAGCTTTGTACCTTTTGCAAAATATAAAAGTGGTAATGCAGTAACAATACCCGCACCAGCTAAAAGTAACGTCGACGTAATTGAAACTGATCCAAACGAACCAATTTCTTGAACACCTAACATTCCTAAATATATAAGAGCAATCGGCATTACAATCATCGTTTCCATCGTGAGTCCAATCATTGAATCATAATCTAATAATTTCTTTGATAAACCATATAAACCAAATGTACATGCTAACGAAATCGCAATCCACGGAATGGATCCATAGCGAATTGTTAAAATTACAACCCCAAATGCCGCTAACCCTACGGCAATATATTGCCAAAAATTGAGTTTTTCTTTTAAAACGAGCGTGCCAAGTAAAATACTTACAAGCGGATTAATATAATAACCTAGACTTGCTTCGATTACATGATTATGATTAACAGCCCATATGTACACAAACCAGTTCCCGCTAATTAATATAGAAGCAACAGTTAATGACATGAATAATTTAGGACGTTTAAAAAGATGCACAAGCTCATTGGTAAATTGACCAAAACGTTTGCAAATCAATAAAACAAGTAACATAAAAGCGAATGCCCAAACGATGCGATGAGCTAAAATTTCTTCTGCAGGAACTTCATCTATCAATTTCCAATAAAGCGGAAGAATTCCCCACATCATATATGCACTTGTCGCATATATGATTCCCTTTTTTTGCGCTTCCATTTGACTCCCCTCTTTTCTTTTTTCTTCATTATAAAGTGTCCTTCTACCTTTTTACAATTTTCCGCTACATAACTTTTTTACACGGACCACCTTACTATAATATCCAGAAGATATACGCCTCCGCAGCCGCAAGAAATGGAATACCAAACACAAATTTATTTTTATGTGTCTTATGATGAAACATATACATCCCAATCCAAGCTCCCATTCCTCCTCCTGCTGCTGCAACTAAAAACAACGTACTCTCCGGCGTACGCCACAGTTTCTTCTTTGCTTTTCTTTTATCTAGTCCCATCATCATAAAAGCGAGAACATTGATAAATACAAAATAACCCCATTTCAGCATATTATTAAACCTCTTTCATACATTTTTTCAATCAATTTTTTATCCCGCACTAACGGACAGTAAGCCCCACTGATAGGAGGTTCAATTTATTATACACTCATTTTATTTTTTAGTTTTATAAATATGTAACAATGATTTTATCTAATCAAACAAAAAAATATTGACTATGATAATTATTTTGTGATATTATAAATAATTTTACTTATCACCTTATATATGATAAACTTAGAAAGGTTACCATATGGAGGTGGATTATGTGTTTCAAATTGGCGATAAAATTGTTTATCCAATGCACGGAGCAGGTGTGATTGAAGCCATAGAAGAAAAAGAAATCCTAGGAGAAAAACAAAAATATTATGTAATAAGAATACCAATTAGTAATATGGAAGTAATGATTCCGATGAAAAAAATGATACAATCACGTATACGATTAATTGCCGATAAGCTTACATTAGAAAATGTATTACTTATTTTTCAGTACGGCGAATCAGATGATTCACTCTCATGGAAGCAAAGATATACCCAAAACATGGAGAAAATGAAGACGGGTGAAATGCAAGAAGGTGCTGAAGTAGTTCGCGACTTAATACGTAGGAATAAAGTAAGGGCGCTTAATACAAGTGAAAAACAAATGTTAGACAACGCACAAAAAATTTTAATTAGTGAATTAAGTTTAATTAAAGGAATTACTGAAAATCAGGCAATTGATTTGTTAAATACGAAAGTCGGCTAGGTAAAGAAATCCTTTTAATACCGTTTGGAACTTGATTTTAAATTATATAAGATACCTAAAACGACAAAATAGCCTACATCTATTTTGTTTTTTTTTGCTTTATGTACCTCAATATGATATGATTACAAATACGATTTGATTATAGGAACATTACCCTCTAATAAAAAATTCTTTTTCCTCTAAATGAATTATTCTCACCACTTTTTATTCTCATACTTCTAAGTATACGATGAGGTTCATTTATCCAAGCATTGTTTTTGGATATCCCGATTCATACTGGCACGGTCATCGGAGCCGTAAGGACGAAAGAGAGGTAGGGCTTTCGTTGTTTTGAGGTTTCAAAAACGATAATGAACATTTACTGTTCTTATCTTCCATTTTAGCGTAAAAACGATAACAGATTTAAATATATGTTTATATTTGCTCGGTTCATATAAATAGGAAACACATCTTTAGTAATATTTTAAAAGTTTTTTATATGAAAACAATCAAGACAGTAAAATGGTTTAATAGCGAAAAAGGATTTGAATGTACGAAGTACCAAATGATAGTAATGTTACAGTAAATTGCATTCAAACAAGTTAACAGAGGTCAAAACCTAAGAATGTTGTAAAACTATAAGAAAACGAAAAGAACATGCAGTAATTTACTGCATGTTCTTTATCGTTGTTCTACAGTTTCTTTTTCATCTCGATTTATACATTCATCAATAGGTTGATTATCTTTTCCCTCCATACAAATCATCGCACGATAAATTTCTGAATATAAGCCAAACACTTGATATACACTTCCAAGAAACGGCATGGGAATCCCTCTCTTCCAAATAATAAATTCCAAAGTTAAGGATTCCCTATCTTTTCCTAAACATTCGCATTTGTGTCTTCCTCTTCTATTTGAACGTTAAGAAGATGTAACCATTTCTTATACGGTGCACTGTTTGGATCTACAAATTCTTTTGCATATGAGCGATTCCATAATTGCTTTACAAATAAAGTCGCTTCTTTTTTTGCTGCTGCTTCCGCTCCAGTCCCGTAATAAGATTTAAAATATTGTTCAATTTCATCAACAAGTAAGCGTAACAATTCATCAGATGTTTCTTCTAATGTCGGATCATATTTCGCTTCCTTATCGTACATCAAAATAACATCTAAAATATTATGAACATGTTCTTTTCGAAGCCACCTTATATCTTGCGCACCTAATACAAATGAATGTGTATATAAATGGCCTCCGTGCTGCAATGCTTTTTCCTGTTCTTCTTCAAAACGAGAAATGATATTTTCATATATAAATGGGTTATGAAGCAATGCACGGTGCAGTTTATATCCTTCATTTGTTACATTTTTTCCCATCGATTGAATAAGAGAACTTCGGCCCACTCCGTTATATTGGTAAACGAACTGACCATCCACAGCAGCAAGGCTAATCCAACGATATATATATGCATACAATAAAGCACGATTACACTTATCATAATCCAGCTTCGTTTGTGTTACATTTAAGTCTGGCATAAAAGCAGGTAAGTGCCAATACTTATCAAGATGCGGTGTTAAATTCGATTTACGAACGTTTAATTTATTTACACGGCGATAGTAAGACTGAAAGTAATCTCCCTTTTCATTCACATAACCATTTGCAATATGTCCAGACGACAATTTTGGGAAATCTTGCAGCGACAATCCATAATGCGCACGGTAACATACAATTTCATACGGTGAAAAGGCTGCATCAACAGTTTCTTTTTCCTGGAACATCTCTTGTAACGTTTCCTCATTTAATCCTTGATGAACGAGCGGATGAATGCCCCAATATTGCAATTCACGATGATGCGCAACTTTTGGTATAAATGGACTTGCAAGATGCAGCAAGTCTTCAATTTTCTCACTTACATACTCTGTCATATCGCGCTTTTGAATAGCCGCTTCTTTCCGCAATGCATCAATAATATTTAATTCTAATTTATCTCGATAGCGATCTTGTAACTCCTGCTCACAATATGTCAAAATATGTTTCCGATAAAAATCTTCTACTTTTTGTGATTGTCCTTCCTCTGCTTGCGCTCCTTTGCAATATTCACGATATAAACTCATGTAAATTTCAGCAGATATCTCTTTTGGCAGCACACCATTGTTTACATGGTGATGAATATCCTTCCACATTTCTTCCTGCATTCGCTCATCTGCTAATACATATACATTTGTTGGATTTGTTTTCCCTTCAAATTCTTTACTACGTTTTTGAATGTCTAATAATAAATTTTCACGAGTTTCTTGTAGATTATCAAAGAAGCGCTCCCAATATTGAATCATTTTATCTACAGCTTGATATAAAGATTGATACACAAGCTCTAATAACATTTCTTTTCGATATTCATTTAATTTGTGTATATATTGAGTTATAATATCTTGAAATTCTTTTCGAAATGTCCGATGTTCATTGTGAAACATTTTTCCAAACCAATTTTGCTGTTGTGCCAATTCAACACGTCTAACAGCTGTTACCGTTCCTTCAATATTACTTACATTAAACTTTTTATCATAATTTTGGATAAGACTGCGCTTTTGTTCATTATTTTCATGTAACCGATTCATTTTTTCGATTAACAATTTACGAATTTCGTATAACATGTAACGTGCAGCCACAGGGTGAACAGGATCTGTTTTCTTTAAAAACCATGTATTCAACTGATATGACTGTCCCTCTGAGCCGCTTGGTGTAAATCGATCAGCTTCAATCATATCATATATCAACGTTGTTACATGCTCATGCACACGGCTTGGTATCGCATATGCATATAAACGCACAGCGTGGTCCACTCGTGCCACTTCACCTTTCATTTGTTCAGCAATTTTCAGCTTTGCAGCTGAAATTTTACACTCTCTCTGCAAACGATTTAACTCTTCATCTTTTTGTACCGTACGCTGCACATAATTTTCTACTGCTTCTAAAAATAATTTTGATTTTGATACACCGATCTTTCCGCTTTCTGCTCCTTCACGTGTTTCATAATACATTTGCTTATAAAATACATGTGCCTGTTCTGGACGAGTCGCCAAATGCTCTAAATCTTCTAAAAAACTTTTCCCTCGATCGGGCTTTTCACGCTGCATGCCGCGACGAACATCTTGCTCATACCGATTTTTCTTATCTTGAAAAAGTCGATCTAAATGAAGCCATGATTCATCTAATCCTTGTACCGCCCACTTTAAAGCGCAATAACGAAGAACATTCTCGTATGGATAAATAAGTTTTGCAGCTCCTGCTCCGCAATAACGAGCTTTACCATTTGAATCAGCAAGTTGTTGAATTTGATTATCTTCTTGTGCAAAATGACTCGTTGACATCGGACTAAATAATTGTAAATAAATTGTATTTGTCATTTGTTCCATATAATCAGACAAACTATGCAAATGATGACCATGTAAATTTTCATAATCATATAAGAAGCAATAATTGTATGGTAAATGATGCTGCATAATGGTATGATTTGTGCGTCCATCTTCATCCACTTGATCAGGACGATATTCTAACTCAATTGTAACGCCCCCGCGACGTGATAATTCTCCAGTGGATCCTAAAGTAATTGCATGTAATTCTTTTAATGATGCATACCCGTTTGCCTGCACTGATTCAAATTCTTTGCCACTTATTGTACGTGTTTTAACGAGAACATCAGGAAGTAAAAAAGCACCGCGAATTAAAATGTTGTGATGTTGCAACTTTTTCCGAAGCATTTCTCGTAAATATAGAGCAATTTGCAAAAACATACCGGAACCTGTGCCACCAGCTAATGATGTAACAATAATAACGCGCACACCATATTCTGTTGTATCACTTGTTACGGGGAAAATTTTCTCAATTTCTTGCCAAAAAGTTGTTAATTTATCTTCCTTCATCGCTGCGCGAAGTGCCAATCGAGAAATAACTCGAAGTTGACCAGCACCTTCTGTTAATGGTTTGTCTAGTACGGTCGGGTCAATCGGAAACCAATCTGGAATCGTTGGATCTTCTGCCATATATTCGCGCGGTGTTTTACTAGAGCTCGTTTGTGTCACAAATTTACGAATATGCTGAAAGTGACTTAATGTATTAATATCTGTATCAAATACGTGCATCGCTACTTTTTTACGACGTTCTTTCGGAAGTTTCCGGTAAATATCATGCGTAACTGTACTTCCAATTCCTCCAAGTCCAATTAAAATTGTTGGTACTTGAAAATCCATGTCAACCACCTTCCTATTTATTCACATTCATATCTGTATACTTCTTTTCCATAGCCACGATCAATAACAACCATTTCGTTCGGATATAACGTTTTATGCTCCCGTCCTGCTTCTTCATCTGTTAGAAACATACCATCGATCACCATGCCTGGTACCTGAGAATCTCTCGTAACAAATATAGATTTTGATCCTTTTTTTGCAATAAACGTAACAGACTGCACTGTTTTCCGCTCCGCTCGAAATGGAATACCAAAATAATGATTCCACCATTTCGTTCGCAGCGATTCTGGTTCAGATTTATATAACCAATCTTCAGCAATAGATTGATCCCATTCATAATACATAAGCGCTTTTCGATGAAAACGCGGACGAACTATCCACCCAATGACAAGAATTACAATAATGAATAAGATTATACTAAACGGTAAAACGAACTGAAAAATGGTCGCATAACGCTCTAAAAAAGGGACATTAATAATAGACAACGAAATTTGTTTGCTGGCTTCTTGTAATTGTGGATCTCGTAATGTGATGGTAGCTTCTATGGTGCCGGTATCTGTAAAATTAAATGTGTTGGAGTAATAAGGACGAGGATATACATATATTTGATTTCTATTTTGTTTTAACTCATAGTTGATAGATTTATGAAATGTAATAGTAGCTGTTTTCAACAATTCCTTTATTTCTGCTTCTGACATTGATTCTTCATTTAACAGTGGCTGTATAATAAATGGTGCGCTATTCTCTAAATTTGTTACTTTTTCTTTATAATTCGTTGTAACAACTTTTAATGATAGTTTTGGTCTTGGAACGGATTGAATGCGAAATTCTTTCGTTTGGCGATAAAACCCTTTTATATTCATGTGCACATTTCCATGCACCGCGTCTTTCCCTACCTTTGTTTCATAGTAGAAGGCTTTTCGTTTCTCATCCCATTTCATCGAATACATTTGATTATTTATTTCTATTTGAGCAATAAAATATGAAGCATCTACCGGTACATTTGTTGGTTTTGCTTCTATAATTGCTGTTTGATTTTCATAGATTTGTTCTGTTTCTTTTTTCTGGTCCTTTCCTTTTTCATATATGGAAATGGTATAATCTAATGCTGGTTCTACCAGTACTTTCATATTTTCCTTTGTCACCGCTTGATCAATTTCTACTGTGTATGTCCCTGGTTCTATTACAGCATTGTTTTTAGGCATAATATGTGTAATTCCACCATATATGCCAATTCCCGTCGGTGCTTCAATCGAAAATCTCGACTGTAAATTGAGTGATCCTTGTATATTTTGGACACGATACGGTATGTTCTGAGAAGATTGACCAACAAGTGTAATTCGTTTTAATGGAAATGGTGTTATAATTTCAATCTTGTTTCCTATAATATTTGTTTTCACCGCTTCTTCTACTGTTGAAAATGGATCACGATTTGCTATTAAGGCAGCCGCTTGGTTGACACTGTGGATAACACCATCTTCTCCACTTGTGGGGAATACGATTCCATTCATCTGTTGTTTCCAAATATCTTTAAAGACGTTCATTTGCGCTTGTTCTTGCACTCCTAAATTTTCTTCCATTGTAATTAATACTGCATGTAAAGAAATGTTTTTTTCTTCCATTTCTTTTTTAAAAGTACTGAGCGTTTCTGAAATTCTTTTTTTTCCACTACCATCTTGTTTTTCTAGCTCATTAAACGCTCCATCTGTTAGAATAATAAGCCAAAACTCACGATTCGCATTCACTTGAACTTGCCTCTTAATAGATTGGATAGCTGTTTCCACCGATTGAAAAGGTGTATTAGCACTCTCATTCCATGTTTGAATTTTTTCAATCTCCCCTTGCCGCTTACTATTCTCCAACGAAACTGCTATATCTTGTGATGGATGACTCATTGGTACATAAGAAAACATATCTTTTTCATCTAACAATGCAATCAAACTTTGTAATGCATAATTTGCATACTTCCAGCGATCATTATTACGCATACTACCAGAATCATCATATACAAGTGAAACAACACGCTGCCTCGCTTCTTCTCCTTTCGCTAAACTAGAAAAAGGACTAATACATATGAGTAGTAAAAACAAAATAGATGTGGCTATGATTCGAATATGCATGTTGAAGCTTCGCCACCTTTGTAGACAAATTCCTATGTTTAAACTTATGAGAAGAAATACAAGATATGACTTGTATTTCGAAAAACGAATAGGCATATAATATTATTATGTAAACTAATTTTAATAAAAAACCGATTCTATGCAGTTTTTTATTTTCTTTTAAATTCCATCATAAATTTCTTTCTCATCCAATATTTCTGCCACTTCTCATTGAAGTACACTTCAACTTCCTATGCTATATACAATATGTCATTTTCCAACTTCCATTATATTCGTTTCTCCATAGCAATAAAAAACTGACATTTATGCCTTAGCGTTTATATGTAATAGTAATAATCAAAACTTCGCTCTAGAATCTACCGTAGTTTACATAATTTAATTATTTTAACTTTAAGTGTATATTTTTTAGATTTTCATAAGATATAGCCTCTAATTTTCTTTTCTCTCTCCCTTCCATCGTTTCCGCCATACATAAAGCATTCCATATTGCCTCTTCTACAGCTTCAATTGTCATCGCAAATATATGAGAAATCTCTTCCCCATCTTCGCGTAAAAATTGATATTGTAATAATTCAGTAGTAGGCGTATGAGAAATACGATTTGCTGTTGAAAAGGCAATGACGATATCTCCACTCCCATGCGCTCCATAAGAACCTGCCTTTGCAAGTCCAAAAGTCGCTCGCTTTGCTATGCGCTGTAATTGTCTATCACTTAATGGTGCATCAGTCGCGATAACAATCATGATAGAGCCATCTGGCATAGTTTCCTCGCTCTCATTTCGAATATATAAGTCTTCTTTTCTCCCAAAATTCGTAACAACTAAACTCCCCACTGTATACGTTTCTTTTGTAAAAGTTACTTTGCGTGAACTTGTACCAATTCCGCCTTTATATCCGAAACAAGCCATTCCTGTACCGGCTCCCACACACCCTTCTTTTACTGGACCATTCTTTGCGTTTGTAATGGCCTCAATTGCGTGCTTGGGTCTTACATGAAGCGTTCGAATGTCATGTAAATATCCATCATTACACTCTCCAACAACAATATTTACAGTTCCAGTTGTATCACCAATTTCTTCATTCTGCTCTAGCATATATCGTAATGTTCCTTCTAATACCGGAGCAACTGCAAATGTATTGGACAGCATAATCGGACTTTCAAGTACACCAAGTTCTTGTATTTGAATGGTTCCAATCGTTTTTCCAAAGCCATTAATAACATAAGAACTAGCAAATACTTTTTCACGAAATATATTTCCACTATGCGGTAAAATTGCCGTAACACCAGTACGAATATGCATTTCTTCCTTCAAAGTAACATGCCCCACTAAAACACCTTCAACATCAGTAATGGCATTCCATTTTCCCACATCATATTTTCCAACTTTCACTCCTAGTTCACGTAACCGCACTCGCTTCATACTTTCACCTTTTTTCTTAATTTTCTATCTTTTATTATAACAAAAATGAGAGTGCAATCTATATGCACACTCATTGTTTTACGTATACTTCTACAACTGGATTTTCTTTGTGATCAGCATGAAGACGAATGTTACTTTCCTTTACATTATAGATATCGGCTAATAGTAATACCGTTAATATGTTAGGAATTTTGCTATCTGTGCCATATTTTCGTTCAAGTGCTTCCTTATACTCAAACGCAAGATCTCCTTGTATATATGTATACACTTCAAATCCATCTTGTAAATCACAGACAATGGTATCAATAATATCAGCTCCTACTTGACGTGTCATCTCTTTTCGAAGTGCATCCGTTAATGCATTCCATGACACTTCATACGTTTGAAATGTATCTGAATGATTCATTTTTTTCTCTCCTTTTTATCTCACTCTAACAGGGAGTAACATTTTTCATTACTAGAAAACAGTCCTTCCTTATCATCCCCGTTTTTCACTGCAATTATGATGGAATAGACAAACATACAAGCCACTCTTGTCCCTTTATCATATCGTAATATTGGAAAGAGAAAGGGGCAAAATTATATGAGTTCTCATAAACATTTTCATACATGCCGGCAATATTATGGGCGAGTCGTACGTATTGAAGATTATAAAGGCAATATCCATATTGGAAGAATTGTTGATCTAACGAATGACTCAGTTTGGATTGAACCCGTTCATCGCAAGCGATTTGACCACGGGTTTGGCTTTGGTGGTAGCTTCGGCTGTGATTTCTGCGGTGGTTTAGGTGACTGTAACCATTGTGGATTTGGATTTGATGACTGTAGATCTGGTAGACGTGGTAGACGTGGTAGACGTGATAGATGTAGTAGATGTGGATTTGATGACTGTAGATGTGGATTTGGTGGATTTGGTGGATTTGGTGCCGTTGAACTTGGTCTTGGATTTATTTTCGGTATTTCATTAGCTGCTTTATTTTTTATTTAAAGAAAAGCCAACATATTTGTTGGCTTTTTTTAATAAAATAAAACTTCTAACAGCGTTTTTTTTCATCCCCCATTGATGGTTAGTTGAACCAATCGGACTTTTACGGAGAATGAAGTTTACCATTAATCAAAGTTTCACTTTATTTTTGGCAAATAAAAATCCGGTGTCCTAATATATGCTTGTATTGATGTAAAATATGTTCATGCGCAATCCATGCATTATACAAATCTTGTGTAATAAAATCTGATACATCCCACTCTTGTTCTTCTACATGTGCAGAAATTGTTGTTGCAATGGTTCCGCCTCCAAGTACATGTACTGTTTTAAAATTTGCTTGTTGAAAGAGTGCAATCCATTCTTGCTCTGTTAATAACGCCTCCATTCCATATAAAGTTAATATATTATTTTCCTCATGCATTGGTAAGTGTCGCTCGGTTACCAATTCAATGACAAGCAAAAACCCACCACATTGTAATACACGATAACATTCATTTATCGCTTTCTTTTTATTTGTAAAAGCAAGAACAGACTCTCCCAATACAATATGAAACTGTTCATCATGAAACGGCAGTTCTTCTACTTTTCCTGCAACAGGTTCAATATATACTCCATCCTTATTCCATCTCTTCTTTGCTTTTTCAATCATCGTTTGATCCATTTCAACTGCACTTACAATTGAGCCATATTGTTTCACGATATAAGAAGCTGTTCTGCCCGTTCCACAACCAATTTCTAATAACTTTGTATGTGGGTCTAATGAAAGCTGTGCTAACAATTGCTTTGTTAACGTAAAACCTCCTGGATGTGCACTGCCGACACCAAATGCTGCAAGGAAATCTAAATAAGAATATTGTTTCATATCCATCTCCTTCTATCTCACATTTAACGGGCATATAAAAAAAGATATACAGATAGAAGATTTCTGCCCGTAAAGGCCAAATGAATGGGATTTAATACAATTAACAGAAATATCAATCAATGAATGTTTCCATTTATTGTAGTACTGCATATGTATTCATCTCACCTCAAAATGTGCACATAGAGAAAGAGGATGCGATACCGCATCCCCTTTTCGAATGATTATTTATCTTCTTTTTCAGTGATATATGCCCACTTGTAACTGAAATCACCACCAACATTATGCTTGATAATGTTGTGTACAGTTGGACGTTGTAAATAAGAAGTTCCGCGTTGGTATAACGGTGCAATTGCAGCATCATCAAGTAACATCTTCTCAGCTTTTCCAAGTTGTTCCCAACGAGTTTTCTCTTGTGTTAACAATTCTGTTTTACCTTTTTTAACAATGTCATCATACTCTTTATTTGAGTAGCTCATTTGGTTATGAGAGTTTGTTGTTTCAAACATATCGATATATGTCATTGGATCTGCATAGTCAGGACCCCAACCAGCGTAAGAGATATCAAAGTCTTGATCTGTTTCTAATTTTAATTTTTGCTTAAATGGTTGGTTTTTCAGGTTGACTTTTAAGCCTGGTAAGTTTTTCTCTAATTGCTCTTTTAAGTACTCACCAATTTTCTTCGCATTATCAGTATCGTAGTTTAATAATTCAACTGTTACTTCGTCTTTACCTAACTCTTTCTTCGCTTCATCCCAAAGTTTTTTCGCTTCTTTCGCATCATATGTTACAGATTTTACATCTCCGTTGATTTTACGAAAATCTTTATCATCTGGACCTTTTACGAAATCAGCTGGTACAAGATAATCAGCTGGTTTAGAACCATCATTTAAGATTACGTTCGCCAACGCTTTCTTATCGAATCCTTTTGCAATCGCTTGACGAAGTTTTTTGTTTTGAAGCGGTGTGTCTGTTTGTTTCAGACGTTTTTCGTTTAATCGTAAGAAGAATGTAGATGGCTCTAAATAGCTACCAAATTCATCTTTCTTCGATTTATATTTATCAACATATTCAGCAGCTAAAGTAACGCGATCAGCTTGGCCGCTTTCATATAAGTTAACACGAGTAGATAACTCTTTTACAACATTAAAGTTGATTTCTTCTAACTTAACTGATTTCTTATCCCAATATTGATCATTTTTCTTCAGCTTCCAACCTTGTTCATGTTTCCATTCTGTCATAGCGAATGGACCATTGTAAACTAGGCTGTCTGCTTCTAAGCCGTACTTTTCGCCTTTCTCTTTTACAACTTTTTCATTTAATGGATAGAAAGAACCGAATGTTGTCAATTCAATAAAATATGGAACCGGGTTGTCTAATTGTACTTCTAATGTATTGTCATCAACAGCCTTTACACCTAAAGTATCAATTGGTGCTTTCCCTTCGTTAATTGCCTGTGCATTTTTTACATCATACATAATAAATGCGTATTCAGCAGCCGTTTTTGGATCTAATAAACGTTGCCATGCAAATACGAAATCTTTCGCTGTTACAGGATCTCCATTTGACCATTTCGCATCTTTACGAAGCTTAAACGTATATGTTTTACCGTCATCACTCTTTTTAAAAGATTCAGCCATACCTGGAGTTGGCTTTTGATCTTTATCCAGACGATATAATCCTTCCATTACGTTATTTAAAGCAAGGAAAGACACTGCGTCTGTTGCTTTAGAAGAGTCCATAGACGGAATTTCTTGCGTTTCTAGTAAGTTTAACACTTGTTTGGATGCTAACTTACCTTCTGTTTTTTTCTCATCATTTTTTGGCTCTGTGCTTGCTTTTTTGTCCCCTGCCCCTGAACATGCTGTTAGAGCCACACTCATCGCCAACACTGGTGCTACTACAGCTGAGATTTTTTTAATCTTTTTCATTTTGTACCCTCCCTAATTTTATGTACGATACTACTTTTGAGAAACTTTTTGATAACTTTATGTTTCTATATAGTTATCAGAAAATTTCTATTAATTAATATTCTACTAATTTTTTTGATTTTGTAAAGTGTTATTATTAAAAAAATTTAAAAAATTATTTTATTACAGTAATATTTATAATCATTCTGTAAAATAACTCAAGAAAAAAAAGGCATCCCTTTACTATATGGATGCTTAAATCCTTTTGTTTATTACTATTTTCAAAAAAATATATAAAACTATTATTTACTAGATATTGCATTCTTATACATATCCACTTTGTGATACTTTCATTTTGTACTCTTGTATTTCTAACAAAACTTTCTCGTTATTAAAAAAATTTAAAAATTATTTTATTACAGTAATTTTTATAATCATTCTATGAAATAAAGTGAAACTTCTATTTTGTATAGTACTGCATATGTATTCATCACATGTCAAAATGTGTACAGTGAAAAGAGGATACGATATCGCATCCTCTTTTCAAATGGTTATTTACCTTCTTTTTCAGTGATATATGCCCATTTGTAGCTGAATTGGCTACCAACATTGTGCTTATAAATATTGTGTACAGTAGGACGTTGCAAGAATGCTCTTGCGCTTTGAAACATCGGTACGATTGCTGTTTCATCCTCAATTAGGATTTTTTCAGCTTTCCCCATTTCTTCCCAACGTTTTTTCGGATCTGTTAGCAATTCACCTTGAGATTTCTTAATGATGTCATCATATTTCGCATTTGAATAGCTCATTTCGTTTTGTGGATTTCCTGTTTGGAACATATCTAAGAATGTCATTGGATCCGCATAATCTGGGTTCCAACCCGCATAAGACATATCATAATCTTGTGCTGTTTCTAATTTTAATTTTTGCTTGAACGGCTGAAGCTTAATATTCACTTTTAAACCTGGTAAGTTTTTCTCAAGCTGTTCTTTTATGTACTCACCAATTTTCTTTGCACTATCCGTATCATAGTTTAAGAACTCAATTGCTATTTCTTCTTTACCCAATTCTTTTTTCGCTTCTTCCCAAAGCTGTTTCGCTTTCTTTACATCAGTTTTTACGCCTGTGGATTTAAATGTTTCACGGTAATCTTTTCCATCCGGGCCAGCAGCAAACTTTTCTGGAACAAGAGCGTCTACTGGTTTAGAACCATCATTTAAGATAACATTTGTTAATGCTTTTTTATCAAAGCCCATTGCAATTGCTTCACGAGCTTTCTTATTCTTAAGTACTGTATCTTGACCATTACGCTTTTGATTTAAACGTAAGAAGTACGTTGCCGGTTCTAACTGCGTTCCAAATTCATCTTTATTTGCTTTGTATTTATCAACGTATTCAGCTGTTAAACCGACGCGATCAAGTTGACCGCTTTCATATAGGTTCACACGAGTAGATTGTTCTTTTACAACGACCCAATTGATTTCATCTAACTTAACTGTCGCTTTATCCCAGTACTGATCATTCTTCTGTACTTTCCAGCCTTGCTCATGCTTCCATTCTGTCATTTTAAATGGTCCATTATAAACCATCTTATCAGCCTCTAGACCATATTTATCTCCATTTTCTTTTACAACTTTCTCATTTAATGGTAAGAAAGATGTAAATGCTGTTAAGCCAAGAAAATACGGAACAGGGTTATCTAATTCTACTTCTAATGTATAATCATCTACTGCTTTTACACCTAAAGAGTCAACTGGTGATTTCCCTTCGTTAATCGCTTTTGCATTTTTCACATCATACATAATGAATGCATATTCAGCAGCCGATTTTGGGTCTAACAGACGTTGCCACGCAAATACGAAATCTTTCGCTGTTACAGGATCACCATTTGACCATTTTGCGTCTTTACGAAGTTTAAATGTATATTTTTTACCATCATCACTCTTTTTATAAGATTCTGCGACACCTGGAGTAGGCTTATTATCTTTATCAAGACGATATAAACCTTCCATCGTATTCCCTAACATAAGGGAAGAAACTGTATCTGATGATTTTGAAACATCCATTGTAGGAATTTCATTTGCTTCTACTAAATTTAATACTTGTTTTGCTGCTAACTTACCTTCTATTTGTTTGTCTCCATTTTTTGGCTCTGTACTTGCTTTTTTGTCCCCTGCCCCAGAACATGCTGTTAGTGCTACGCTCATCGCTAATACTGGTACTACTACAGCTGTGATTTTTTTCATCTTTTTTTTCATTTTGTACCCTCCCTAATTTTATGTACGATACTACCTACGAGAAAATTTTTGATAACTTTATGTTTCTATATAATTATCAGAAAATTCCTACCAATTAATATTCTACTAATTTTCCCCGCTTTGTAAAGTTATATTATCAAAAAAATCAAAAAATAATTTTATTACAGTAATATTAATAATCATTCCATGAAATACACTACGAAAAAAGCATCTCCTCACTAAATGTGTGCTATAACTCTTTTTATTACTGCTTTGTTAAACTCATTCAAAACAATTATTTGAGTGGTATTGTATTCTTATGCATATCTTCTTTTTAGCCCTTTTCTTTGTTCCTCTCGAATTGCTGAAAAAACTTTCTCATGTTTTATCTGATACATTTATTTTTACTACTCACAACAATGGCAACCTCCTTATTCTCCCTCACATCAAATAATCCCATTTTGTTTTTTTTCGAAATATAAGTCGATGCTATACAAAATACAACATGCCCTGTACTCAGTTGCTCCCTTTGTTTTAAACCTCGCAAGTGGCAGGAAAATGCCCTGACCGTTTCTATGCACGGCCAGACGCTCTCGTCCTCCCCCTAAATAGAAAGGGGGGATGTCGTTTGTTCCACTTGAATATATCATTTTAAATGAGCATTCTCAGAAACGAGTATTGTTATTTTAAATATGAAGAGATGATTACAAGATGAAAAGATTAAAAAACAACCTTATTTCAGTTGAATAGCGAAATAAGGTTGTTTGTATTTTATATCATGTTTACAAAACATCTTTATAGAGGTAAATCTCTTTTCTTAAACAACATAACAGCCATTACAAAGAGAATACAAGATGCTGCAAGTAGACCCATGCTTGCAGGCCATATGTTATATGTTCCATCAACAATTTCTTGCGGGCGATACAAGCTAAATATAGATAGATTTCTCATCCATTCCAATTTATCACTTAATTTCCCTAACATATCCAGTCCATAAAACAATACTGTTATACTTGTAGAAATACTTAGTGCTTTCTTTTCATCATCAAATAAACAGGAAAAGAAAAATGAATATGCACAAATAACAAGAAATACAAGTCCACCAAGAATATTGAGTTTGAAAAATAATACTTGATCAAGGGACACTTTTTCAATTAGCCATTCTGCCCCAACTAAACCGCCAAAATAAGTAGCCATAACGATCGTAAATAACCCTATAATTAAGACAGATGCTTGTGTCAAAATTACTTTTGTACGCGAAACAGATGTGGATAATAAATAAGCCATTGAACCTCTATCAACTAGATGAGCAACTAGTTGGGTTGAGGCTAAAATACTATATATCATTAACAATAAAACAAAGATTAAACCATAATATTCTCCAGCTAAAAAATCATTCAATTGTTCAATCCCTTTTTCGAATCCCACTGCTTTTAATACCCCTTGAGGCATTGCTTTCAGTATTTCATCTAATCCCTTTACAGATGAGAATGATGGAAAGATCCAAATTAGTAACCATAAATAAAGAACTGAACCGACAGCATAGTTCAAAATCATTTTGGCATTTGCTTTTAAACTAGCAACAAATAATGCTTTACTCATAACCGATTCGCTCCTTCCTCATCATAGTAATGCATAAAGATATTTTCTAAATCCATTGTTCTCATCTGAAAACCAATTACATCGTGCTGCGCTAATGTTTGAAGAAGCTCATTATAATTTCCCTGTACAATAATCGAGGCTGTATTCCCTTGCACACTATCAATTTGTAGTGCCGTTTTCTGTAATGCTTGCAATTGTTCTGGTGAGGATACTGTCACATCAATAACTTGTCGTTGTTTTGCTCTCAAGTCATGAATATTTTCTACTGTCAGTAACTTTCCTTCTTTAATAATCCCTACCCGATCGCATGTCCGTTCAATTTCTGTAAAAATATGAGACGACATAAAAATTGTTTTCCCTCTTTGCTTCTCTTCTAATATAAGATCAACAAATAACTGCTGCATAAGCGGATCTAAACCTGAAGTCGGCTCATCCAAAATGAGCACTTCAGGATCGTGCATAAAAGCTGCTACAATCCCTACTTTTTGCTTCATTCCTTTGGACATTTTTCGAATGGGCGTTTTCACATCAAACTGAAAGCGTTCAATTAGTTCATCACGTCGACCATTACTTTTCATACCACGCATTCCTTGCATAAGTTGCAAAAATCCCAATCCATTCATTCCTTCTATAAAAGAAATCTCTCCTGGTAAATATCCAACCCTTTTTTGAATATCAGCCGCATCCTTCCAGCAATCCAATCCGAACATTGTCGCCGTTCCAGAAGTGGGTTGTATAAATCCCATTAAATTGCGAATTGTTGTTGATTTTCCTGCTCCGTTTGGTCCTAAGTAACCAAATACTTCGCCTTCTTTTACTTGAAATGAAACATCGAATAAGCCTTTTCCGTTTGAAAATTTTTTTGTGACATTTTGAACGTTTAACATGATTCCACCTCATTTTTTGAAATATTAAACATTTTATATTTCAAAATTATTATACCCCTCTGTTATAAGAGAATCAATATTTTTTGAAATTTAACAAAGACTATATTTCAAAATTATTGTTTCCTTTCTTAGCATCTTGTATATTTAAGTGGAGGTGATTCATATGAACGGTTTTGAGAAGGTGAAAAAAAAGAAAAAGCAGGCTATTAAAGCAGCTGCATTAGAATTGTTTTCTAAATATGGATATAAAGAAGTAAAAATTGAAGATATTGCAAAACAAGCGAAGGTTTCACAAGTTACAATATATAATCATTTTGGAAGTAAAGATGCTTTATTTCGTGAACTTATTCAAGAGTTTACCATTCAAGAAGTTCATTATTATGAAGAACTGTTAACGAGTGACTTATCTTTTAAAGAAAAAATACATCGTATTATGACTCGAAAATTACAAAGTGTGAACATCTTTCATCCTGAAATGATTGAACAAGCGATGCAAACAGATGAAGAATTACGTAATTTTCTATTTACATATCAAAAGGACACAGCGCTTCCCCTTTTTCTTCACTTCATAGAAGAAGCACAGCAGAAAAAAGAAATTAACCCCAATCTTTCAAAAGATATGATTTTGTTATATATCAATACGTTTTCTAAAATGAGTGATCAATTCATTGCACACTTAATTGGTGAACATCGTGAACAACAAACAAAAGAAATCCTCACAATGTTTTTCTACGGACTTTCTAATCCGAACTAAAAAAAACCCGGCAGAGGCCGGGTTTTTTCATTATTTACTTACTTCTCCTTCTTGCATTCCTGGATATTTTGCACCTTCATACTTATAAATGTAAACTTTTGCAAATTTGTTATCACCTTTATCATCGAAAGCTACTTTCGTAATAACGCCATCGTATTCTTTAATAGCACGAACCGCATCTCGTACTTGTTCACGTGTTGGATACTTACCATTATTTTTGTTAATAGCATCTTTAATTCCTTGTAAAATAACACCAGCTGAATCATATCCATATGCAGAGTATGCTTCCACATCTTTTTTAAACTTCTCTTTATATTCTGTGACAAATACTTTTCCTTTCTCTGTTACTGTTGGTGCTGTCGCTACTGTTGTATAATACGTATCTTTTAATCCATCTTTTGCAACTTCTGCCATTGTTGGAGAATCAATACCGTCACCACCCATAATTGGTGCTGTAACCCCTTTTTCACGTGCTTGTTTTACTAAAACTGATCCTTCTGAATACATACCGCCAAAATAAACAAGATCTGGCTTTTTCGCGACAACTTGATTTAATACACCACTAAAATCTTTCTCTCCAACTGTAATCCCTTCATAACCGACAATGTTTGCTCCTAGCTTTTCTGCTTCTTTTTTAAATGCATCGGCTAACCCTGTACCGTATGCTGTTTTATCTTGAATTACAAAAATATTTTTTGCCTTTACTGTTTCAAGCGCATATTTCGCTGCCGCTGGACCTTGGAAATCATCTCTTGCAACAAGACGTGCAACAGACTTTAATCCACGTTCTGTTAATTCAACTGCTGTACTCGATGGTGATACCATAACAAGATTTGTTTTCTCATATGTTTCAGAAGCGGCAATAGATACACCTGACATTAAATGTCCTACAACACCCAATACTTCTTTATCAGCTGCGACAGACTGAGCATTAGCAACCCCTTTTTTCGGGTCACCTTGATCATCTTGCGGAACAAATTGCAATTCAAAACCTAATTTTTTAAACTCTTCTTTTTGTTTATCTACTGCAAGCTGCGTTCCAAGCTTAATGGCTTCTCCAAACGCAGCAGATCCGCCAGAAAGAGGGGATTCAGAAGCAATTTTAATTACTTTACTTTCCTTTGTTTCAGTTTTAGTAGAAGCTGAATCCGCATTACATCCCGCCATCATTCCCGCTAATAAAACACCTGATAACAAAAGCGATATCTTTTTCTTCACAGTACTCCCCCTAATTTTGTAATATTTCTAATATTTAAAATATTAATCCATACAAAAAGGTTGTACAATAAAAATCGTTAGCGTTTTCTCGTAAAATTCCGACATGATTTGCTACTATACAAAAAGAGTCAGCGCATGCGCTGACTCTACCATTTCACTATAATTCCTTGCTGACTACTTTGTAAACAAGCTGTAATAACACGAATGACATTTAGGGCTTCCTCAGCAGTAACAGGTGGCATTTCTTGTTTCATTATCGCATCTCGGACACCTTTATAATAGTTTTCATAACACCCTATTTCTGTTGGAACCCGAATTTCTTGTTCCTCTGTGGAAAGAATTGCATACATGTTCATAGCATCTTCTCCATAGCCCTCATCACCGGGCTTCATTCCCGCCTTTAGTTGCTCTTCTTGGGAATCCATTCCATATTTAACAATCGAGCCTTTTTCACCGTGAATGCTAAAATGAGGACCTGCATATTTAACGTGACTACTGCTATGAAGAATAACACGCATTTCTTCATAATGAAGAATGATATGAAAATAATCATCTATTTGTGATCCTGGGCGCTGGTTGATAATATCTGCATAAACTGCTCTCGGCATTCCAAATAAATGTAACGCTTGATCAATAAGATGTGAGCCTAAATCAAACAACATCCCTGATCCCGGTAATTTATGTTCCCTCCAGCGATCGCGAACATGCGGACGAAATCTATCAAAATGAGCCTCATACGTATACACTTTACCGATTTTATCATCTTGTAATAGTTTTTGAACCGTTCTGAAATCGTTATCTAAGCGGCGATTATGATATACACTTAACACAACACCATGCTGCTTCGCTAGTGTTATCAATTCTTCCCCTTCTTCAACAGAAACAACAAAAGGCTTTTCAACGACAACATGTTTCCCGTGGAGAATTGCCTTTTTTGCATATTCAAAGTGCGTTGTATTAGGAGATGTAATAATGATAAGATCTATGTTCTCTTTCATAATAAGCTCGTCAATTGTTTTCATAACTTCTACATGTGGAAATGATGCCGTTACTTTCTCTTCTTGTGAAGACACAATTGCGCGAATTTCGTAGTCTTCGATTGTCTGTAACAGCGGAATATGAAAGGTTGTACTAGAAAAGCCGTAACCTACAATACCAACACCTATTTTATTCATAAAATCCCTCCAAATTATGTATGGAATATGATGAACTTTTATTATATCAACTTATCTATTTTCTACATAATGTTTTGCTTTTATAAATTGCCCTTTAGTGATGATGGTAACATAGATTAGCATAATATGAGGGCTACCCTAATTAGGGTAGCCCTCATATTATGCTAAATACGCTTCTTTCACAAATTCATTATGCATCAATGATTTTCCTTCTCCTACCATTTTAATTTCCCCTGTCTGAATCACATATCCACGATGTGCAATTTGTAACGCTTGATACGCATTTTGTTCAACAAGTAGAATTGTCATTCCTTCTTTATTGAGCTCTGAAATAATTTCAAAGATTTGCTCAACAATAATTGGTGCAAGTCCCATTGAAGGTTCATCTAACATAAGTAAATGAGGACCACTCATGAGCGCACGTCCAATTGCAAGCATTTGCTGTTCACCACCACTCATCGTACCGCCCTTTTGTTCTAGCCGTTCTTTTAACTTTGGGAAATAGTGAAAGGTGCGCTCCATCCGTTCCTTCACTATTTTTTTATCCTTTACTGAAAATGCTCCCATCTCTAGATTCTCTTTTACTGTTAGGCGTGAAAAAATACGTCTCCCTTCTGGTACATGAGCAATTCCAGATAAAGCTGTTACATGCGGGGATTGTTTCGTAATCTGTTTCCCTTCAAATGAAATTTCTCCTGACTTCGGTATAACTAGACCACTAATCGTCTTTAATGTCGTTGATTTTCCAGCTCCGTTACACCCAATAAGTGTTACAATTTCGCCTTTTTCTACAGAAATATTAATATCTTTTAATGCATGAATGCCACCATAATACGCATTTATATTTGTAAGCTCTAGCAACATACTTCCCTCCTTTTTATTTCTTTTAGCAATTTTGAAGCATGCTCTTTACTTTGTCCTGCATTACTTTTCTAACACTGCGCTTTTCCCTAAATACGCTTCAATAACTTTTGGATTGTTACGAATATCTTCCGGTCTTCCTTCTGCAATTTTTTCACCATGATCTAGCACAATGATATGCTCAGATATCTCCATGACAAGCTTCATATCATGTTCAATTAATACAATTGTTACATCTAGCTCTTCACGCATACGGTTAATAAGTGTTGTTAACTCTTTCGTTTCCTTCGGATTCATCCCAGCTGCTGGCTCATCCAATAATAATACTTGCGGTTTCGCCGCGAGCGCTCTAGCGATTTCAAGGCGCCGCTGTGCCCCGTACGATAAATTTTGCGCTTCTTCATTTAATAAGTGAGCTAAACCAACATATTCTAAAAGCTCATATGCTTTTTGCTGCGCTCGTTCTTCTTCTCTCTTTACTCTTGGCAGATGCAACAAAATCCCCAAAAGATTACTTTTTAAATGATTGTGAAGCCCTACCATCACATTTTCAAGTACCGTCATATTGTTAAAAAGACGAATATTTTGGAACGTACGAGCAATACCATGCTTTGAAATATCATGCGGCTTCAAACCAGTTATCTTTTCCTCGCCAAGTAAAATGTTACCTTCATCTGGCTTATACACACCTGTTACCATATTAAAAAACGTCGTTTTCCCTGCTCCGTTCGGGCCAATCACTGCTGTAATTGATCCTTTTTTTACTTTCATATCAACACTTTTCACTGCAATAAGCCCATCAAACCGCTTCGTAATATTTTGAACTGTTAAAATCGCCATCTTCTTCCCCCTAGGCTCCAAACACTTTCTCTTTTTGTGTTTGCGATTCGATTTGTTTTTCCCTCTCTTTTTTTAGCTGCTCCTCACTGAATTTTCGATTTTTCGCAGGTATGAGTCCTTGTGGTCGATACAAAGCAAATAAAATTAAAATTCCACCGAAGATGAAACGCTGCATCTTAGCTGGAGAAAGTGCATCCGGGATTGCAATCGTTCCACTTAAGTTTAATTGGTTTAGCCAGTTTGTTAATTCAGTAAGTACTTGTAAATTTAAAATTGTCATAACAGCTGCTCCTAAAATAACCCCAGGCACACTCCCCATACCACCAAGTAATACCATAACAAGAATTGTAATCGACTCTAGCAGCGTAAAACTTGTTGGATCGACAAAAGTTTGTTTTGCAGCAAAAACAACACCCATCATTCCAGAAAATGATGCACCAATTGCAAACGCTAACAATTTTGTTTTCACAAGTGGAATTCCCATAGCTTGAGCGGCAATTTCATTTTCACGAACCGCCTTCCAAGAACGGCCTATTTTCGAAAACTCTAGTCGTTTTACAATAAAAATTACGAGTAGTAAAATACCAAGCACAATGTAGTACACTTGACTTGATTGCAAAAATGTAAACCCGAATAAAGAAGGTGGCTTTACAGAAGATAAGCCCATAGCACCATTCGTAATATTAACTGGTTTATCTAGATTATTAAAGATAATACGAATAATCTCTCCAAATCCAAGTGTCACAATTGCTAAGTAATCACCTTTCACACGCAATACCGGGATACCAAGTAGTACTCCAAATATCCCTGCAATAAAACCGCCTAGCAAAATAAAAATCCAAAAACTTTCTCCTGACAATGGATATTGCCCAAATGGCATAAAGTTATTTGCTTGAGCTGTTGCAAAGATACCGTATGTGTAAGCTCCTATTGCAAAAAAAGCAACAAATCCTAAATCTAGCAATCCAGCAAAGCCAACAACGATATTTAACCCCAGTGCCATTGCAATATAAATCCCAACTAATGTTGCCACTTCCATATAAGACTGATAAGCAGGACCACCGCTTGCTGTGAATGGAAGCAATATGACTAACACAAATAATCCTATCAACCATTTCCATTTACTTTGCAAATTTGTGTAATACAATAATAAAAGAGACAATAATAATAATAGAAATGCAGTTACTGACTTTTGTGCAAAATATAAACTTGCAGCAGTTATACTAATATAAAGGACTAATAATACAAGTTGAATTTTCGGATTTTCCCTTATCATTTCTAGCCATTTTTTCATTATCTTCACCTACACTTTCTCGGCAACTGCTTTGCCGAATATGCCCTCTGGTTTAAAAATTAAAACGAGAATTAAAATTCCAAAGGCAAACACATCCTTATATTCAGCTCCAAATATTCCAGAAGATAAGATGGATAAATTTGCAGCCGCGAACATTTCTAACAGTCCAAGCAATATACCCCCAACCATTGCACCTCGAATATTACCAATTCCACCTAAAACAGCTGCCGTAAAAGCTTTTAATCCTAAAATAAAGCCAATGTATGGATCAATTGTTCCATATTGCACAGCAAACAGTACACCTGTTGCTCCGCCAAGTGCAGAACCGATAAAAAACGTAAGAGAAATCACCTTGTTCACATTTACTGACATTAACGAAGCGGTATCGCGATCTTGTGCAACAGCACGCATCGCCATTCCCCACTTTGTTTTATTGACGAAAAAATCTAAAGAGAGCATCATAATAACCGCAAGCACGAGTAGAATAAGTGAAGATGTTTTTAGTTGAGCATTATTAAAAGAAGACATAATCGCTGAAGCTTGTACTGTAATTTGATCACTGAATAAGGTAGGACCGGTTATGATGTAATTTCCTTTTTTTAATTCGGCAATAAAACGAACAATATCTTGCAATAGAAAAGACACACCAATTGCTGTGATTAACGTAATAAGTTTCGGTGCTTTTCGAAGCGGTCGATACGCAACCCTTTCAATCCCCATCCCAAGAAAACCCGTTATAAGAGATGTTGCAACTAAAACAAGTAACAATGCTAGCAGAGCTGGCATAACCGTCATCCAACCAAACCCCATAAAAACAAGAAAAATTGTTGTGCCAATAAAAGCACCAGTCATAAAAATTTCTCCGTGAGCAAAATTGATAAGTTCTAATATCCCATATACCATCGTATATCCTAATGCGACAACCGCATACACTGCACCAAGTGTTAATCCGTCAATTAGCACTTGAGGAAGCGTATGCATGATTTCTCCGAACATATAAATTCCTCCCCTTTATTTTTCTCTAAAAAAGGTACGGGACATAAGCACCGTACCATATCATCTTACTTTTTATCTACTTCTCCTTCTTGTCTTCCTGGATATTTTTGCTCTGCAAATTTATAAATATATACTTTTGCAAACTTATTATCACCTTTGCTATCAAACCCTACGTTTGTTACCGCTCCTTCAAAATTATTTGTTTTTCGAACAGTATCGCGCACTTGTTGCCTTGTTGGCATTTTGTTGTTATTTGCTTTAATCGCATCTTTCACTCCTTGCAGAAGTACACCCGCAGCGTCATAACCATAAGCTGAATATCCTTCTACCTCTTTATTAAATTTGCTCTTATAATCATCCGCAAACTTCTTTCCTTTTTCCGTTGTTTTCGGGTCAGCAGCGATAGAAGTGTAATACGTGTTCTCGATATAGTTACCTGCAATTTCTACCATCGTTGCTGAATCCATACCATCACCGCCCATAAACGGAATCGTAAGACCTTTTTCACGTGCTTGTTTCACTAACAGTCCACCTTCTGCATATAGACCACCAAAGTAAATTAAATCAGGTTTTTTCGCCAATACTTTATTTAACACACCGTTAAAATCTTTTTCCCCGACCGTAATAGATTCATAACCTGCAATCGTTCCACCTAATTTTTCAACTTCTGTTTTAAACGCTTTTGCTAAACCTGTTCCATAAGCTGTTTTATCATCAATAATAAAAACACTTTTTGCCTTCAGTGTTTTCAACGCAAACTCTGCTCCAGCAGGACCTTGAAAATCATCTCTTGTGCATATACGATTTACTACTTTCAAATTACGATCCGTTACTTCAACAGCAGTATTTGTAGGTGATACCATAACAACATTGTTTTTCTCGTACACTTCAGAAGATGGAATTGCAACTCCTGAATTCATATGTCCAACGACACCGAGTATTTCTTTATCCGCGCCAATAATTTGCGCGTTTGCAACACCTTTTTTCGGATCAGCCTGATCATCATAGGGCACAAGCCTTAGTTCATATCCTAATTTTTTAAACTCTTCTTTTTGTTCTTCTATCTTCAGCTGTGCACCAAGTTTAATTGCTTCCCCTTGCGTTGCTGAACCACCAGAAAGCGGTGATTGAGTCGCAATTTTTATGACCTTTCCATCCCCACCTCCCGTACTTGCTGTATCAGCATTACCATTTGTTTTATCACTGCATCCTGTTAATAAGCCAAACATACATACCGCCGAAAGAACAAAAGCAAAATTTTTCTTTTTTATCACCCATATACCCCCATTTTAGTTTTTTCTAAATATTTAAAATATTTAGTTAAATAATAATGGAAGTGCTTTATTTGTACAACTACTATTCTTCAGACAAATTTAGACAAAAACGCCCGACTTATTATATAAGTCGGGCGTTTTCTTACTGTTCTTTTTTCTGCGACCACGTTTCCACAACAAGACCAACATCACTTACATCTATTAATAAACTTCCGTTACTGTAACGATCCTTATTACGAAGTGTATTCGGATCAATTTCTTCTATTATCTGCTTTTCTGTTCGCATACAAACAACTTCATCTGCTCGAACAACTTCTACACCGACAATGCGGTATGGATTTTTTTTCAATTCTTTAAAGATAACGAGTCCTCGTTTTGCTCTCGTCGATTTTTCAATTTCTGCTGCTTTTAATCGCTTTACTGCGCCTCGTTGCGTAACGAGAACAAGCTGATCTTTCTCAGAATTGATAGGAAGACCGCATACAACGTAGTCATCTTCCTTCACATTCATTCCTTTTACACCAGCTGCCCGCACACCGACTGGACTCACTTCTTCTTCATTGAAAACAAGTGCATATGCACCGTGCGTTGCAAGAAGAATATCTTGCGTTCCATCTGTAACAAAAATATCAACGACTTCATCATCTTTCTTTAAATTAACCGCGACAAATGCACGTGAATAGCGCTGCACTTTATATTGATTCAGTTCTGTCTTCTTAATCATTCCATTTTTTGTAACAAACGTAATAAATCGTTTCTCTTCTTCAAAATTCGGAACAACAGTTGCAAAGACGAGTGTTTCATCTCGGTCAAGCGAAACAATATTCGCAACGTGCTGACCTAGATCTTTCCAGCGAATATCTGGCATTTCGTATACTGGAAGATAAATATAGTTTCCTTTACTTGTAAATAAAAGAATTGTCGCGGTTGTATTTGTGTCGAAGCGTTCGAGTAAGATGTCGCCCTCTTTCATACCGAAGTCTTTTCCGTTCGATGCATTATGCGAGCGCCAACCAGTTCGCTTTACATATCCTTCTTTCGTTACAGTAACGATGACATCTTCATGTGGAATCATCACTTCCACATCAATTTTAATTTCTTCAATCTCTTCCTCAATTACAGCACGACGATTATCACTATACGTTTTCTTTACTCTCTTTAAGTCCGATTTAATCACTTGAAGAAGTCTTTTTTCACTTTGTAAAATCGCTTGTAATTCTGTAATTTTCGTTTGTAGCTCTTCGGCCTCTTTTTCTAATGCTGTAATATCTGTATTTGTTAAACGGTACAATTGCAGTGATACAATTGCTTCTGATTGTGCTTCTGTAAAGGAGAATCTTGCACTTAAATTATTTTTCGCATCACGTTTATCTTTAGAAGCACGAATTGTTTCAATGACTTTATCTAAGATTGATAAAGCTTTCATCAAACCTTCCACGATATGCTGACGATTTTCCGCTTTTCGCAATTCATATTGCGAACGACGTGTTACAACTTCTTTTTGATGCCCAATATATGCATCTAAAATCTTTGGTAATGTCATTAATGTAGGGCGGCGATTATGAATTGCTACCATATTGAAGTTATATGGTATTTGTAAATCTGTATTTTTATATAAATAATTTAAAATACCTTCTGCATTTGCATCTTTTTTCAATTCGACAACAATACGAAGACCTGTACGATCCGTTTCATCACGAACTTCAGCAATTCCATCTAGCTTCTTATCTAAACGTAGCTCATCCATTTTCTTCACAAGATTTGCTTTGTTTACTTCGTAAGGAATTTCTGTAATTACGATTTGCTGCTTCCCACCACGAATCGTCTCAACCTCCGCTTTTCCGCGGATGATAATTTTTCCTTTTCCTGTTTCATACGCCTTCTTAATCCCATCAAGCCCTTGGATAATCCCACCTGTCGGGAAGTCTGGCCCTTTAATCAGCGTTAATAAATCGTCTACAGTACTGTTTGGTTTATCAATTCGCAGCATTGTTGCATCGATAACTTCTCCAAGATGATGTGGTGGAATTTCTGTTGCATAACCAGCTGAAATTCCCGTAGATCCGTTCACTAAAAGATTTGGAAACATAGCTGGTAATACAACTGGCTCTTCACTTGTATCATCAAAGTTTGAAACAAATTCCACTGTTTCTTTATCAATGTCACGTAATAACTCAGAAGCAATTGGTGATAAACGAGCCTCTGTATAACGCATCGCCGCTGCCGGATCACCATCGACACTACCATTATTTCCATGCATTTCAACTAATACATTTCGTACTTTCCAATCTTGACTTAAACGTACCATCGCTTCATACACGGACGAATCACCATGCGGATGATAGTTACCAATTACGTTACCAACTGTTTTGGCAGACTTACGAAACGGCTTATCATGTACGTTTCCTTCTACATACATTGAATATAAAATGCGGCGTTGTACTGGTTTTAAACCGTCGCGTGCATCTGGCAGCGCACGGTCTTGAATAATATATTTACTATAACGTGCAAAGCGGTCACCAAGCACATCTTCAAGCGGGAGGTCATGAAACTTCTCTGCTTGCATGTTATTCCACCTCCGTTGCTATAATCATTTCATTTTCTAAAATATTTCCTTCTTCTTGCATACCAAATTGAACATTGCGCTCAATCCATTTACGGCGCGGTTCTACTTTATCTCCCATCAATGTAGCAACCCGGCGATCTGCTCGTGAAGCATCATCAATTTTAACGCGAATTAACGTGCGCGTCTCTGGGTTCATCGTTGTTTCCCATAATTGGTCCGCATTCATTTCACCAAGACCTTTATAACGCTGTAGAATATAACCTTTTCCAACCTTTTTCGTGACACCATCAAGCTCTTCATCAGACCAAGCGTATTCAATGACTTCACTTTTCCCCTTCCCTTTACTCACTTTATATAAAGGAGGAAGTGCAATAAATACTTTACCTGCCTCAATTAGCGGCTTCATATAACGATAGAAGAATGTCAATAGCAGTACTTGAATATGTGCACCATCTGTATCGGCATCGGTCATAATAACAATTTTGTCATAATTAATATCTTCAACAGAAAATTCCGCTCCAACACCGCCGCCAATTGCATAAATAATCGTGTTAATCTCTTCATTCTTAAAAATGTCGGCGAGTTTTGCCTTTTCTGTATTAATAACTTTACCGCGCAGTGGAAGAACAGCTTGGAAGCGACGATCCCGGCCTTGTTTTGCAGAACCGCCTGCAGAATCACCCTCTACTAAATATAACTCGTTTTTTTGTGGATTACGCGACTGCGCTGGTGTCAGCTTTCCGCTCAATGTTCCTTCTGAACGTTTTTTCTTTTTGCCGCTGCGCGCTTCTTCACGCGCTTTTCGTGCTGCCTCGCGAGCTTGTGCTGCTTTAATTGCTTTTTTCACAAGAAGCGTAGCCACATCAGGATTTTCCTCTAAAAAATACGCTAAATGCTCTGACACAACAGCATCAACAGATGAACGCCCTTCACTTGTTCCAAGCTTGCCTTTCGTTTGTCCTTCAAACTGAAGCAATTCTTCTGGAACACGAATAGAAACAATTGCAGCTAATCCTTCACGAATATCTGTTCCTTCTAAGTTTTTATCTTTTTCTTTTAACAAAGAAACTTTACGTGCATACTCGTTAAATACTCGTGTCATCGCTGTTTTAAATCCAGCTTCGTGCGTACCGCCATCTTTCGTACGTACATTATTAACAAAGGAAAGAATGTTCTCAGAGTACCCATCGTTAAATTGAAAAGCCAATTCTGCTTCAATTCCATTTTGCTCTCCTGAAAAATATACAACTGGATGTAATGAATCTTTCTCCTCGTTTAAATAAGAAACAAACGCTTCAATACCCGTTTCATAATGAAACACATCTTCTAAATCGTTGCGTTTATCCTGCAGTACAATTTTCATGCCTTTTAATAAAAATGCTGATTCACGTAATCTCTCGCATAACGTTTCATAGTTATAGTTCGTTGTGCTAAAAATCGTTCGATCCGGCTTAAAGTGAATCGTTGTTCCAGTATCTTTTGCTTTTCCGATTTTCTCAAGTGTCGTAACTGGAACACCACCATTTTCAAATCGTTGCTCATATATGTAACCATCTCGTTTAATTGTAACAACAAGCCATTCAGACAATGCGTTTACAACTGATGCACCAACACCGTGCAAACCGCCACTCGTTTTATAACCGCCTTGTCCAAATTTACCACCAGCATGAAGTACAGTTAAAATAACTTCTGGTGTCGGTTTTCCGAGCTTATGCATTCCTGTCGGCATACCGCGCCCTTTATCTACTACACTTATACTGTTATCTTTATGTATTATCACTTTAATTTCATCGCCAAATCCCGCTAATGCTTCATCAACGGAGTTATCTACGATCTCATATACTAAATGATGTAATCCGCGGCTATCCGTACTCCCGATATACATACCCGGGCGTTTCCGAACGGCTTCAAGACCCTCTAGCACTTGAATTGCATTTTCATCATATTGAAATTGACGCTTAGCCAAACTCCTTGCCCCTTTCCTACCCAAAAATCAGAACATATGTTTTCTATTATAGAATAACGCCTTTTACTCACTTTTGGCAAGTTACGTTATTTCTTTTATATACTATTTTCATAAGAAAAATCCTTGCTTGTCACAAGGATTCCTCTACGCTACTATTTCAGAAAAATAATCGTTTGTCAACGAAACATGGATATGTATTCCAAAAACACCTACATACTCCACCATTTTATAATCAACAAAATGATAATAATCCAAAATGGAGTGACAAGCAACAATCCCCAAAAACAACCTTTAAAAAACTTCATGATGAACACCTCGTCCATCTGCTTTTCCCCTATTATATGAATAGGAGATCAATAAACTTCACAAATAAGGCTTATCTTGTCATTGCATGTTCAACTTTAATGCAACGATCCATAATGACAGTATAGCCTTTTTCTTTCAAAAAATGATATGTTTCTTCGTCCTGTATACCTAATTGTGCCCAAAATGTATCTGCTTCAATCTCAACAAACTCTTTGGCAACATCCATTAAAAACTCAGAACGACGGAATACATTGACGATATCAACATGCTCTTTTATTTCAGCTAACGATTTTACCGCTCGTTCTCCTAATACGATATCTACATTTGGATTAACAGGAATAATACGGTATCCTGCATCTTGCATCGCTTTTGACACCATATAAGAAGTACGTCCTGGATTATCAGATAATCCGACAACTGCAATAGTCTTACTATTCTTTAAAATCTCTCCAATTTCCGTACGATTTGGATTTTCAATTGTCATATGTAATCCCTCCTGTTAGTTTAGTATAGCCGATAAAGAAAGTCTCTTTCAACATGAAAGAGACTTTCTTTATTAATTCGTAGTACCACTATCAGCTAATGTTAATGTTTTCGTTATTTTCTCACCATTTCGATACGCTGTCACTTCTAGTTTGTCGCCGACTTTTTTCTTCTCATATAAGTATTTACGGAATTGAACTGCATTGTCTATTTTTTGGCCATCAAAGGCAACGACAACATCATATTGCTGTAATCCTGCTTTTTCTGCTGGTGATCCTGGAGTAATTTGTTTTAACAGAACGCCACTTGTTACATCTTTTGGTAATTTAAACTGACTTAATGCATAACTTGGGATTTCATCAAGTCCCATTACTGTAACACCCATAACAGGTCGTTTTACCTCACCATATTTTTCAAGAGAATCAATTACCGGTTTTGCTACATTAATTGGAATGGCAAAGCCAATTCCTTCTACTGCTTGCTGTGCAATTTTACTAGAGTTAATACCGATTACTTCACCGTTTTGATTGAATAGGGCACCACCGCTATTCCCTGGGTTAATCGCAGCATCTGTTTGAATAACCTGTGCTTGCCAATCTGGACGGTTGTCCCCATTAATATCAACTGGAATTTCACGATCTTTACTACTAATAATCCCCTCTGTTACACTTCCATCAAAGCCAAGTGGGTTACCAATTGCAATCGCAGATTCTCCTGCACGAATTTTATCTGAATCGCCAAGAGTTGCAACTTTATTAATATTTTTTCCATCGATCTCAACAACCGCTAAATCTAACCAAGGATCTTTTCCTACTAATTTTGCTGGCACATTCGTTCCATTACTTAACTTCACTTCTAATTTATTTGCACCATCTACAACGTGGTTATTTGTCACAATAAGTGCTTTATCTCCAACTTTTTTATAAATAACACCTGATCCTGAACCAGCTTCAGCTTCTTGTCCTGCTGATTGGGAAAATGGATCCATATTTTTTTGGAAATTCATTACACCTACAACTACTTCTTTTGCTCCTTCAATCATACCAGGAAGGTCTGTTTCACCCTTTGTTTTATTCACAACTGGAACCGCTGTTCCTTCTACTTTTGATTGGGAAACTACACTGTTATTTGCCCAAGGTATATACGGAGCTGCAACACTAATTGTAACGGCACCAATGACAGCACCGACAATTCCTGTGAAAAAGTATCCTTTTTTACTGCCTGATTTTACTGTTTCCGTACGAGTTTCGTTTGTTTCTGTTTGATTATAATATCCCATAACTTATTTATCCCCTCTCTCCTAAAATCGTATTTTTAGTATAATCACGGTTTGTGTCCTTTCTGTGAACTCATCGTGAAATCCAAACAAAAAAATACAATCATATTTCATAAATAATCAAGTATAAAAAATTGTACATACAATTAAGTATAAAAATGTATAGATGGGCACCAATATTACTCTTCAAACTTATATCCGACACGAATAACTGTACCAATATGCGTTGCTTTATCTCCTAATTTATTACGAAGTTTCTTAATATGTGTGTCTACTGTACGATCATCTCCGAAGTAATCATATCCCCAAAGTTGATCTAATAAATGTTGACGAGATAATACAATCCCTTTATTCTCCATTAAATAAACAAGAAGCTCAAATTCTTTATGTGTTAATGTAATCTCTTCATCGTCTACCATTACAGTACGCGACAAACGATTCACATCGATACCTGCAAGAGAAAGTGTATTCTCTTCAGCTTGACCTAACGCACCATCCGCACGTTTTAATAATGTTTTAGCACGTGCAACTAAAATTTTCGGACTAAACGGTTTCGTTACATATTCGTCTGCTCCTAATTCAAAACCGAGTAAAGTATCATCCTCATCAGAACGAGCTGTTAACATAATGATTGGTACCGCTGATTCTTTTCTTACACGTCTACATACAGACCAGCCATCAATTTCTGGTAGCATAATGTCTAATATTATTAAATCCACCGCATGCTCATCGAAACGTTCTAACGCTTTCTTTCCATCTTCAGCTTCAATAACTTCAAAGCCCTCATTACGAAAATAATCGCTAACAATTTCTCGCAATCTTTTTTCATCTTCAACAAGTAAAACTGTTTTATTCAATTCTATCCCGTCCTTTTACTCCTTCAATCGAATAATACGTTGATTTGAACTTCCGCGAAACGGTAATGTAAGATCTCGTTTCGCTAGCTCAAATCTTCCATCTACTAATACATCTGCATACTGCAACAATTCTATCATATCATTATTTTGTGAATTCTGTATCTCCTCTAATGTATAACCTGTGTAAATCCATAAATTTTTTCTCATTTTTTTTACTGCTTTTGCTATTTCTTTCACTTCAGTAGCTTGAAAAAATGGATCTCCACCTGAAAATGTTACATCAGTAAGAAGATTTTTTTCAATCTCTTTTATCATTTCCTCTTTTGTAACCTCAGTTCCATTACAAATATTCCAAGACTGTGAATTATGGCAGCCAAAACAACGATGCGGACAGCCCGCAAAAAAAACGACTGTCCGCAACCCTTCTCCATCTACTACACTATCATGAATGATATTCATTACTCTCATATATGTTTCACCCGCTCCGCTTCTTCACTTCGCTTCGCACTGTTCCACTTTGACATATCTCCTACAAGGTATCCAGTAATGCGGCGAATTCTTTCAAAATAATGTTCATCTTCATTTCTACAGCTTGGACATTCATTCCCAATCACACCATTATAACCACAACATTTACAACGATCCACTGGATGATTAATGGAGCCATACCCTACACCATTTTGTGCCATTGCCTTCACAATTTGCAGTAATGCTTTTTGATTATGAACAGCCGCTCCATCCAATTCAATATACGTAATATGGCCACCATTACAAAGTGCATGAAACGGTCCTTCTAAACGAATTTTATCAATTACTTGAATAGGATAATAAACTGGAATATGGAATGAATTTGTATAATAATTATGATCCGTTACACCTGTAACCGTTCCAAATTCAGCTCGATCTTTTTTAATAAATTTTCCTGATAGTCCTTCTGCCGGAGTAGCAATTAACGAGAAATTCAATTGATATTTCTCTGTTGCTTCATCCATTTTCTTTCTCATATATTCAATAATTTCATATCCAAGCTTCCATGACTCTTCATCTTCCCCATGATGTTTTCCTGTTAAAGCGACTAAACATTCTGCAAGGCCGATAAAACCAATACTTAATGTACCTTGTTTTAAAATTTCAGCAACACAATCTTCAGGTTCAAGTTTTTCGCCATCGCGCCATACTCCTTGTGAATATAAGAATTGAAAATCTCTTGCTTTTTTCGTCGACTGATAAGAAAATCTTTCTAATAATTGACGAACACCTAGGTCAACATAATTATTTAGAGCTTCAAAAAATGCCTCTTTTGTTTCACTAATACATGCTAATTTCACTAAATTAATAGATGTAAACGACAAATTCCCTCTTCCGATCGCTGTTTCTTCCCCATGAATATTAGACATAACACGAGTGCGACACCCCATATAACATACTTCACTTTCGGGACGACCATCATAATGCGCCGCATTAAATGGCGCATCTAAAAATGAGAAGTTTGGAAACAATCGTTTCGCTGTCGTTTCTAATGCTAGTTCAAATAAATCATAATTTGGTTCTTTTTCTTCAAAATTTACACCTTTTTTTAATTTGAAGATTTGAATCGGAAAAATGGGTGTTTCTCCTTTTCCTAATCCAGCTTGCGTTGCTCGTAACAATTGTTTAATTAATAATCTTCCTTCTTTTGATGTATCTGTTCCATAATTGATCGAAATAAAAGGAACTTGTCCACCGCCCCTGCTATGCATGCTATTCGAATTATGAATAAAAGCCTCACATGCTTGATAAGTATCATTTTCTGTTTCTTTCCATGCAAACTCTTCTACTTGCTCAGCTGTTAATGGATATGTTGCTAAACGTTTTTTATTTCTTTCAAACGTTTTTCTCACATATGGTGCTAAATCTACATCAAACAATGCAAATGATTGACCTCCATGCTGCATATTTTGATTCGCTTGAAAAATAATCGACGAAAGCGCCAACGCACTTTTAATATCTTGCGGTTGTCGCATATATCCGTGACCTGTATGAAATCCGTTTTCAAGCATTTGAGCTAATGGAATTTGCGAACACGTTGTCGTACCTGTTGCATAAAAATCTAAATCATGCGGATATAAAATATTTTGATCAATTGCTTTTTTCACTTCTTCAGAAAGTAAATGCTCAATCGCATAATACCTTGCACTCTCAGATGCAAATTTCCCCATCATCCCCATCGGAGACCGGCCATCAACATTCGCGTTTTCTTGCATTAAATCTTGTTCATTTGCATAAACGATTTTCGTAAAAATATCCTTTAGATTCTCTTCATATTTACTGTTTTTTTCTATTACTTGCTTCATTCCTCAAACCCCCAACAACATCTTGTTCATTTACCATCAAAATGATACAACATATAGTAAGGGCAGATATGTGAAAAATGTAACATTCTGTGAAATTTTTTTAAACATTCATCGAACCTTTTATTTATCCCACACTAGCAGGCAGTATGACCCCCACCTCAATATTTAAAAAAAAGCGAAGAAAATAGCTGAGGGATAACGGTCCGTTAATGCCCGATTGGGCGGACTTTCCATCAGTGAGGGATGAAGCCCCCACTGATGGAAGTTTCACTTTATCCCTCTACTTATGAGTAAGTAAAAGTTCCATTAGTGAATGCTTTCTATCAGTGAGAAATGAGAAACCCACCATTAATAGAAATTTCACTTTATAAAAAAGAAATGTGCTCTTTACAAATGTATGGTACAATATACGGGAAAAACTCTTTTTACCCTTTATCAACACATTTGAATAAAGGAGACTGAACTTATGCTTACATATCTTTTATTGATTGTTGCCTATTTACTTGGCTCGATTCCATCTGGACTTGTCGTTGGAAAGATTGGTTATGGAATCGATATTCGCGAGCATGGCAGCGGAAATTTAGGAGGAACGAATACATTTCGTACATTAGGGAAAAAAGCGGGTTTCATTGTTACAATTGCTGATATTTTAAAGGGAACATTAGCTACAGCTCTACCGCTAATTTTCGGTTTACATATCCATCCTCTATGGTTCGGATTAGCTGCAGTACTTGGTCATGTATACCCAATCTTCGCAAAGTTCCGCGGAGGAAAAGCGGTTGCTACTTCTGCTGGCGTACTATTATGTTACGCACCAATTACCTTTGTAGTATTAGCTGTGATCTTTTTCACCCTACTATTTACGACGAGATACGTTTCACTCTCTTCTATGTTAACAGCTATCGTCGCTGTTATTGCAGCAATTATAAACGGGGATAAAATCTTCATTGTTGCGATGTGTTTATTAGCTGGTATGGTTATTTATCGACATCGTGCAAATATTGGACGAATTATAAATAAAACAGAGCCAAAAGCAAATTTAACAAAGAAACAACAGAAACAAAAGTAGGGTTGTAACCCACATAACGCAAAAAGAAAACGCAAAGCATATAAATGGCGTCTTTTTGCGTTATTTTTTATACTAAAAGAAAAAGTGATTTTGTTGGAGGAATACTAGATGAACATTTCAGTATCAAAAGAAGCAGTAAGCTGGTATAAAAACGAGCTTGGTTTACAAACAGGCGATGCTATTCGCTTTTTCGTACAATATGGTGGATGTAGTACTGTTCAAAAAGGACTTTCATTAGGAATTCGTAAAGATACTCCTGCTACTCCTGCTGTACAAATTCAAGAAGATGGCATTACTTTCTTTATTGAAGGCGATGATGAATGGTTCTTTGACGGACATAATTTATCAGTTACATTCAGTAGTGATGATGATTTCCCGCAATTTAATTACGAAAAATAAAAAACGTGGCCTAAGCCACGTTTTTTCATTGTTTTTTAATCTTCTCGTATGTCTCATACCACTCTGGGTACAATTTTTTAAAGGATACCGGACGAAAGCCTTCTTTTTTTGCACAAATATTTGTTGTAGATGCTGTAATACAACGTTCGCCGTTTCCATTATAAATTTCATAGCCGTAAACAACACGTAGTGGACTCACAGACTCCACCCATGTTTTCACAATTGCTTTTTCTCCGTAACGCATTGCTTTTCGATATGTAATTTGCAAATCAAGTACAGGAGATACAATCCCATCATTCTCCATTTCAACATATGAAAATCCTAAATCTTGAATTAATTTCGTACGCCCAAGTTCTAGCCATACTAAATAATTCGCATGGTACACGACACCCATTTGATCCGTCTCTGCATAACGAATGTCAATTTCGTGTTCTGCTACAAACATATTTTTATCTCCTTCTCGCTTGCATTTCTTTCTACACCTTTAATCATAATACAGAGAAACTGAAAATAAAATAGAAGCGGCGGATCTTTTTCCTTAAAGGAGTGAGCATATGCTACAAATCATAACTGTACGAAGCGGTGATAACGTATATAAATTAGCACAGCAGTACGGAACAACTCCAGAAACAATTGTAAGAGATAATGGATTAAATCCAGCTCAAACACTCGTAATCGGGCAAGCATTAATCGTGAATACGGAAGGAAATACTTATTATGTACAGCCTGGCGATAGCTTATATAAAATTGCTTTAACCTATAATGTACCTCTCGCCAGTTTAGCAAAAGTGAATCATTTATCGTTAAAATCCGCACTCCAAGTCGGACAGCAGCTATATGTACCAAAAGGGACAAAAAAAATAATTGAATCCATCGCCTATTTACAGCCATCCACAATTCCGATTAAAGAAAGCTTAATTACTTCCACCAAAGCTATCAATCCATATTTAACTTACTTAGCCTACTTTAGCTTTGAAGCAAAGCGTGACGGAACACTAAAAGAACCTACACAAGTATCTGAAATCGTCGCAATTGCAAAGCAAGGGCAAACAATTCCGATGCTCGTTATTACAAATCTTGAAAATGGAAGTTTTAGCCCTGAGTTAACAAGCGTTATTTTACGCAATGAAACAATTCAAAATACGTTAATTACAAACATCTTACAAACCGCACAAAAATACGGCATGCGTGATATCCACTTCGATTTTGAGAACCTTGCCCCAGGAGACCGAGAAGCATATAATCAATTTTTACGCAAAGTAAAAACACGTCTCCCAAAAGGATATACACTAAGTACAACTCTCGTCCCAAAGACAAGTTCAACACAAACAGGTACAGCTGCAGCTCATGACTATAAGGCACAAGGAGAAATAGTTGATTTCGTTGTTATTATGACATACGACTGGGGATGGCAAGGTGGACCGCCACTTGCAGTTTCTCCAATTGGTCCTGTCAAACAAGTCATTCAATATGCAAAATCACAAATGCCGCCGCGTAAAATTATGATGGGACAAAACTTATACGGATTTAATTGGACTCTCCCATTTAAACCAGGAAATCCACCTGCAAAAGCAGTTAGTTCTGTTGCTGCTGTTGCACTTGCCCGAAAATATAATGTGCCAATTCAATACGATTTCACTTCACAGGCTCCACATTTTAATTATTACGATGAAAACGGAGTAAAACATGAAGTATGGTTTGAAGATGCCAGATCTGTTCAAAGTAAGTTTAATTTAATAAAAGAACAAGGAATTCGCGGTATCAGTTATTGGAAAATCGGATTACCATTCCCGCAAAATTGGCGTCTTCTTACAGAAAATTTTTCTATCACAAAAAAAGGCTGACAATGTCAGCCTTTTCTTACTTATTACGATATGCAGCTTCCTCTTTAATTTCTCTTCGCATTCCTTCAATACTTTCCATGCGGCGCTCATTTTTCGCTTCGATTGCTGCGCGGTCTTTCGCATTAGAAAACTCAGCAGCTTCCCTTGCTTCGTTCATATTTTCAATTGTGTTATATACTGCCTCTTGCAATTTCTCAACGTTATCGCTACGATCATCTGGATTTGCTTTGTTTTGTTCTGGCATCATGTCTTCCTCCTTTATTGAAAATACATACAACATTAGTTTGTAAAAAATGTCTTTAATTATGTATGCAAAAAAAGGGAGAATGCTTCCATTCTCCCTCTCTTTAACCGTTATCAACAATCGGTTGTTTCCCTGATTTGTCTTGCATTTTTTTTCCTTTATTACCGCCAGCTGCTCTCGATTGCATTCCAATCTGGTTTGGAGCAAAATCTTGCGGATGTTTCTTTGGATTACCCATTATATCGCCTCCTTACAACTAGTATCATACTAGCTATAAGAATTATTCAGCCTGTTTGAAAATACGTGTTTCATATCGCTTTTCTAATTTTTCTTCAATCCGTTCAATTGCATCACGATCATTAAGTAGTTGCCGCTTATTTTCCATCACAAGTTCTTCAAACGTTCTCCGGCGATTTCTTCTCATACTGTTCACCCTTTCTCTTTCGTACTACTAGTATGAACAGTTAAAAAACTCCCTAATCAGATTTATGAGAAAATTTTATTTTTAGCATAATTAACTTATTCATATATAATATAAATAGAAGCATTCTAAACAACCGTTTTATATTTGAGTTATCCCACTATTTCCTAACAATTGGATTGAAAAAAACAAAGAAAATAACAATAGACTAACTACTGACATATACCCTATTACATGCATTTTATGAACGCTGCAAAGTTTGCATTGCTTCCTCATACGCCTCAAAAATCATGACTTCAAAAGCAAGCACATCCTCAGGCTGATCAATCATAATTCTTGTAACACCCCATTCACTTTTCGTAGCAGGTTCACATATAACATTCGGATACATAGCTACTATTTCCTCTTGCTCTTTATTCGTTAATACGTATTTTTTTCTACCTTTTAGTTTAATTCTTATAAATGAATGAAGAGCTTTGATATCCAGATAACTTCCGACACAAACAGAACGAATAGCTGTTGTATCTCCGTTCTGCCGCTCTAATATTCCTTTTATAATTTCACATGCTCTTTCTTCTTCCTTTGTTAAACTTTGAGAAGCCACCTTCTTTTCTTTTCCATTCTTCACCTCTACACATTTTTGATATACGGCTGCACAAGTGAAACAATCATCTAATGCGTTATGAGAACGTACTTGAATATGTAAAAATCGTTTCAGCGTTTCTAATTTATGATTCGGTACATGTTTTATATATCGTTTTGCTAAACTAAGTGTATCAATTACTACATTTTTCGGTATGCCGAGTCCTAGTCGTTCCATATTACTCTTTAAAAACCTCATATCAAAAGAAGCATTATGAGCAATGATTGTATCTTCTCCAATAAATGCAACAAATTCCGGTAATACCATTTCAATTGTTGGCGCATTTACAACATCAAAATTCCGAATACCTGTCAACATCGTAATGCGGCCCGGAATCATCTTTTCTGGATTCACATACGAAACAAATTGATCCGTATATTTATGATTTCGATACCGAATCGCAGCCATTTGAATAATACTATCTTGATAAGGATTGAATCCTGTCGTTTCAAAATCGATTACAATATAATTGCCTGTGAAGTTCCCCATAATCTTCTCCTTAGCTTTTTATTTACATTATAACTTAACATAATGAAAGAAACTCGATTAACCTGCAAATAGAAAATAGGAATGGCACATAGACCATTCCTATTTTCATCTTTTATTTTAATTTTGCCACTCTTTTTTCCATTTCCTTCACCGTCATTGGTCCGATAAATTTATCTTGGATAACTCCTTTTGTATCAATAAAATATGACGTTGGAATTGTAATAACTTTATAAGTAGTCGTTACTTTTATATCTGTATCAAGAAGAATCGGAAAAGTAAGCCCTTTCTCTTCTGCAAATTTCCGTACTTTCTCTTTTCCTTCAGCTCCTTCTGACATTGTATAATTCACAGCTAATATTTCTACATCTTTCTGATACTTATCATAAAACGCTTGTATATCTGGCATTTCTTGCTGACATGGACCACACCACGTTGCCCAAAAATTCAAAATAACCTTCTTACCTTTTAAATCAGAAAGCTTCACCTTTGTACCATCAAGCTTGGACAATTCAAAATCAGGCGCTACTTTCCCAATTTCAATCCCATTTTGCGCAATTGCTTCTTTTACATCCTCTGTACTTTGCTTTTGATTGTCTGTTACTTGTGCTTTCTCTTTTCCAAACTGCTCATATATTGCATAACCAGCTAAACATAACAACACAACAATAATCGATATTTTCCGCCACATATGCACCATTCCTTATATTTTGTCTTTATCCCCAAAATCCTCACTAATGGAAGTTTTTACTTTATTTTAGCTTATACGGACAAAGATGGAAATATTCTCTATGGATAGAAAAGCATATTTTTTGAGACTCCACGGCTAAGGCCACAAGCCTTGTATCTTTCATGTGACGGGTAACATTCTTGCATGACGAAACGTTCACAGCCTACCATTTCATATATGCTTATAGGTTTCTTCTCTCGAGAGAAATGGAAAAGGAGGGGCTCGAACCTTATAGCCGCTTCATCAGTTGACTGTTAGCTGCTAGGCGACTTGGCTCTTACCTAGAATGGACCTTCATCAGTAAGTAATGTCAAGCATAGTTAGGCACGCAAATAAAAAGATAAGGTAGAAACCTTATCTTTTTTATTTAGTATTTTTAGATATGCCTCGCATTTTTGACATTACGAGAGTCCATGAAATAAGAGCTTTTTTGTAACGAATCGAGCCTTTGCATATTTCTTTCCTAACCGTATCCTTTTATTTAAAACCTGGAAGAGAAAAGTCTTAATTCCCAGTCACTTACTTGCCTAATATATTTATCCCATTCTGATTTTTTAATTTTAATAAATTCCTCCCAGATTGACCTTCCGATCGTTTCAGCCAAGATTGTGTCTTCCGCTAAATAATCTACTGCTTGATTTAAGTTTCTCGGCCCCCAAGAAATTCCTCTTTCTTTTAATTCAATATCATCTAACTTACTGATATCCACATCCATCGGTTCACCTGGATCCATTCTGTTTTGAATCCCATGGAGACCCGAAGCTACTAAACAAGCTGCAAGCAAATATGGATTGCACGTTCCATCAGCACCCCGAAATTCAAATCTTCTTGCTCTTGCCTTATCAGGAATTCTTACTAATACTGAACGGTTTCTAGCTCCATAACATATGTGGGCTGGTGCCCAAGATCCTGACTGCATCCGTTTATAGGAATTAATACTAGGAGCACCGATTGCAATTAGAGAGGCTCCGTGTTTCAAAAGTCCCCCTATAAACTGATACGCTTTTTCAGACATATCCAAACCTCTTGAATCTGTCGTATCCTGGAAGATGTTCTCACCAATTTTATCAAATATACTAATATGAACATGCAATCCATTTCCAGGTAAGTGCTGGAATGGTTTAGGCATTAAAGTACCTATCATTCCCTTGTCCCTAGCAATTTGTTTAAATAAATGCATAAATGTTACTTGATCATCTGCCGCTTTCAAAGCAGGAGCGTATTTCAAATTTATCTCTAATTGCCCAGGGCCATACTCGCTGGAAATTTGTTCTGTTTGAACGCCCATCTTTTCCAAGGAATAAACAAAATCTTGAACAAAATCTTCTTGAATGTCTATGCCATCTGTAGAAAAACAATGGCTTTTATCTGCTGGCTCTAGTTTTCCATCTATTTCTTTCAGTAAATAGGCTTCCTGTTCAAATGCCATATGCATTTTTCCGCCTAAGAGTATTTCTGCTTCCGAAAGCAGGCGTTTCAATGCGCTTCTTGGACATCCCTCCCATGGTTCTCCGTTTTCATCGACTAAATCACAAAGCATTCTCGCTGTATTTTTCCGATAAGGAAGGATAGCGAAGGTACTTGGATCGGGTACCGCAAAGAAATCTCCATCGTTTGCTCCATACGTAGGATTGGGAATATATTCATCAAAACAATCGAAACTCATAATTGCTGTACTAAAGTTAATTCCTTTTTCCATTGCGCTGTTAAGTTGAGAAGCACGGATTGTTCTTCCTCTCGTCATGCCAGCATAGTCTAAAAATTCCACTCGAATAAATTCAATATTTTCTTGTTCGACGATTTTTAAAACATTTTCTTTTGTTAACATGTTGATTGCCCCCCTTTTAGTAATCTTCTTAGTACACTATAAGTAAAGATCTTAACGCCAACTGCAATAATCTGATCATCAAATTGAAACTCAGGATGATGTAAATCATAACAAGACTGATCTGTTTGTCTAATACCTAATCGGAAATAGGTACTCGGAACCTTTATAGCAAATGCACCAAAGTCATCTGCGCCCATTGAGGGATCTTTCAATACATAAACTGCATTCGCACCTAATAATTCCTTTATTCCTTCTTCAATGCTATAAGTTAATGCTTCGTCATTTATCACCGGCGGATGGCTATATGTATATGTAACATTGGCTTTAGCTCCATACGAATTCACTATCCCTTCAACCAGTTGAATAATTTGTGATTTTATTTTCTGTCTCGTTTCCATAGTTATGGTTCTTGTTGTTCCTTCTAGGACTACCTGATCCGCAACTATATTACTTGCCGTCCCGCCTTGAATTTTCCCGACATGGATCACTACAGGCTCGATAGGATTATGACTTTTCGTAACAAGAAGAGAAAGAGCCTGAAGAACATTAGCGCTAATGGCAATAGCATCAATACCTTGATGCGGACGTGCGCTATGCCCTCCTTTTCCCACTATCTCAATCACGAAATTATCACAAGAAGCTGTAATGGCGCCGTGCTTGATACCAACCGTTCCAAATGGTAAATGGGGCCATAAATGAAGAGCAATCATTTCATCAATCACAGGATTTTCTAGTACTCCTTTTTGTATCATTTCTTCTGCTGCGCCATCCGCTTCCTCACCCGGTTGAAAAATACAACGGACTCGTCCACTAAATCTATGCTTTAATTGAAATAACTGATAGACTGTTCCTAATAAAATAGCAGTGTGACCATCATGCCCGCAAGCATGCATGACTCCATGATTTTGAGAAGAAAAGGAAAGACCCGTTTTTTCTTCAATCGGCAACGCATCGATATCTGCCCGCACTCCAATGTGCAACCCCTCACCCATTTCTCCGATAATATCAACAACAATCCCTGTTTCTCCAACTTTTTGGTACGGAATCTTCCATTCTTGTAAGCACGAAATGATATACGCGCATGTAGCATATTCCTGAAAAGAAAGTTCCGGATATTGGTGGATATGTCTTCGAATACGAGTCAACTGTTCCGTCATTTCCTCACTCAATTCTATGTCTTGTTTTTCAATGGTTTTCAATGTGTTCAGAACCCCCTTTTTTAATTTCTATCTTCCCTGCTTTAACTTTTTGAAGCACAAGCATATATACGGCCCCTATAAGAAGCCAACCAGATCCAATTTCAATCGCAAGCCGATCCATTCCATACACTACATAACCAATGATAATTAGCCCAAAAAGAGGAAATACAAGGTGTTGAATAAATTTTTTTGATTTTTGGCGAATGATATAATGATTAATTACTGAAATATGCAATACAAGAAAACCAATCAACGCTCCAAAATTAACAATATTCGTTAACATCCCAATGTTATTTTCAAACGCCATTCCTACAGAAAAAGAAACAATAGCCACTAGAAAAGTACTAATATATGGTGTTTGAAATCTCGGATGAACTTTTGCGAATACAGAAGGTAGTTTACGATCACGCCCCATGGAATAAAGAAGTCGGGAGATGGCTGCCTGAGATGCAAGCGCGCTGGCAATTCCCCAAGAAAACACTGTCGCAATGAGTGTCAAATTTTTCAACCAACTACCCCCAGCCAATTCAGCAGCTTGATAGAAAGCTGTATCTAAATTTTCAATTTTTAATCCGCGGCTAAGATCACTTGCAACCCATGTTTGAGATATAAACAATACGCCTGCAATCAACAAAGTAAAAATTGTAGCTCTACCTACAATTTTGTTGCCTCCTTTTACCTCTTCAGAAAGGGTGGAAATGGCATCAAAACCTAAAAAGGATAGCACCGCTATTGAAACTGCTCCCATAACCATGTGTAGATTAAACTTGCTGGAATCATATATAGGCTTGATTGTCAGACTAGTACCGCCTACTCCTTTATATAAAGCAACCAGCCCGAATATTAGAAAAATAGCTAAAACCATAAATTGTAAAACCAAAATAATTTTATTTGCTTTTGCGGTAAATTCTACCCCGCGAATATTAATGAAAGTATTAAAGGAAATAAAGAGAACCAACCAAAACCAAACCGGCACTTCCGGTACCATTCCCGCTAATGAAACTGCGCTGACAACATAAGTTAAAGCAGGTACAAGAATGTAATCTAGCAAGATTCCCCAACCAGCAAGAAAACCAACATACTCATTAATCCCTCTTTGTGCATAAGTGTAAACGGAACCTGCCATCGGAAAAGCTTGGGACATTTTAGCGTAGCTCAGGGCCGTAAAAATCATTCCAATCATACCAATGATATACGTTAGGGCGACCATCCCTTTCGAAGTGTCTGAGATATAGCCAAAAACACCAAATGGTGCAATAGGAACCAAAAAAATCAGTCCATAAAATACAAGATCCCAAAATGTTAATGTCCTTTTCAATTCCTGTTTATAACCGAATTGTTCGATTGACATCTCTAGCTCCTCCTTCTATCAAACATTAAATTGCAGGTTCTTTTTGTAAACCCTTTCAAAATTTCTAAACAAAACCATTTCGCCAATCCATTGAGCTGTTTCCACATTCATATAATCAGAGTCAATCCAAGTATTTAAAACTTTCTCAAAACATTCCTTAAATAAATGCACTCCTAGCCAATTCATTTCAGGTACAGTAAAAGCATCCGACCCATACATAACTTTATCGAAAGGAGCAAATTCAAACACTTGAGAAAGAATTCGTTGAACTCCATGACCTGCGAAGGGATTTTGCAGCGAAATATCCATATAAACATTCGGGAGAATGCTTACAATAAAAGCAGCTTCCTCAACCCAGGGATATCCCCCATGAACAAGGTGAACCTTAGTATCGATGTATTTTTTATCCCTAAGCATGTTTATTAGAAAACTCGGACTCGCTTTCGGTAAAACAACTTCTCCATCTCCAATACCAGTATGAATATGCATAACCTTATCTGCAGCTGTACATTCTTCCATCGCTATATGGAGGCAATAGTCACGAAAAGCTTTTACTTCTGCCCGGTCGTTCGTTTGAAATTCTCGGTATTGATCCCGAGCCATTTGTTCACTCATTTCTGAGATTTCCAATCCGCTTCTATAAGCAATAATCGATTTTAAACCGATAACATCAGGCTTCTGCAAAGCTTGTCTTAAATCAATACGATACCTTTCACTAAATTCCTCAAAACGGTCACATTCTTTGCATAAATGAACCATAACAGGTTCAATTCTATGAATTTCCCATATTTTTGATCCACACAGATCTGCAAACTCATCTTTACTTAACATCGGCATTGGATATCCAAAGTCAGTTACAACTCCAGTAATCTTAGCGTCCTGAAACAAATTCCTTGTATATCCCCTAAAATCACCAGCATATTTATTTCTGTTATTTACTACATCTATCAAGTTAGGCTCACATGAAAAATATTTTGCAAGTCGTTGAATCAAAATTTGAACCCACATATTAATTCCTGGAAAAGGTTGATTCTTATTTTGTATATAGTTGTTTGTAGCTCGGGGTGGTATAACAGATAAAGATAGTTTCTTAACAAACTCCTCTACTGTATAAGGTTCTTGATTAGCAACAAAAGGGTGAGCATGTACATCAATAGCATGAATATGTTGTAAAGATACTTTATTCATAAATAACCTCCTCTAATCTTTTCAATTATTCTCTATGCAACATTCATGCCAAATAAAAAATACCAATTATATCAAGGTTTCTTCGAATTTTATAAAATATAAATATGAAAAATATCCTCCAAATGAAAAAAATTCATAGAAAAATATTTTTCTATGACCTCCAGCAAAAAATTTATACAAATCGTTTTAATCAGATTATCACCTTTGATATAATTAAAAATATTCCGACTTTTTATATTTTTTTATTTTATTGAATATTTATAAGGGTGGTGAACGCAATGACTGATTTTTCCTTTCTTCCCTTACATAAGGTTTGGAATTCCAGTTTTGATAGTATGATTCTCACTGGTGAACAAGGAGAAATCCATTCTTTAAACAGATCTGCTGCACGTTTATTTTCATCAAGTCCAAGTAACATAATCGGAACTTCTATCTATGAAATTTTCCCTTCAGAGGAATTGAAAAAAAGTTTTCAATTCAAAAAAGATAAAACAGGTATCGCACTTTCTCTTGGTACCCGACAGTTAATTGTAAATATTTCAGTTATCCAAATCGATTCTGAAACTTTCTACTACCTTCTTAATCTCAAAGACAATACCCAGATCCAACAATTGCAATATCAACTTCAACAGATGAATGAAACTAAGCATTTATACGAAGTAATATTAGATCAACTTGAAGAAGGCATCACCGCAATCGATCAACAAGGAAAAATTATATTTTACAATCGAAAAATGGGGGAAATTGATACCGTTGAACCTGCATCAGTACGAAATAAAAGAATTGTGGATACATGGCCAATAGAAGAAAATTCCAGCACTCTTCTTACAGCCTTGAACACAGGGAAGACACTCAGCCAACGAGAAAATCATTTTACTACCAATGGCAAATCGGTCACAACCCTTTCAAAAACTGTTCCTTTATTTCTAGGAAATAAAAAGGTGGGAGCTTTAGAGATTGCAACAGATATTACAAAACAAAAACAGCTAACTGAAACCATTTTTCAATTACAAAATCAAACAAAAGGAAGTTCTGCTCCTTCCAATTCTATGTTAGCTCGAAAAAACAATACAAGATTCCAATTTGATAACATTATATTTTCAAGCAAACAATTGAGGCAGACGGTTGAACAAGCCCGAAGAGCTGCACGGTCTAATTCAAACGTCTTAATCTTCGGTGAGACTGGTACGGGAAAAGAATTATTCGCTCAAAGCATCCATAATGAAAGCCCGCGAAAAAACGAGCCCTTTATAGCTCAAAATTGTGCAGCATTACCTGAGTCATTGCTTGAAGGACTGTTATTTGGAACAAGTGTAGGGAGTTTTACCGGAGCGACAGATAGAGCAGGATTATTCGAAGAAGCGCATGGAGGAACTTTATTGCTTGATGAGATTAATTCTATGGGAACGAACCTTCAAGCAAAGTTACTTCGTGTTTTACAGGAAAGAAAGCTTCAACGCTTAGGTTCATCTAAAGTTTTAGATATTGATGTACGAGTGATTACTACGATTAATGAGGATCCTCTTGAAGCTATAGCCAATGGCAAACTACGGGAAGATCTTTATTATCGGTTAGCGGTAGTAAATATTGTAATCCCCCCATTACGAAATAGAAAAGAAGATATCCCTACTTTAATCGAGTATTTTATCAACAAACATTCGACTGCCTTAGGTGTTAATGTTACAGGGATTGATGAAGATGTTTATCAATTTTTCATGAACTACCAATGGCCAGGTAATGTCAGACAATTGGAGCATTCGTTGGAAGGAGCTTTGAACCTGATTTACGATGAAAGTGCCATTTCATTTGAACATCTTTCTCCTACTTTTAAAAACAAAATGATCCAGCAAGCCAATCAATCATCTATTCAAGAGCATACTATTTTTTCCAAAAGTCTACCAGAACAAATCGAGAATCTTGAACGGATTATGATTGAACAAGCAATATATGATTCCCAAGGAAATATTACAAAAGCAAGTGAACAATTAGGAATTCCAAGACAAAATCTAAATTACAAAATCAAAAAATACAAAATTACCTATCTAAAAGGCTCTTTTCAATCAATGTAGACCGTTTGCTTTCTATAAAAAATAAAGATTCATCTAAACTAAGATTCTTACTCATCATTTCTACATTAGCTTCAATTATATACACATTCAAATAGGTCCTACTCTGTTTTATTATCACTAAGTGCCCTAGCAAAGTAACAAGTGTAAACGAGACACTAGCAATCTTTTTGTTTGTTATCACTACTGTTCATTTATTTGTACTTAAACGTATATATTTTAATACATTCAAAAAGTAGGAGGAATGAACCCTATGGAGAAACAAGCGATTGCTAAAGAATTACAAATAATAAGGATATGTCTCGTTATACTGATCATCGCTACATTATTTTCAGGTGGAGTAAAAGTGATTAAGACTTCTTCAGATCACCAGGACGTTTCGCCTATAAATAACGAAGTATATGACAAAAGCAATATGACCCAAATTGGAGAAAATACATTCGTTGTTAGAAACACTGACCCTAACAGCGGCGGCTACAATACGGTTAAAATCTTTACTTACAATCCAAAAACAAACAAATTAACCCAAGTAAAAGAATTCAACTTTGAAAATTCCTTCAGATATGTATATCAATTAAATCAAAGTGAATAAAAGTATACAAAAAAAGAGATCGAGTAATGATCTCTTTTTTTATAGGAATAAATCTACGATAAACAATACAAGCTATGACTCACTTACATCCTTCCCAATGAAATGAGCACCAGCTAAAATAAAAACAACAGATAGCATCCAGCCAATAATCCCTGAATAAGGAAGGATACCTTTTAATAAGAAACTACTTAGTGCCGCACAGCTGCTCAGCAATAAACAACTTACACCCATTTTTCTGTTTGTCGACATACCGTTTTCTCCCTCTCCCGTTTATGAATTATATAATTGCCTTTATCCCTTTTAAAGCAAATTCTATAATCTATTAAAAAACAGCTTCGTTTTACGCAAATTCACCACAAAGCTTTTCTAATGCTGTTTTCCATCACGGAAACGAGTATCTATAAAAGTGAACATAGCCTACTTATAACTCATTAATGATTCATATATGATAAAACAATGTTTCCAATCCATATGAAAACAATTAGCCAAATGATAATAATAAGAAATCCTGTTATCCAATTTTTAGGCTTATTCATAGAGGATTGTCCTTCTATTTTCCTTTTACAATCCTCTAATACTTCTTCAGGGATAAGCTTTAACGCCAAGTAAACGCCTAAAGGAACAAGAATGAGATCGTCAAGATACCCTAAGATTGGAATAAAATCAGGGATTAAGTCAATAGGACTGAAAGCATAAGCAACAACAAGCATTGTAAATAACTTAGCATACCAAGGGACTCTTTCATCTCGATATGCCAAATACAGTACAAGAAGTTGTGTCTTTAAATTTTTAGCCCATTTTTTCATTTTCTGTATAGCCGATAGCCCTTTTTCTGTTTGTACTCGTTTATTTTGACTCAAAATATCTCCTCTTCTTTTCATTTTTTGTAGTTTTCTATTCTCAGAGAAAGATTAATATTAGAGATTCCTCTCTTTCTCCCCATCTGTTTTCAAAATTGAATAAACTAAAGCATCATTTGAATGATGATTTTGATAAATATAACCTCTCAATAATCCTTCTTTCTGAAAACCTATTTTCAATAATAAATGAGATGATGCCTCATTTTCAGGATAGGTAATAGCTCCGATACGAAATAAATCTAATTCTTGAAAACCATATTCTAAAACCGCTTTAACAGCTTCAGATGCATACCCTTTCCTCCAAAAAGAAGGATGAATATCGTAACCAATTTCAGCTCGTTTACTCCAAAGTTGTAGATTATTATAACCTACTGTACCGACAAAATCCCCCGTTTCCTTCACAACAATTCCCCAACGAATTGCACGTCTTTCTTGAAAATTTTTCGAAAAAGATTCAATCATTCGAACAGCCTGCTCCCTCTCTTGAAAACAATTCATACCATAATAACGTGTTACCTCTTCAAGTGAAAAAATATCATATATATTTTGGCTATACGTTTGATTTATCTCAATTAAACTTAAACGGTCAGTTTCTAGAGTTGGGAATGTCATTGAAATTCTCCTTTATTTTGTTTTTCATTTATTATATCAAAGCCCTTTTTATTTTTTAGATAATTAAAAAGAAAAAACAGCATCTTTTTATAGATACTGTACGATACATTGAAAAACTAGTTCTCAATCTCAACAAAATCTTGTAAATTTTTTTCAATATGGCTATTTATTCTTTTAATGGTAAATGGAGAAGTATTTTCAAATATAATATGTAGGGATTTGATAGATGTCTGAAGTCTTTTGTTTTTATCTAATTCCTCACGTCTGATTGAAAAATCTTCTAATGTCTCAGGATGATTATAATACTTTAGTTCTCTTTCAATTTTCTCTAAAAGTAAAAGCATTGATTCATCCTTAAAATACCTTATCCCAGCTTTGAGTGCTGTCCAACTTTGGGGTTGAGCCATAAAATATGCGCTCCACCAGTATAATTCGGTAAGTGATTTACTTACGTGATTATAATATGCATAGAACATAAATAACGCTCGTTGACCTTCTGTTAATTGTTCATAAAACTGTTGTTTAATCTGATAACTACTCAAGGTAGTCTGTTCCGCTACTTTTTTTTATAAGTTTTAATAAGAGGTTCAAAGCATCTTTGACTAAGATCAGTGCATGTTAATAAATCAAAATCCCCCCATAACGAAAATTCTATCCATTGTTGACTACTGATAATGTTACGTTATGTTAGCTATAAATGAATATGATATACAAATGTCGTAAAGTAATTTGGAGTCAATTCATTTTGGTAAATCGACGTCTCTGCATTGATAACTCTTTAAGGAAATCAAAAACCGATTTCAAGTTAGAAATCGGCTTCAAAATATAAATTATTTATTTTGTTGAAAGTTCATTTTCTGTTACCCATTTATGATTGGTTACCTTTTCTCCACCAGTAGTTGAAGTATAATCAATCATATAAACGGTAGTCTTTTCTGCTGAATCAATTGTTCCCTTTGCCCCCATCATACCTTTCATGTGATCTGCCTCTAAAGTGACTTCAGTACCAGGTTTCAAGGTTTCATTACCTGCGTTTTTAATTTCCTCTTGAATAACCCATTTATGATTGGTTACCTTCACTCCACCAGTGGTTGGAGTATAGGAGACCGTATAAGCTGTCGTATCGTAAGCCCCCACAACCGTTGCTTTCGCACCGTTCATACCTTCCATGTGGTCTGCCTTTACAATAACTTGACTATCTACTTTATAGGTTGGATTTTTTTCTTCTTTTAGGCCTTTTGGAATTTCGCCAGAGCTTGAATGATTCATGTCACTCATAGTCCCATGTTTCATATTATCCATGCTGGATTGGTCGTTCTTCTTAGTAGCTGTGGAACATGCTGCCAAGGAAAAAGCAGTAACAAAACTAATAAGTAATAACGTAATACGCTTCATTATCAAAAATTCTCCTCCTCTGCACTTTGTCATAAGTATAGTAAAACAAAAATGTGCAGAATTTATGGAGTCCGCTTAGTTTTCGTTCAACTACACTCCTTCATGCTATTTGAATGAATAAGGGAAAGCTGATTGTACAAATGGGAAGTGACAAAAACTCTTGTTGTTTTTGTCACTTCCCATAACGATAATTATGTAAATGAGCTGTCCATATGGGCGGCTTATTGTATTTTTTTGCTTAGCGTGGGGGTTTTCCGATTTGCTGGTGGCACTCCTATTCAAAAATAAAAGGCGCTCTAATTGGGGCTGTTGACAAAAGGGGGGAGCGCTTTGCGCTCCCCCCTTTTTTATGTTTTTCTTTTTGTTTTTCTCTATTTTACACCTATTCGTATTACTCAATGCCT
>NZ_JBHTHG010000108.1:0-211840 GCF_042676365.1 Bacillus sp. CGMCC 1.60114
AGATCCCTGAAAGATGATCAGGTTGATAGGTTCGAGGTGGAAGCATGGTGACATGTGGAGCTGACGAATACTAATAGATCGAGGACTTAACCATATAATATGAATACTGCATTGATGTTATCTAGTTTTGAGAGAATATAAAAAAACTTGTTGACTTTTTTAGTGAATCAAGTATAATAATGATTGTCTCAAGTGAATATAGTCTGGTAATGATGGCAGAGAGGTCACACCCGTTCCCATACCGAACACGGAAGTTAAGCTCTCTAGCGCCGATGGTAGTTGGGACTTTGTCCCTGTGAGAGTAGGACGTTGCCAGGCAAATGGAGGATTAGCTCAGCTGGGAGAGCACCTGCCTTACAAGCAGGGGGTCGGCGGTTCGATCCCGTCATCCTCCACCATATAAATGCCGGCTTAGCTCAATTGGTAGAGCAACTGACTTGTAATCAGTAGGTTGGGGGTTCAAGTCCTCTAGCCGGCACCAGGATTATGGCGGCTGTGGCGAAGTGGTTAACGCATCGGATTGTGGCTCCGACACTCGTGGGTTCGATTCCCATCAGTCGCCCCATTTTTAAAAAATAATATGCGGGTGTGGCGGAATTGGCAGACGCACCAGACTTAGGATCTGGCGCCTTTGGCGTGGGGGTTCGACTCCCTTCACCCGCACTTTTAATTGAATAAGTCATATATGTCTTGCGGAAGTAGTTCAGTGGTAGAATACAACCTTGCCAAGGTTGGGGTCGCGGGTTCGAATCCCGTCTTCCGCTCCAATTTTCAATATGACATGCCGGGGTGGCGGAACAGGCAGACGCACAGGACTTAAAATCCTGCGGTGGGTGACCACCGTGCGGGTTCGACCCCCGCCCTCGGCACCATATGCGCCCGTAGCTCAATTGGATAGAGCGTTTGACTACGGATCAAAAGGTTAGGGGTTCGAGTCCTCTCGGGCGCGCTTATTAACGGGAAGTGGCTCAGCTTGGTAGAGCACCTGGTTTGGGACCAGGGGGTCGCAGGTTCGAATCCTGTCTTCCCGATAGTTTTAAAATCTTGGGGCCTTAGCTCAGCTGGGAGAGCGCCTGCCTTGCACGCAGGAGGTCAGCGGTTCGATCCCGCTAGGCTCCACTTATATATCTTTTATGGCGGTGTAGCTCAGCTGGCTAGAGCGTACGGTTCATACCCGTGAGGTCGGGGGTTCGATCCCCTCCGCCGCTACCATAAAGGACCTTTAGCTCAGCTGGTTAGAGCAGACGGCTCATAACCGTCCGGTCGTAGGTTCGAGTCCTACAAGGTCCACCACTCAAGTTTTATATATATGGAGGTATACCCAAGTCTGGCTGAAGGGATCGGTCTTGAAAACCGACAGGCGGCGAGAGTCGCGCGGGGGTTCGAATCCCTCTACCTCCTCCATTTTTTAAAAAAAATATTATATCGTCGCGGGGTGGAGCAGTCTGGTAGCTCGTCGGGCTCATAACCCGAAGGTCGCAGGTTCAAATCCTGTCCCCGCAACCAATGGTCCCGTGGTGTAGTGGTTAACATGCCTGCCTGTCACGCAGGAGATCGCCGGTTCGACCCCGGTCGGGACCGCCATTTACATAAAGGCTCGGTAGCTCAGTCGGTAGAGCAGAGGACTGAAAATCCTCGTGTCGGCGGTTCGATTCCGTCCCGAGCCACCATTTTGAAATATGCAAGCCGGCTTAGCTCAATTGGTAGAGCAACTGACTTGTAATCAGTAGGTTGGGGGTTCAAGTCCTCTAGCCGGCACCATTTCAAAATGAGCCATTAGCTCAGTTGGTAGAGCATCTGACTTTTAATCAGAGGGTCGAAGGTTCGAGTCCTTCATGGCTCACCATTTTTATGCGGGTGTAGTTTAGTGGTAAAACAAGAGCCTTCCAAGCTCTGGTCGAGAGTTCGATTCTCTTCACCCGCTTTTTTTATGGGCCTATAGCTCAGCTGGTTAGAGCGCACGCCTGATAAGCGTGAGGTCGATGGTTCGAGTCCATTTAGGCCCACCATATTCCGCAGTAGCTCAGTGGTAGAGCTATCGGCTGTTAACCGATCGGTCGTAGGTTCGAGTCCTACCTGCGGAGCCATATAATATAGAGAAGTACCCAAGTGGCTCAAGGGGCTCCCCTGCTAAGGGAGTAGATCGCTTACGCGGTGCGAGGGTTCGAATCCCTTCTTCTCTGCCAGAAATTGGCCCGTTGGTCAAGTGGTTAAGACACCGCCCTTTCACGGCGGTAACACGGGTTCGAATCCCGTACGGGTCATATTAAAAGAGATAGCATATTATGCTATCTCTTTTTTTTATGTTGTTGAAACTCTTCCATTCTATAATTCTATGATTTAGCAGCTACTTGTAGTTCCCACATCAAAATTAAAATTCAAGCAATTATTAAACAACCACAAAAAACATTAGTAATCTTTCCTAAAAAGTCTCCAAACAAATATTTGTTGAATTCTGGCGCAGAATACACTTGAATGCTCCGTGCAAGAAATACAATCTTTGTGTTGATATATAGGAATGTTGGTTACCTCGTGTACCAATTTTAAGTGCGATTGCAAAGCCCCTTCCTACAACTGTATCAATGTAAGTGATAGTTCTTTTTTGACTCTTCCATTGTTGTTCACCCATTGCAACTACCTTTTTTCCAAACATATATGCTCGATCATGAGTAAGTGGGCATATGACGACTGTTAAGTGTAATGTTAAAGTTTTATGATTGTTTTTGGTTTATTTATGATATTTATGATTGTTTTTGAATGATTTTGATTGATTTTTGAAAGGGTTTTCGTTATGATGAATGTAAGAAGGAGGTGGCGGCATGTTAACACCTGAGCGTCACCAAATTATTTTGGATTTGGTGAAAAATAAAGGAATTGTAAAGCTTCAAGAGTTAGTTGCTGCAACTAACTCATCGGAATCGACGATTCGAAGAGATTTGATTTATTTAGAAGAGAAAAACTATATAAAGCGTGTTCATGGCGGAGCTTCACCGTTACAATCAAAAGGAAAAGAACCGAGTATGAATGAAAAATCCTTCAAAAATCTTCAGGAAAAAAAGTCGATTGGTCAATATGCAGCATCTCTTGTGGAAGACGGGCATTGTATTTATTTAGATGCCGGAAGTACGACGTTTGAAATGATTCCATTTTTGGAGGGAAAAGATATAACTGTCGTGACAAATGGACTTATGCATATTGAGGCATTGTTTCAAGCCAATATTCGGGCTTATTTACTTGGTGGCATGATGAAAAGCAATACAAGAGCGTTAATTGGAAGCGCTGCCCTTGAAAGCTTACTTCGCTATCGATTCGATTTTTGTTTTTTAGGGGCAAATGCTGTTCATCCTGTTTACGGTTATACAACGCCAGACCCTGAGGAAGCTTTGCTGAAGAAAACAGCTCTGCAACTTTCTAACTCGTGTTATGTTCTGGCGGATGGCAGTAAATTTTCAGAGATATCATTTGCGAAAATTGAAGAGCTCGAAGCAGCAAATATTATTGCAACTAATATTGGAGAGAACGAAGTAGCTCCTTATGCTAAAAAAACATTAATAAAGGTCGTGACAGTATGATTTACACTGTAACATTGAATCCTTCTGTAGATTATGTAGTGCAAGTAAATAATTTTGCACTACATTCGCTAAATCGCATGGAAAAAGAAGTGAAGTATCCAGGCGGAAAAGGAATTAATGTATCCCGTGTTCTAAAAAGAATTGATGTTTCTTCAAAAGCGCTTGGATTCATAGGGGGATTTACTGGTCGCTTTATTCAAGAAAAATTAGAAGAAGAGGGTATTGCAACCGATTTTATTGAAGTAGATGGTGATTCGCGGATTAACATTAAATTGAAAACAGGACAAGAAACTGAAATAAATGGAAGAGGTCCTGTTATTTTAAGTGAACAATTAGAACGTTTAATACAGCAAGTAGGCAATTTACAAGAAGGTGATGTTCTATTATTGGCAGGCAGTATTCCACCGTCTTTACCAGAATCGTTATATAAAGAAATCACAAAGGAATGCAGTGCGCGCGGCGTGAAAGTAGCTGTTGATGCGAGCGGAAAGGCATTGATTGATGTTGTAAAGCACCGTCCATTCTTTATAAAGCCAAACCATCACGAGTTAGGCGAACTATTTGATGTAGAAATTCAAAGTATTCAAGATGCGGCATTATACGGTAAGAAGCTTCTTGAAATGGGCGCAGAGCATGTTGTTGTATCAATGGCTGGGGATGGTGCACTCTTTCTTGCGAAGGAGCATGCATATTTTGCTAATGTGCCGAAAGGGCAAGTTGTAAATTCTGTTGGAGCTGGTGATTCGCTTGTGGCCGGTTTTCTAGGAACATATGAAAAAACTGGAGATTTAAAAGAAGCATTTCGATTTGGCGTTGCTACTGGAAGCGCAACAGCATTTTCTTCTGATCTTGCTGAAAAAGAAAAAATTGAGGAACTATTGTTGCAAGTAGAAGTACAATCTTTATCCTACATTAACGGGCAGTAAGCCACCCATCTTAAGATTGAGAGCGAAGCGAAGAAGATAGGGGAAATGAAGAAAATCTTCACGGATGGAAGTTTCACTTTATAGGAGAGAAGGATCTATATGAAAATTACAGAATTACTAAAAAAAGACACAATTCTTCTACAATTACAAACATCTTCTAAGCAAGAAACGATTGATGAAATGGTAAGTAAGCTTGCACAAGCAGGCCGATTACATGATGAGATTCAATTTAAAGAGGCAATTTTAACTCGTGAAGCACAAAGTACTACTGGCATTGGAGAAGGGATTGCAATTCCTCATGCAAAAACGGCTGCGGTTAAGACACCTGCTATTTGTTTTGCGAAATCAGATAGCGGTATAGACTATGAATCTCTCGATGGTCAACCAGCTCATTTATTCTTTATGATTGCAGCAAGTGAAGGAGCAAATAATGCTCATTTGGAAACTCTTTCTCGCTTATCTACATTACTTATGGATGCGGAATTTCGCGGGAAACTTATGAAAGCGCAAACAGAAGACGAGCTACTGCACCTTATTGATGCGAAAGAGAAAGAAGTTAATAAAGAAGAAAATACTGTACAGTCAAGTTCAAAGGGGAAAATTTTAGCAGTTACTGCTTGTCCTACAGGAATTGCTCATACGTATATGGCAGCAGATGCTTTAAAATCAAAAGCAAAGGAAATGGGTGTTGATATAAAAGTAGAAACAAATGGTTCTACAGGAGTAAAAAATGAATTGACTGCAGAAGAGATTCATGATGCAGTGGCAATTATTATTGCTGCAGATAAACAAGTTGAGATGGATCGTTTTAAAGGAAAGCATGTTATTGAGGTACCAGTTGCAGCTGGAATTCGTAAATCTGAGGAACTTATTAACCGTGCGCTTAAACAGGATGGACCTATCTATCAAGGAACAGGGGAAACTGTAAAGGGCGAAGTAAAAGAAAAACGCACAGGATTTTATAAGCATTTAATGAATGGTGTATCCAACATGCTTCCATTCGTTGTTGGTGGCGGGATTTTAATCGCACTGGCATTCGCTTTTGGCGGCATTCATGCAAAAGGGCCGATTGCTTCTACATTAATGGCAATTGGTGGCGGAAACGGAGCATTTTTCTTTATCGTTCCAGTATTAGCAGGATTTATTGCAAGTAGTATCGCAGATCGGCCTGGTTTTGCACCTGGTATGGTTGGAGGTTATTTAGCAGCACAAGCTGGGGCTGGATTTCTCGGTGGTTTAATCGCAGGATTTCTGGCAGGTTATGTGATCGTTCTCTTGAAAAAAGCTTTTCAAGTATTACCGGCACAACTTGAAGGAATTAAACCTGTTCTTTTGTATCCGTTGTTTGGTATTATGATTACTGGTTTGATTATGATTCTTGTTGTAAATGATCCTGTAGTAGCAATGAATAAAGGTTTAACACATTGGTTAAATGGATTAAGCGGAGGAAATGCTATTTTATTAGGTATCATTCTTGGTGGTATGATGGCCGTGGATATGGGAGGGCCTATCAACAAAGCTGCCTTTACATTCGGATTAGCGGCAATTGCTGCACATAATTTCGGACCGCATGCTGCAGTTATGGCTGGCGGTATGGTTCCGCCGCTTGGAGTTGCATTAGCAACAACTTTCTTTAAAGGAAAATTTACAGAGGCAGAGCGCAAATCTGGTATTACAAATTATATTATGGGTCTTTCTTTTATTACAGAGGGTGCTATTCCATTTGCAGCAGCTGATCCATTACGTGTAATTGTAAGCTGTGTTATAGGGTCTGCGATTGCAGGTGCTCTGACTATGGGGTTTCATATTACTCTTCCTGCACCGCACGGTGGCTTGTTCGTTATCCCTCTTGTGAATAAACCGATACTTTATTTATTAGCTATCGTAATAGGAGCAGTTGTAACAGCAGTTATGCTTGGGATTTGGAAAAAGCCTGTAAATAAATAAGAAAAGCGGTCAATTTTTGACCGCTTTTTTTACATTGTTAAAAAAAGAATGTGCCTAAAAAATATCGAAATGTTGTTTTTAGAGTTCTTTCTTCATAGTACGGATAAGAATCCTTATTTTTCTTTTTATCAAGCATACTTAACAAATATGAAGGAAAACAGTATGTGAATTTAGAATATGTATATGGTAGATTGAAATGGATTCCACATGTACCGTTATAACTTTATCCTATCTGTGAAAAAGTTCACAAATAGGCCATAAATTGTGAATGTATTCACAAAGAAACGTGCTACAATATGTGTGTAAGGAAGTTAAACAATATAAAATCAGTATTTTAATTATTTACTTAAATGACAATGATAATAATGAAATGAAAGATAGAGAGGGGATTTTACCATGAAAAAAGGTATTAATCGCGTAGTATTAGTAGGAACAGGAGCTGTAGGTTGCAGCTATGCATATTCTATGATTAACCAAGGTGTAGCTGAAGAGTTTGTTCTTGTTGACGTAAACGAAGCAAAAGCAGAAGGGGAAGCAATGGATTTAAGCCATGCTGTTCCATTTGCTCCAGCTCCAACAAAGGTTTGGAAAGGTAGTTATGCAGATTGTAAAGATGCAGATCTTGTTGTTATTACTGCTGGATTGCCACAAAAGCCAGGTGAAACTCGCTTAGATTTAGTTGAGAAGAACACAAAAATCTTTAAACAAATCGTTCGCGGCATCATGGATAGCGGATTTGATGGTATCTTCTTAATCGCAACTAACCCAGTTGATATTTTAACTTATGTAACTTGGAAAGAATCTGGATTACCAAAAGAACGTGTAATTGGTTCTGGTACAACTTTAGACTCTGCTCGTTTCCGTTACATGTTAGGTGAATATTTAAATGTGGATCCACGTAACGTTCACGCATATATTATTGGTGAACATGGTGACACAGAGCTTCCAGTATGGAGCCATACAACTGTTGGTGTACAAAAACTAGAAACAATTTTAGCAAACAATGAAAAGTACAATCAAAGCGATTTAGATGAAATCTTTGTGAATGTACGAGATGCTGCTTATCATATTATTCAACGCAAAGGTGCAACTTACTATGGTATCGGTATGTCACTATTACGTGTAACTAAAGCGATTTTAAACAATGAAAACAGCGTATTGACAGTATCTGCATACCTTGAAGGACAATACGGACAACAAGATGTTTACGTAGGTGTTCCAGCAGTTATCAACCGTCAAGGTATTCGAGAAGTTGTAGAGCTTGAATTGAACGCAGAAGAAGAATTGAAATTTGATCATTCTGTAAAAGTGCTAAAAGAAACTATGGCACCAGTACTATAATCCAAATTGTATATAACCCTTTCCGGCAAGCCCCTGTACATCCCCCTTTTGCCGGAAAGGGTTTTTTTATATTTTACTTTAAGTAGACAGTAATAACAGAATAACTGTAAACTCCTCCCTCTTTTTTACTTTAAAAATTATTCTAAAATAAAACGCTTACAAGGAATATTCGTCAAAATTCGATATTTTCAGCTGAAATTTACGGAATTACCATGAATTTCCGCGAAAAAAACGTATGTTTTTTTAGAAAATCGCAAGGATATTTCTATTTACCGAAGAATAGTAATAACATATTAAAAATTCTGTCATCTTGTGAGGTGAACATAGTGATTGTAACAAATTGTAATGAGGAAAACATGCTATTGTTTCATAAAGAGAAATTTTACAATAGCTACGAAATACTTGGGGCTCATCTAACTAAGGAAGATGGGGTGCAAGGAACACGCTTTTCCGTATGGGCTCCTCATGCACAAGCTGTGAGTATTGTAGGGGATTTTAATGAATGGAATAATCAAATGCATGAAATGATGCGAGTGACAGAGGAAGGAATTTGGTCTTTATTTATACCAAATGTAGCTCAGCTAGAATTGTACAAATATGCAATCGAAGCCTCAAACGGTCATACAATTTTAAAAGCTGATCCGTATGCAATGTATGCTGAAGTGAGACCAAATACGGCATCCATTGTTTATGATATAAAAGGATATAAATGGAAAGATCAGAAGTGGTTTCAAAAAAAGAAACGAAAACCAATTTACAATGAACCGTTAGCAATTTATGAGCTTCACTTTGGTTCATGGAAAAAGAAAGAAGATGAGTCTTTTTACTCTTACAGAGAAATGGCAGATGAGCTTATTCCGTATGTAGTGGAGCATCAATTTACTCATATTGAAATTATGCCGCTTATTGAACACCCGTATGATCGTTCTTGGGGATATCAAGGGACTGGATATTATGCGCCGACAAGTAGATACGGAACACCGCAGGATTTTATGTATTTTGTCGATGAATGTCACAAATATGGGATCGGTGTCATTTTAGATTGGGTACCAGGGCATTTTTGTAAAGATGCTCATGGTCTTTACTTATTTGATGGAGAACCAACGTATGAATATAGAGATCTTGATGTACAAGAAAATCACGTATGGGGAACTGTGAACTTTGATTTAGGAAAACAAGAAGTACGAAATTTTCTCATTTCGAATGCATTGTTTTGGATGAAGTATTATCATATCGACGGCTTTCGCGTTGATGCGGTTGCTAACATGCTATATTGGGAGCGAAATGGGGGGCAGGAAAGTAATGAACATGCTGTATTATTCCTGCAACAGCTGAATGAAGCAGTATTTGCGGAAGATCCAACTTTCTTAATGACTGCGGAAGATTCAACAGCATGGCCGCTCGTAACTGCACCGACATACGAAGGTGGACTCGGTTTTAATTATAAATGGAATATGGGCTGGATGAATGACATTTTAAAATATATGGAATGTGCACCGGAGTATCGGAAATATATTCATGACAAAGTAACATTTTCACTGCTTTACGCGTATTCTGAGAATTTTATTTTACCGTTATCACATGATGAAGTAGTACACGGGAAAAAGTCGCTATTAAATAAAATGCCGGGTGATTATTGGTCCAAGTTTGCTCAGCTTCGTTTATTGTATGGCTATTTATTTACACATCCAGGTAAGAAGCTGCTTTTTATGGGCGGCGAGTTTGGGCAATATGACGAATGGAAAGACCTTGAGGATTTAGATTGGGGTTTACATGATTTTGAAATGCATGATCGTACGCATGATTACTTTAAGGAGCTCATAGCATTGTATAAGCGCTCTAAGCCGCTTTGGCAGCTTGATCACACAGAAAAGGGTTTTCAGTGGATTGATGCGGATAACCGTGAGCAAAGTATTTTTTCGTTTATTCGCCAAGGGGAGAGAGAAGAGGATGTTCTCGTTATCGTTTGTAACTTTACAAATGCGGTGTATGAAAACTATAAAGTTGGCGTACCAGCATTTCGCTATTATAACGAAATTTTAAATAGTGATAGTTCTGCATACGGCGGTTCAGGACAAATCAATAAGAAGCGATTAAAAGCGATTATGGAACCTTATCATAATCAGCTTGCTCATGTTGAAATGACAATACCACCATTTGGAATTTCAATTTTACGGCCGGTGAAAACACGAAAGGGGAGTAGTAAACAAGATGGTACAAAAGCAGACGTGCGTAGCAATGTTATTAGCAGGGGGAAAAGGTAGCCGTTTAAGTGCCTTAACAAAAAATCTAGCGAAGCCAGCTGTTCCATTTGGCGGTAAATATCGCATTATTGATTTTACATTAAGTAACTGTGCGAATTCTGGTATTGAAACAGTGGGGATTTTAACACAATATCAGCCGTTAGAATTGCATAGTTATATCGGTATTGGAGATGCATGGGATTTAGACCGTGTAAATGGAGGGGTTACTGTACTCCCTCCTTATGCAGAGTCTTCTGGAGTGAAATGGTATACAGGAACAGCAAGCGCCATTTATCAAAATTTGAATTATTTAAAGCAGTATGATCCGGAATATGTTCTCATTTTATCTGGCGATCATATTTATAAGATGGATTATGCAAAAATGCTCGATCATCATATGGAACGAGAAGCAGATGTCTCTATTTCTGTTATTGAAGTACCGTGGGATGAAGCAAGCCGCTTTGGCATTATGAATACGAATGAAGCGATGGAAATTGTTGAGTTTGAAGAAAAACCGCAGTTTCCAAAAAGCAATCTAGCTTCAATGGGCATTTATATTTTTAATTGGGCTATTTTAAAAGAGTATTTAGAAATGGATGCAAGAAATCCAGAATCTAGTAATGATTTTGGAAAAGATGTGATTCCGCTTTTATTGGATGAAGGGAAAAAGCTTGTTGCGTATCCATTTAGCGGGTATTGGAAAGACGTTGGAACAGTGAAGAGCTTATGGGAAGCAAATATGGATTTGCTTCGCGAAGATTCATCACTCAATTTGTATGACCGTGATTGGCGAATTTGTTCTGTTAACCCGAATCAGCCGCCTCAATATATTGCACCATCAGCTAAAGTGGAAGAATCGTTAATTAATGAAGGGTGCGTTGTAGAAGGTGATGTGCAGCATTCTGTATTGTTTCAAGGGGTAATTGTGGAGGAAGGCAGCAAGGTTATAGATTCAGTTATTATGCCAGATGCCAGAATTGGAAAGAATGTTGTGATTGAGCGTGCGATTGTTGGTCCAGGAATGGTCATTGAAGATGGAACAATTATTCGTCCGGAACGAAATATTGAAGACGTTGTATTAATTGCAGAAGAAAATTAATACAAGTAAAACTAACGATTAGCAAGGGGAGCTTAATCTTTTCACACATAGTTAGTAGAAATAATCGAAGCTTTGATGGATAGTGATTCTATTCCTATCTTCTTTGATTTTATGGAAGGTTACGATGATAATTTTACTGCCTGATAGAGCGTGACGAAAAGGGGATGAGATGAGTGAGAGAATCAATGTTAGGAATTATTAATGCAACAGGGAGTTTTCCATCACTACAGCAAGTAACAAATCATCGATCATTAGCGGTATTGCCGTTTGCGGGGCGCTACCGTTTAATTGATTTTATGCTTTCAAATATGGTGAATTCTCATATTCATAGCGTAGCTATTTTCACAAGTCATAAAAACCGTTCACTCATGGATCATCTCGGTTCTGGGAAACAGTGGGATTTAGATCGAAAACGCGATGGCTTATTTTTATTTCCTCCAAATTGCCAATGTGCTCAAGATGAGTTTGGTTCGTTTGCTCATTTTAGAAGACATATTGATTACTTTTTACGTAGTAAACAGCAGTATGTTGTGATTACAAACAGTCATGTTGTAACAGCGCTTGATTTCCAAGATGTATTAGAGCGTCACTTATATACAGGAGCAGATATTACTGAAGTATGTCACCAAGGTGAGTCGCTTCAGACATATGTATTAAAGAAGGAGTTATTATTACATTTGTTTGAGACGTATCAAGACATGGGGTATTATAGATTAATTGATGTTGTAAAAGAAAAACGTAATACATCATTGCATATTGAAAGTTACGAGCATACTGGCTATGTGGCAGTAATAGATTCAATTGAAAGTTACTATAAACATAGTTTGGAAATACTGCAGCCGCATATTTGGAAGCAAGTGTTTAAGAAAGAAACGCCAATTTTTACGAAAGTAAAGGATGAGCCGCCGACAAGGTATGGAAAAGACGCAAGTGTACATAATACGATGATTGCGAACGGCAGCATTATTGAGGGAGAAGTAGAAAATAGCGTTGTTTTTCGTTCTGTAAAGATTGGAAAAGGTTCGATTGTTCGTAACAGTATTATTATGCAAAAGAGCCAAATTGGAGAGAATTGTATACTAGATGGTGTAATTATTGATAAGGATGTAAAAATTGAAGATGGAACGACGTTAACAGGCGGAGCCCATTCTCCATTTGTTGTAGAGAAAGGGAAAACACAAAGCAGTAACGTAACCATTTACTAAGCTATCTATTTAAGAATTGAGAGGAGGAATCTGCATGTACGGCATAGGTAAGCCTAGCTTGCCTATGCTTGCTGCTGCAGAGAAACAATCGCAGTGAATATTTTATTTGCAGTATCAGAGTGCGTACCATTTATTAAATCGGGTGGATTAGCAGATGTAGCTGGAGCACTTCCAAAGGCATTACAAAAACTTGGAATGAACGTACGCGTTATGCTTCCATACTATAGTTTAATTCCAGAGCATGTACGAAAAGAATGTGTGCTTCATAAAGTGATTACAGTTAAGCTTGGCTGGCGTAATCAATATTGCGGTATTTTGAAAATGGAGCATGAAGGGGTTACGTATTACTTTATCGACAATGAATACTATTTTAAAAGAGATTCACTATATGGCCATTATGATGATGGCGAACGTTTTTCATTTTTCTCAAAGGCGGTATTAGAATGCATTCCGCATTTAGATTTTGAAGTAGATGTTCTGCATTGTCATGACTGGCATACAGCGATGGCAAATTTTTTATTACGTGAAAAATATTGTGAGCAGCCATTATACGAAAATATAAAGACAGTCTTTACAATTCATAACTTGCAGTTTCAAGGCGTGTTTCCGCGCATCGTTATGGATGACTTATTGGAGCTTGGTAATGAGTATTTTCAGAGTGAACAGCTTGAGTTTTATGGAAACATCAATTTTATGAAAGGTGGAATTATCGCTTCTGATAGCATTACAGCGGTAAGCCCGACATATAAAGAAGAAATTCAATATTCATTTTTCGGAGAGAAGTTAGATGGTTTATTGCGTAAGTATAACGATAAACTTGTTGGAATTGTAAATGGAATCGACGATATTTTGTACAATCCGAAAAATGATAAAACGATAGCGGCAATGTATAATGCGAATTCACTTCATAAAAAAAGAGATAATAAACGTGCATTGCAGCGTTATTTTGGATTGCCAGAAAAAGAAGAGGCACCTGTTATTGCAATGGTTACACGTTTAACACAGCAAAAAGGATTAGATTTAGTGCGCCATGTTTTTCATGAAATGATGCAAGAAGATGTGCAATTTATTGTACTTGGATCGGGCGATAAAGAATATGAGCAATTTTTTGAACAAATGGCATATGAATATCCAGATAAAGTGAAAGTGTATATCGGATTTCATGAAGAGCTGGCACATCAAGTGTATGCCGGCGCAGATTTGTTTCTAATGCCATCTTTATTTGAGCCATGCGGTCTTGGACAGTTAATTGCCCTTGCATACGGAGCAATTCCAATTGTGCGGGAAACAGGCGGCTTAAATGATACGGTTCAATCGTACAACGAAGCTACAAATGAAGGAAATGGTTTTAGTTTTACGAACTTCAATGCTCACGATATGCTGCATACGGTGCAGCGTGCATTGTACTATTATCATGATAAAAAGGTATGGCAATCCCTTGTGAAACGTGCGATGACAGAGGATTATAGCTGGAAGCAGTCCGCGCGTAAGTATAAGGAACTTTATGAAAGTTTGTTCGAGTCGAATAAGGAACAACAATTTCATGATGAACAAAAGAAGATTGATGATAAGCAACCGATTCTTTTTGTTCATCACCAGTAGGAAAGCGTAATTGATACATGTTTCACTGAATGGATTGGAAGGGCTAACCAGCAGGGGGAAAACCACTGCTGGTAGTTTCACTTTTGAAGAGGTGAGAGAGATGTTTTCAAATACAGGGAGTTTTAAAGCTGCTTTTTTAGAAAAGTTAGAAACGATGTATGGCAAAAGTTTTAAAGATTCGACTGTACAAGATCAATATAATACGCTCGGTCATATGGTACGTGAATATATTAGTCAGCGCTGGATTGGGACGAATGAACGTTACCGGACAGACAATCAAAAGCAAATGTACTACTTATCGATTGAGTTTTTATTAGGGCGTTTATTAGGGAGTAATTTATTAAACTTGGGAATACGTGATGTATGTGAGAGAGGATTAGAAGAGCTTGGGATTTACTTACAAGACCTCGAGGAAATTGAAGCGGATGCTGGACTTGGAAATGGCGGTCTTGGTCGTTTGGCGGCCTGTTTTCTTGATTCATTAGCTTCATTAAATTTGCCAGGACACGGGTGCGGTATTCGCTATAAGCACGGTTTGTTTGATCAAAAAATTGTGGATGGTTATCAAATCGAGTTGCCAGAGCAATGGTTGCGTCATGGGAATGTTTGGGAAGTAAGAAGGCATGATCAAGCTGTGGAAGTTAGTTTTTGGGGACAAGTTGATACATTTCAGTCAAATGATCGTCTTGAATTTCGTCATATAAATGCGGAAACAATTATGGCTGTACCGTATGATGTACCGGTTGTTGGTTATCAGACAAGTACTGTAAATACACTGCGTCTTTGGAGTGCAGAACCAGTTCCATTTCCGCCAAACTGTAAGGATGTATTGAAATATAAAAGAGAAACAGAAGCGGTGTCAGAGTTTTTATATCCAGATGATACGCATGATGAAGGGAAAATACTTCGTTTGAAACAACAATATTTTCTTGTGTCTGCTAGCTTACAAAATATCGTTCGCTTACATCGTGAACGGAATGGTACGCTTCGTAATCTGCATGAGAAAATTGCCATTCATATTAATGATACGCATCCAGTTTTAGCAATTCCTGAATTAATGCGCATTTTGCTTGATGAGGAAAAGATGAGCTGGGAGGATGCATGGTACATTACAACACATACGATTTCCTATACAAACCATACAACTTTATCTGAAGCATTAGAAAAGTGGCCGATTCATATTTTTGAGCCGCTATTACCGCGTATTTATATGATTGTCCAAGAAATTAATGAACGCTTTTGTCGTGATTTATGGGAAAGGTATTCATATGATTGGGATCGCATTGAAAATATGGCGATTATCGCTCATGGGCTTGTGAAGATGGCACATTTAGCGATCGTTGGCAGTCATAGTGTAAACGGTGTTGCTAACATTCATACGGAAATATTAAAACAACGAGAAATGCGATTGTTTTATGAGTTTTATCCAGAGAAGTTCAACAATAAGACAAATGGAATTACTCATCGGCGCTGGTTATTAAAAGCAAATCCGCAGCTGTCGAAATTAATATGTGAAACAATCGGCACAGATTGGATGAAGGAGCCAGAGCAGCTGCAAGCTTTAGGAAATTATAAGTATGATGCAGCATTTCAAGATGCGCTTCACAATGTAAAACAGGTACGAAAAGAATTGTTAATGAAGCGGATTGAAAAGCAAACGGGTATAGTTGTCGATCCGTATTCTATTTTTGACGTGCAAGTAAAGCGACTGCATGCATACAAGCGGCAATTATTAAATGTACTGCATATTTTATATTTGTACAATCGTTTAAAAGAAGATTCTAGTTTTTCTTTTTATCCGCGTACATTTATTTTTGGTGCAAAGGCATCGCCAGGTTATTATTATGCGAAAAAGATTATTAAACTTATAAATGAATTGGCACGAAAAGTGAATGATGATCCGTATGTAAATCAATATATGAAAGTTATTTTTCTAGAAAACTATCGAGTTTCACTTGCTGAAGATATTTTTCCAGCGGCAGATGTGAGTGAACAAATTTCAACTGCAAGCAAAGAAGCATCAGGAACCGGAAATATGAAATTTATGATGAATGGTGCAGTAACGGTAGGTACGCTCGATGGTGCTAACGTTGAAATAAAAGAAGCTGTTGGAAATGAGGCTATTTTTATTTTTGGTTTAACTGCAGAGGAAGTACAGCATTATTATCAAAATGGCGGGTATCGTGCTAGTGATTATTATCATCATGATATACGCATTCAAAAAGTTGTCAATCAGCTGACAAATGGATTTTTTGAGGATGCGGGTGATGAATTTGAAGCTATTTTCGATTCCCTTCTTATTCAAAATGATGAATATTTTGTTCTTCGGGATTTTGCACCATATGCAGATGTGCAAGAAAAAGTTGGAAGAATATATGAAAATCGAAAAAAATGGCTTGAAATGAGTACTATTAATATTGCGAAATCTGGTCATTTTGCAAGTGATCGAACAATCTTACAGTACAGTCGTGATATTTGGAGAATCGCAGAGGGTATGCGAGCGAGATAGAGAAAGTAGAGTTTCATCTGCATGGTTCTATTGTTTACTAAAGGAAAATAAAAAAACGGCTTGGAAACATTCCAAGTCGTTTTACTTTGTGACAGAAGTAGGATAGAACTGTGTATATAATATACCGTGTCCTTCTTATTCTGCTGTAGCAAAATAAGAAAATACAAAGAAACCTGTAAAGACCATAAGCATAACTAGAACAAATGTAGTGGCAGATTTCCCCATGCTAGGTCCCCTTATCAAAAAATCTCTTCTTTTATTCCGCTATTTGCGGGCAGTAAGACCCCATTGATGGAAGTTTCACTTTATTATTATAGAATATTATTATAAAATTTCCAATATATACCTTTTAGGAGAGGGCGGCAATTGACGTTTTATATGTTGTAATGTGATGGTTTTTTGTAATTGAATTCATATTTTTCGTAAAGGTCATACTACGATGGATATGGGAATACTCCAATTCATTTTCTTCAAATTTTACTTTACGAGGAGGAAGAAGTGGGACAACATCAAATAAATTCACGAAGCGAAAGCTGTTGGCCACTTGCATTTTATAATAATTTCGAAAGGCAATATCTCCGACTTTCGGGGAGGCGAAATTGTAGAGAGTGTAATGAGAGAATGAAGTGTTTACACGGGCATCTAGTATGTGCAGGGTAGCAAGAGCTCCTCCTAAACTATGTCCAGTAACGAAAAGTGTTTTATGAGAAGGTAAGGAAACGAGGGTGTCCATTATTGTGTCTCGGCATGATTCATAAATAGAAAGAAAGCCACTATGAACATTGCCGCTATTTGCAGTAAATGGATATGGTTTTTGTTGGACCATGGAATCGGCCATCCAATCACGGTCGGATTGTGTCCCGCGAAAGGCTACAATAATTTGATCCTCTGATTCTAAAATAAATCCAAACCATGTTGTTGTTTGAATGGCTTTTGCTTGAAAGCCTTGTATATATCGAAAACCTTCAGGAATGGGGAAAATGCCATTTTGCTTATATTGCTCATATGTTAATTCGCAGCATGTAGCTAACAATACAGCGGTATCCTTATGGAAGGATACAGAAGTTGGCATAGAAAAATCCTCCTCATGATAAAATATAATTCAATATATGAGGAGGATTAGGGTTTCATTCTTTTACTTATTCAAAAGATAGGTTTACTCGTCGCCATCAAGAATGCGTCCAAGTCCACCGAGAATACTTCCTTCTCCAGAATTTTTTGCTCCTGGACCAGCGATGCGTTGTGCTAAGCGGCTTAATGTTAAAGATTGAACCCAAACCGTTCCCGGTCCTTGTAATGTTGCGAAGAATAAGCCTTCACCGCCAAAGATGGCACTTTTTACATTACCAACAAATTGAATATCATAGTCAACATCTTGTGTCATGGCAACAAGGCAACCTGTATCAATTTTTAATCTTTCTCCTGGCTTTAATTCACGCTTATAAACCGTCCCGCCGGCATGCATGAAAGCAAGGCCGTCACCTTCAAGCTTTTGCATAATAAATCCTTCACCGCCGAAAAATCCGCTGCCAAGTTTTTTTGTAAATTCAATGCCGACAGAAACACCTTTTGCAGCACATAGAAAGGAATCCTTTTGACAGATTACCTTTCCTTGATATTCTGTTAAATCAACAGGAATAATTTTTCCTGGGTACGGAGCGGCAAATGAGACATGACGTTTTTCGTATCCTGTATTTGTAAATACAGTCATAAACAGGCTTTCACCTGTCACAAGGCGTTTCCCAGCACCGACAAGCTTGCCGAAAAATCCACCTGTTTGTGCAGAACCGTCACCAAATACTGTTTCCATTTCAATATTGTCTTCCATCATCATCATAGCACCGGCTTCAGCAACTACACTTTCTTGCGGATCTAACTCAATTTCAACAAATTGCATATCATCGCCATATAATTTGTATTCGATTTCATGTGCTTTCATGGTTTCACCTCAAGTATAAATATGTATATCCATTTATCCCGCACTAACGGGCAGTAAAGGTTTGGGAAGATCGGGGAAGAAAATTGCCCGTAAGAGCCCGATTGGTTCAACTAACCATCAGTGAGAAAAGCGTCACTGATGGAAGTTTCACTTTATATTGTACCAAACTTTTTTAAATAGAATATACAAGTTTTGTTAATTTTCAAAAAAAGTATTTTTGTTTTGTTTGACGTTTTATTTCGGGCATGATATAGTTAAAGAACTATTGAGCTGCATAATGTGGTACGGAAATAAAGCGTGTTTATTTCAAAGCATTAGCTTGTGAGGAAATCATGATGTTTATCTCGACCTTTGTATGTAGTTTCCAATAGATAGATTTCTTTTTTTATTTAGGAGGTACATGCAATGCAAACAGGAAAAGTAAAATGGTTTAACGGCGAAAAAGGTTTCGGTTTCATCGAAGTTGAAGGTGGCGAAGATGTATTCGTACATTTCTCTGCAATTCAAGGCGAAGGCTTCAAAACTTTAGAAGAAGGTCAAGAAGTTTCTTTCGAAATCGTTGAAGGTAACCGCGGACCTCAAGCTGCTAACGTTACTAAAAAGTAATGAAGGCAAAAGAAACATTCCTGAATAAGGAATGTTTCTTTTTTTATGGCCTTGAACTTGACTCATCTGAAGAAAGTTCTCTTTTAAAAGTTCTTTCTTCGTAGTCATCTAACATTTGTTCATACTCTTCGTGTTCTTCTGTAGCATATACTTGTACATTTTTCCCATACATATCTGTTCCGATGAAGTTTTCAAAGTCTTCAACATATCCCTGCGGTTCCTCTGCATCTACATACATCTCATTAAAATTTTTAGAGTCGCGGCGCTCCAAATCAGCAGGAGTTTCTGATGTTCCGTATAAAGCAACATCTTGCCAAGCATCTTCAGCATCATATCCTACGGCACTATCTATATCATATTTACCAAAAGGAGGCTCAATAAGTTCTTCCTCAATAGGACGTGCACCAAGGATTAGTTTATTATGTGTATGTTCGATACAAGTTGTTGCAGTCGGCATTGCTTCTAAACGTTCAAGTGGAATTGGTTCACCTGATACTTCGCAAGTCCCGTATGTGCCATCTTCTATTTTTTGTAGGGCATGCTTGATATCTGTAAGTTGTTTATGCCAAAATTCGACTAATCCTAAGTCTTTTTCACGTTCATACAATTCCGTTCCCATATCTCCGGGATGATTATCATACGCAGAGAGTTCGCCAACTGAATCACGTTCCGAAGCTTGCCCTCGATTTTCATGATTTTGCAGCGTTTGTTCAAGCTCTTGTTTTTGCTTTTGTAGTACAGATTGAAAATGATCCATTTGTTGTGGAGTTAGCATAAAATCCACCTTCCTACAATTCGGTTTCTTTAAGTAGTATGAGCTCAATTGCAGGAATTATGAAAAATAATACGTTAATATATCGGCGGTTCAACATAATATAGAGTGAAACTCCCATCAGTAGGGGTCTTACTGTGGGATTAAAATAAAGTCACGATGTTTATAAAATAGATGCGATATTTCAAATAAAGTCGCGACATAAAAAAATTGCGGAATTTTTCCCATTTACATATTTTTTCTGAAGAGGGTTTTTGTGTAAGAATGTCTAATATTGAAAGGTGTTTCAAGGAAGGCAACCTTTTGTGTCGGTACACTAAACTATTGGAGGGATTAAGATGTTAAATAAAAATATCGTCCTCTACACTGAAGAAAATGGTATCGCAAGAATTACACTAAACAGACCGGAAGCACTAAATGCGTTAAACCGAGATGTTCTTGAACAACTTTCGTCCGTCTTGGACAGGATTAAAACTGATTCAGGTGTAAAGGCAGTGATAATCATCGGTGCTGGAGAAAAGGCATTTTCCGCAGGTGCTGACATTCAGTTTCTCAATAAAGCCACTCCGCTAGAAGTGCGAGATTTAGCTCAGTTAGCTGTTACAGTTACTAATAAAATTGAGTCATTAGGGAAAGTAGTTGTTGCTGCCATCAACGGCTTCGCACTAGGAGGCGGACTTGAGTTAGCTGAATCCTGTACGCTCCGTGTTTGTGCTAACCATGCTAGGTTAGGACATCCTGAAGTCCGTATTGGAGCTGTTGCCGGTTTTGGAGGAACTACGAGACTGCCTAGACTTATAGGTAAGGGGCGTGCTGCAGAACTGTTGCTCACCGGAAACGTGATAAGCGCAGACGAAGCTTATAGAATAGGACTGATTAATAGGGTTGTTGAACCCGATAAATTACTAACAGAAGTAGAAACGCTTATTTTAGAAATTCTGTCTCAGTCTCCTATCGCAGTAAAAATGACTTGGGAGGCAATTCATCGGGGAGGTAATTTAACTTTAGAAGAGTCCGCACTTCTCGGTGCAGATTATTTCGGTTTGATAGCGTCCACCGAGGACTTCAGAGAAGGAACTAAATCATTTTTAGAAAAGACCCAACCATTATTTAAAGGAAGATAGTTAATAAAAACAATCATATGTGTGGATTTAAAATAAAGTTTGATAAAAATGACACAATATCTTGAGATAAATCCGTGATTTATATTTAGCAACTTCTTTTTGTTAAACCTTATTCCAATTCAACATTTACTGCCCGTTCATGCGGGATAAAGGCGATTCGACAGCATATAACATGAATGTACCATAAAAAAACGCAAGTGCTTCCACACCTGCGTTTTTCTTATAGGAAATATCCAAGTAATAGCCCAATTCCCATTAAAAATCCGAAAATTGTATTCGTTTTTGCTGTGGCAACCATCGCAGGTGCCATTTCCATTGGGATGCTCTTTCCGATAAATCCTTTTGTTGCTTTAAATGCTTTTGGTGCACTTAGGAAAACGATAAGCATCCATGGAGATACGATTCCGACAATGATTAATGCAATCGTCCAAATATAGGAAACGATAAACATGGAGGCAAGAACACCAACTGCGTTTTCACGTCCAACGATAATTGCTAACGTGTTACGACCGTTTTCTTTGTCTCCATCTAAGTCACGAATGTTATTAGAAAGTAAAATAGCGCCGATTAAAATTGCATTTGGAATGGAGAGTAATACAACTTCTGACGTTACCGTTCCAGTTTGAATAAAGAATGAAATTCCAATAATAATAACACCCATAAATAATCCTGCTGTTAATTCTCCAAAAGGTGTATAGGCAATTGGAATTGGGCCGCCTGTATATAAGTAGGCAACAGCCATACAAATAAGACCGATTGCCGCAAGCCACCAGCTGGAGCTCATACAAATGTAAACTCCTAATAAAATCGCAATACCAAAGAATCCGAACGCTAAGTTTAATACTGTTTTTGGCTGAATACCATCGCGAACGATTGCACCGCCAATCCCAACGGATCCTTCATGATCAAGCCCTCTTTTATAATCGAAGTATTCGTTAAACATGTTTGTTGCTGCCTGAATGAGAAGGCAAGCAAGAAGCATGCTAAGGAAAAGAGGAAGATTTATTTTGCTAATACCTTCAACCTGCATAGCGTAAGTTGTTCCAATAAAGACGGGAACAAAAGCTGCAGTTAATGTATGGGGACGTAATAAACTCCACCAAATACGCCAGCCTGTTTGTTTACTTGGCTTTGGCTGCATGGAAGAGGAATTCGTTTCAGCTTTTACTTCCATATGGAATCCTCCTATCTATTGTATAAAATAAAATAAGTCCTTATTGCCCGTAAGAGCAGGGGAAAATAAACAACACAATTAAGTGTAGGAAAAGCATCATATAGTGTCAACGTTTATTTTCTAGGAATATGCTCGGATTTTCTCAGAAATGCTAAACATTGACACACCTTTCGTTTGAGGTGTATCTTAAAATCAAGCGTATTTATGACTATTTTTCGCCCATAGGGGGGAGACTGTGTGATTCAAACGAAACAACATGATGTAAAAGATGTGATTCTTACTGCGATTCAGCGCGCGGCTGACGGGCAAGTACTCGTTAGTTTTGTGAAGCAAGTGGAATGGATTGATCCACTCCTTTTTTATGCAGCAGGAACACAATTTGGATATAGAGACAGATGTTATTTTGCAGATCCATCGCAGCACGTTATCTTCGCTGGAGTAGGTTCTGCCTTTACTATAGCAAATTCTTCTAATAAGCGCTTTCAAAATGCTCGTCAAGAGTGGGAACAATTGAAAGACGAAGCGGTCATTCATCGTGATACGTACGAATTTGGAACAGGGCCGCTTTTATTTGGTGGTTTTTCCTTTGATCCACGAAAAGAAAGAACAGATTTATGGAAGTCATTTCAGGATACAACACTGCAATTACCAGCCTTCTTGTTAACGGTAAAGAATGAAAAGGCATGGTTAACAGTGAACCGTTTTGTTTCTGGAAATGATTGTGCAGAAAAGATTTATGAGGAATTACAAAAAGCTGAGGAGCAATTGTTGCAGCAAAGCAAGCATTCCTTCGTAGAAGAGAATGTGACTATTCTTTCGAAAGTGGAGATAGAGCCTGAGAAATGGTTGCAAGCAATTGAACAAGTGCAGGAAGAAATGAAGCGAGGAGCTGTCCAAAAAGTTGTGTTAGCTCGTGAGATGCAACTTGTTATGGATAAAGATGTTGATTCGACTTCTGTTTTGGCAGCACTTCGCATAGGACAACCGGATTGTTATGTATTTGCGTTTGATTATAAAGGAACGTGTTTCTTAGGAGCAACGCCAGAAAGACTTCTTCGTAAAGAGGGAGAAACATATACATCCATGTGTCTTGCCGGTTCGATTGGACGAGGTGCTTCAGAAGAGGAAACGAAAGAGAATGGATATGAACTTTTGCATGATGAGAAAAATTTAGCAGAGCATGATTATGTAGTAAACATGATTCGCAGTGTGTTAACAAAGCATTGTAAAACGGTTGATATTCCATATGAACCGCAACTATTGCAGACGAAAAACTTACTTCATCTATATACACCAGTACAAGCGAATGGAAATGGTGATTTATTATCGATGATTGAAGAACTTCATCCAACACCAGCTCTTGGGGGCACGCCGCGAGAAGAAGCGCTGAAACTGATTCGTGAAGTAGAGCTATTAGATCGAGGGTTATATGGAGCGCCAATTGGCTGGATCGATGAAGTAGGAAACGGTGAATTTGCGGTAGCACTTCGCTGTGGATTATTATCTGGTAAACAAGCTTCGTTATTTGCTGGCTGCGGTATTGTTATTGATTCGAAGCCACATTTAGAGTATGAAGAAACAAGATTGAAATTTAAGCCGATGCTTTCTGCTTTGGAGGGACTATCTAGATGAGCAATCATATAGAAGCATTATCATATTATTTAGGCGCGTTTGTTGATGAATTAGCGCGCCTGCATGTGCAGGATGTTGTCATTAGCCCTGGCTCGCGGTCAACGCCGCTTGCCTTATTAATGGCACAGCATGAACAAATCCGCACATATTTACACGTGGATGAAAGATCAGCGGCCTTTTTTGCTCTTGGCATTGCGAAGGCAAAAAAAAGCCCCGTTGCCTTATTATGTACATCAGGCACAGCGGCAGCAAACTATTATCCAGCTATATGTGAAGCATTTCATTCGCGCGTCCCGCTTCTTGTACTGACAGCGGATCGTCCGCATGAATTGCGAGATGTTGGTGCACCGCAAGCAATGAATCAATTTCATTTGTTCGGTTCATTTGTGAAACAATTTATTGAAATGGCACTTCCTGAAGCTGCAGAACCAATGTATCGATATGCACGGATGACAGCGGGACGAGGAGTGGCAGCGGCATTACAAACGCCGAAAGGACCTGTTCATGTAAACTTTCCGCTTCGCGAGCCGTTAATTCCGAATTTCTCTTTAGAAAATTTATGGGAAAAAGGACGCGGAGAATACGAAGCAACCGTTCATCAAGGGAAAACAGCGGTGACGGATGAATATGCAGCATCTTTACGAGAGCGCCTTTCGCATATGAAAAAGGGGCTTATTGTGTGTGGGGATGATAGTCATCCTAATATTGCAGAAGCTGTCGTGGCTTTTTCAAAAGCATACGGTTATCCAATTCTTGCAGATCCGCTTTCTGGTCTTCGCAGCGGTCTTCACGATAAAGAGACAGTTGTGGATTGCTATGATACATTTTTACGAAATGAACAACTTCGCGATCGTTGGAAGCCAGATGTGATTATCCGCTTCGGCGGTATGCCAGTTTCCAAAGCGCTTATGCAATATTTGAAAAAGCAAACGGGGGCATTGCACATTGTTGTTGATGAATCTGGAAATTGGCGTGATCCGGCGTTTATGTCTACAGAAGTTGTGTATGCTAATGACGCTAAATTTTGTGAGCAGCTTGTAAATGGTGCTGAGCAGCAAAACAATCATGACTGGCTTCATATGTGGCAACAAATGAATGCCTTAACGAAAGAGAAACTCGTCCAAGTTGAATCGTATGAGCATGCATTTGAAGGAAAAGTGATTACAGAACTTGTAGATATTCTGCCAAATGGTGCAACTTTATTTGTAAGTAACAGTATGCCAATTCGTGATACGGATACGTTTTTCTTCTCAAATGATAAGAATATTGAAGTACTAGCAAATCGCGGTGTAAATGGCATTGATGGCATTATTTCGACAGCGCTTGGGGTCAGTGTAGCTCGCGATCCGCTCGTATTAGTTGTGGGGGATTTATCGTTCTACCATGATTTAAATGGATTGTTAGCGGCAAAGCTACATGATTTAAATGCAACCATTGTTGTCGTGAACAATGATGGCGGCGGTATTTTCTCATTTTTACCGCAGTATGAGCAGAAAGAACATTTTGAGGCGTTATTTGGTACGCCGCTTGGGCTTGATTATGAACATGTAGTCAAGATGTATAATGGTTCATTCCAGCGCGTAAAAACATGGGAAGCGTTTCGTAATGAAGTGGACAAAGGCACACGAGAAGATGGACTGCATGTGATTGAAATACAAACAGACCGGGAAGAGAATTTGCAGCTTCATCGTGACATTATGGCAGAGGCAACAGCTGTTGTTTCAGACGCATTGCAAGGTGAAGGGGAATGAAAGTAAACGTACATGGCGTTTCTTATGAATATGAAGTAATCGGAAGCGGTGAGCCGCTTCTTGTCCTTCATGGCTTTACAGGCAGCATGGAAACATGGCGTTCGTTTGTTCCTGCATGGAGCGAGCAATTTCAAGTAATTGTAGTGGATCTTATCGGACACGGTAAAACAGAAAGTCCAAAGGAAATCCGGCATTATAATATCGAAACGGTAGCTGCGCATCTTATTGCATTGCTCGATCATTTGCAAATCGAGAAAGCACATGTGTTAGGATATTCTATGGGCGGACGCCTTGCGCTTACGTTTGCTTGTTTGTATCCAGAGCGCGCCCTGTCTCTTTTGTTAGAAAACTGTACAGCGGGACTCATAACGGAAGCAGAACGTGAAGAGCGCAGGCAGAAGGATGAACAGCTTGCTGAAAAGATTGAACGAGAAGGTGTTTCTGCTTTTGTTGAAAAGTGGGGGAATATTCCGCTCTTTGCCACGCAAAAAAAGTTACCGCTTCATGTGCAGGCTCTTGTACGTGAAGAAAGATTAGCTAATAATCCTGAGGGACTTGCGAATAGCTTGCGAGGCATGGGAACAGGAACGCAGCCATCTTGGTGGAATGAATTGAAACACTTACAAATGCCAGTCTTACTCATGAGCGGAGAATATGATGAAAAGTTCTTTCACATCTTAAAAAAGATGAAAAAACATATCCCTCATGCTGAATTTGTACAAATTATTGGAGCAGGCCATGCAATTCATGTGGAACAACCGCAAAAGTTTGATACAATAGTAAGGGGCTTTTTGCAAAACATAAAAGGAGGTAGAGACAAAATGACGATTGAATGGGTAAAAGAAGGCAATTACGAAGATATTATTTACTCCACATACAATGGAATCGCAAAAATTTCGATTAACCGTCCTGAAGTACATAATGCATTCCGTCCAAAAACGGTAATGGAGTTAATCGATGCTTTTGCACATGCAAGAGATGATCAAAATGTTGGCGTTATCATTTTAACAGGTGAAGGTGGCCGTGCGTTCTGTTCTGGCGGTGACCAAAAGGTTCGCGGTCATGGCGGATATGTTGGGGAAGACCAAATCCCACGCCTAAACGTATTAGACTTACAACGTTTAATTCGTGCAATTCCAAAACCAGTTATCGCAATGGTAGCAGGTTATGCAATCGGTGGTGGACATGTTCTGCACATCGTATGTGATTTAACAATCGCAGCAGATAACGCAGTATTTGGCCAAACTGGTCCAAAAGTAGGTAGCTTTGATGGTGGATACGGTGCTGGCTATTTAGCTCGTATGGTTGGCCATAAGAAAGCTCGTGAAATTTGGTACTTATGCCGTCAATACAACGCGCAAGAAGCACTTGATATGGGCTTAATTAACACAGTTGTACCATTAGAACAGCTAGAAGAAGAAACTGTGAAATGGGCAGAAGAAATTTTAGCAAACAGCCCAATGGCACTTCGCTTCTTAAAAGCTGCATTTAATGCAGACACAGATGGTCTTGCAGGTATTCAGCAACTAGCTGGCGATGCAACGCTACTATACTATACAACAGACGAAGCAAAAGAAGGCCGCGATGCGTTTAAAGAAAAACGCCGTCCGGACTTTGGACAATTCCCTCGATTCCCGTGATGAAAGCGAAGCTGACTGTTTAGACCCGTCGGCTAAGTTGGATAAGATGGGAGCAAAAAAAGAGACTTGAGGAAAATTCCTCAAGTCTCTTTTTTGTATGTTTAGCCAGTTTTCTAACATGGTTTCCAAAAATCAGTATTAGCTTATAGTTATTCCTGTATAATAATTTATTATTTATTTATGTATATATAAAAAATAATAAATGTTACCAATATTGGATATTTATATACAAAAAGGTAAATTTTCCTTCTCATAATTTTATCATTATTGTTATAATAGAAAAGGTAAAATTAAGATGGTTAATTTTACAATTTTCGCAGATTGATAGGAGGAATATTTATGTCTGGACAAATTCGTATGAGTCCTCAAGAACTCAAAACTAAAGCAGCTCTATATGGTAGAAGCTCTCAAGAAATTGAAAGTATTTTACGCAAGTTGGAAGGGTTACAAAATGAATTAAGAGGTGAATGGGAAGGCCGTGCTTTCCAAGGGTTTGATGCACAATTTAATGAATTAAAACCGAAAGTAGACAGTTTTGCTAGATTATTACATGACATTAATGTTCAATTAGACAGAACTGCACAAGCTGTTGCTGAACATGATGAGCAGTTATCACGTAATTTTGGCTTGAAATAAGAAAGCTTGAATAGTAGAAGATTGATAAATGAGCCATGCGACTTTTGTTGTATGGCTGATTTATATATAAGTGGTTTAACTTTGAAATTTTAATAATAAGTATTCTCTCCATTGCAATTATGTTGATGCAGTTTAAGGTTATACATTTGAAAGACAAAAATAAGCTGCATTCTAACAATGGATAAATTATTTCATATTCACAGGAGTGGTAAGTAGTGAAAAAAATTCAATGGAGGATTTTGTTGTTTATTGTTTTAGCTCTTGTACTAGCAACGGGAACTTCCTATTTAGCATTAAATCATAAGGTTGAAAAAAAGAATGAAACTAGTGCTAAAAAAATGGCAGTTGCCGTAGTAAACGAAGATCAAGGAACGATGTTTGAAGGACAGAAAATAAGCTTTGGAGATCAGTTTATAAAAAACATTAGTAAAAATGATAAACAACAATGGTATGTGGTAAGCCGCGGAATAGCGGAAAATGGTTTGAAAAATAATAACTATAACATGATGATTGTTATTCCAAATGATTTTTCTAAGAAAGCGGTTGCTATTAATTCGGATTCGCCAGAAAAAGTAACGATAAGTTACAAAATTAATGCTACTGGTAATAAAGATTTGAAGGCAGAGGCAGAAAATACTGCAGCTGCTATTTTAGAAGAATTTAATAAGCATATAGTAGATGTTTATTTTGCTAGCATTATTGGGAAATTACAAGGTGCACAAGATAATATACAGGCAATTATTAATAAAGAACAATCCCAAGTCAATGCGTATACGACTGATATACATAGTCCTTTAGCAAACTATACACAACAGTTTAAAACAGTACAAGATTATACAGGAGTTTCAATAGATACATTTAAAGGATTTCAAGGCGTCTTGAATGGGTTTGAACAAAATATTGATGGGACCTTAAAAACTAATGTAGCTTTCCAAAATAGTTTTGGTAATTTCCAAAAAGCACAAGGAGAAAATGGCTTAGTTGCAAATAAGTTCTCCGACCAGCTCAATCAATTCAACAGTGATTTAAGTACAGAGGACGTATTAAAAAGACTAGAAACTTTGGAGTCAACCAACAAAGCGATAGCTAATCAATTCACTAGTGCAGATAAAGAAGCTAATATTTTATCAGATTCAGCTGCTATTCAAGACTACTTAAAAGATATTAATGGTAAAATTCGCAGCTACGATGCAGATTTAACAGAAAAATTAAAGTCGGATATTCAAGCAACGACTCGTGAGAAGTTACAGAAAGACCTTTCAGATGGGGATCAAAAAGCGGTATACGTAAATACCCTTATGCAGCAACCGAACGATGAAATTAAGAAGAAAATTGAAAAGCTAATTAATCACTTACCGAGCGTGAATATAGAAGAAATAGATCAGCTTTCTTTACCGGATGAAACAAAACGAGAGTTAAAAAATGTTATTCAAGTTACTGGAAAGTACAATACAGAGAATCAATTTAATCCTGAAGGTCAAGGTCAAACCTCTTTAGGAAATACAATAAAAACCATTAAAGATGGTCTTGCAACAAATGGAGTCATCTTTAACAGTGTCGAAAAAGTGCCGAGGATGGATGCTGCTCAAACGTTCACTTTAAATATTCCGAGTGGGTTTGGTCTTCAGTCATTATTAATTAATGGCCAAGATTATACAGGAGAATTTTTAAGTAAAGGCACAGTTACTTTACCAGCGCGAGGAGAAGGAAATTTAGATGTTCGTATACATGTTAAATTACTAGATCCAAATGCAAATATAGATGTGTTTACCCCAGTAAAGTGGCAGTGGAATTTAGATCATAAGTATGAGAAGAAGACAACTACCGAAACAGGGAAGCCCTCCGATCCTAATGGAAAAGAAAATGTAGGAAAAACCGGTAATAAAGCGATAGGTGCAACCACACAAAAAGTAACGAAAACAGAACAAACTACGGATACAAATGCAAATAATCCTAACGCGGGCAATGGTACGACTCCGGAAGGTAATGGAACGAACCCAGGTGATCCTAATAAGGGTGATGGAACGAGTCCAGATAAACCTAATAAAGGTGATGGAACGAATCCAGGTGATCCTAATAAAGGTGACGGAACAAATCCAGATAAGCCTAATAAAGATACTACTAAGGTAGAAACAATTGAACGCACGAATGACCGAATCTCACATCAAAAGGCAGAGTATTTATATCCAGATTCGACGAAGGTATTAATTAGAGATTCTGTTCAAACAGTGCAAACTTATCAGCAATTGTTAAGTTTGTATGAATTGTATTATGGCTTTGATATGAAAGCTGAAGATTTATCAGCCAAGTTAGAAGAGGGAACATTAAGTGATCAAGCGACAGAAAGTTCTCTTTATTACATTTTAAATAAGCAGAACATAGTAGATGTAATGGCAAACTTTATTGCAAATGAGATTACTGCTGAAATAACGGCAGAAACAAATGATTTAAAACAAAAAGTCGATACGTATATGCAATTAGTAGATAATGCAGATAAAAATTCAGAGCACTTGGCAGAAGTATTAAAACAAACAACAGAACAAGCTAAGACTATGAATACGACTTTAAGCGATTACTTAAAAGATGTAGCAACATGGCGTGAAAATAGCTTGAAATTAATAAATGAACAAAAAGTAGTGGCGACGAATCGTGATGGTGAACAAACAGCTGTGTTAGCATTAGATTCCGAGTTTAAATCATTATTAACCCAAAGCCAATCTTTAGATGAGGCATCTAAAGGAAATCTATTAGCGTCAGATAACGTGTATAAAACGTTTGATGAAATTAATAATCAGGCAAAAGGAATTCAAGATAGTGGTGTAACGATTGTTTCGAAGGCGAATACATTACTAGATGATTTTAATGAAAAAGTATCAGATGACAAGGATTTCTCCAAAAACTTTGCGAAAGTACTGTCAAATAGCCGTGTTGGAGAGCGTCAAAATGAAAACTTATATCAATTTTTAGCAAATCCAGTTCAGAAGCAAAATGATGGTACGATTACAGCTGGGGATGTGTTTATACCATACTTAATGGTATTGGTATGCTTTATTGTTGCTTTATTTACTTCATATGCAATCGCACATCAAGAGAAAAGACGCAGTCAAAAAGATGATTTTGAAGAAGAATTATCTACAATGCTTTCAAATGTACCAATTACTGCAATTACTTTAGGAATTGCAATTGCAGAAGGAATAACGATTGGTATTGTTTCAGGGCATTTACTAGAATTTGATCAGACACGTAATTTAATGTGGATTGGTTCTATTACAATGATTATGGCTGCTTTAATTCTGATTTCCACATACTTATTACGTCAGGTAAAAATGATTGGGATGTTTGTATTATTAACGTTCTTTAGTATGTATTTGTTCTTAACGAATGCAGTAGGAATGAATATAGAGAAAATGTCGTACTTTGGAAAAATACGTGAATTCTCACCACTTCAGTATATTGAAACATTTTTAAATAACTTTATAAGTGGTAAAAATAGTGAGCCTGCTATTTTTGGATTTATTTTTGGCCTAGCTATTTTTGGATTTATTATCAATCTCTTTGTATGGCATAGAAGAAGAGGAGAGGAACAAGAGTTAGATGATCAAATCACGGAAAGTATTAGTTAATTTATCATTATTTCTTTTCCTTGGCTCCTTTGCCGCGTTTCCGATGAGGAGCGCGGCAGAGAGCTACCTCAATGATAATGGGAAAATGGAATTTAAAGTAGAACGAATAGAACAAACAGATGCAGAGAAAGCGAATACAGGGGAACAAAAAACGGAATTAGATAAGGCAGAAATAGAATTATTTAATCCAGAAGTAGAAAAAGAAATTGCAAAAAAACAAAAGAAAGAAAAGAAACAGATGCAAGAATTAAGGGAATCCTTATTTCTCAATACAACAACAAATGATGATATTAAAGATACAAAAGAAAGTTTATTCCAGAAAAACTATGTGGTGCAAATGAATGCAAGTGACACAAATAATGATCAATCCACAAAGGGAACACCAATTAATACAACGATAACGGTACTACTCATCGGTGGAGTTCTATTCATTTGTAGTGGTATTTATGCCATTATTCGAAAAACTGGGGTATAAGGAGAAATATGAATGGCTGTTCAAACACATATTAATGTCACCGTAGATTTTAGTAGATGGAATGGGAAAACATATGATTTACGCATTCCTAATCATCAATCTATTAAATATTTGTTGAAGAATTTAATAGAAACTTTAAAAATCAAAAATCATGATGGGTCACATTATGTCATAAAAATTGTTAATAAGTCGTTATTACTAACAGACAATGATCGGTTAATAGATTATGAAGTAACTGATGGAGACATTTTACAAGTACTATAACTACTTGGATAAATAGTTTAATATGTAGAAATTTGTGTATACGATCAAAAGGAGAAGAACATGGTGGAGAAAACGATTCAGATTGATTCGATGAATTATCGATTTGAAATAGGCAAAGAGACTTGGAAATTAGAACTTGCCCAGTCACAAACTCGAGTAAAAGATTTTCGTCAATTTGACTTATTAATGGAGAAGTCAGCAATCTTTGTTCCGGTAGCAGTAGAAGAAACAGAGGATGCCTTTGTCTTTTCATACGAAATTAGTAAGAAACTAAAGAAATGGGACGATATAAAAGATTTAGAGAGAAATGAAAAATTACGATTGCTTCGAAATGTCGCTCGTTTTAAAGAGTATTTACATAGAAGAATAACGTTCTTTTTACACCCGGAAAATCTAGTATTTGATGCTAACTATTTACCTTTTATTGTTCATCGTGGGATTCGAGAGATTGTCCCGCCAGCCCCTATTACAGAAGAAAAATTCTTATTACAATATAAATGTTTAATTATTGCATTGTTTTCTAAGAAATATAGCTATGATGAATTGTATAGTGGCGTCTTGAAAAATGCAAAAGAAACAACATTTGAGCAAAATGTTGTTAGTATGAACAGTTTAGACGAATTAATCCAATTTATTGAAGATAGCTTTGAAAAAGAACAAATAAAAACGGAAAAGAATATGCAAATTGTTCCTAAGAAAAATTTTAAAAGGTTTAAATATATGGCATATTCTTTTGCGGCAGCTACGGTTATTTTAGTAGCACCATTAGCGTATTACATGTTTATGAAAGTACCTTATCAAAATACATTGTTAGAAGCGAATAAAAACTTTCTAGCTACTGATTATGATCAAGTCATCAGTAATTTACAGGATGAAGATACGGAAGGACTACCTTTAGCTTCTAAATATGAGCTGGCATATTCTTATGTTAAGGGTGAGAAATTAGGGGAAAAGCAAAAAGCATCTATTATGAAGAACATCAGTTTAAAGAGTGATGAAAACTATTTGCTGTATTGGATTTATAACGGTAAAGGAGATTTTAACAAATCTCTAGATATAGCAAAACGTATTGATGATCCACAATTAATTATGTATGGCTTAATTAAACAAATAGAGGCTGTGAAAAATAATCCGAAATTGTCGGGGAAAGATCGAGATGAGAAGTTAGCAACATATCAGCAACAGCTAGATGAGTATAAAAAGAAATATAGTGATACATCTAATGAAAAAGATTTATCGAATACGAACAAATAAACAAACGAAGAACGTTAAAAGAATGAAATTTCTTTTACTTCATGTATCCAGCTCTAATGGATAGTAAAACTCTCACCTCAAAACGTAAAGAAAAGAAGCTAGGTGGGAGTTTTACTATCTTTAAGAGAAACAGAACGCGTGTTTTTTAACTATAGAAGCTAACAAAGGAGTAGTGGAGAAGGATGAAGCAACAACTTCTAGCAGTGAGCTATGGCGATAAATTATATAAATGCCGCCTAAATCCATCTGAGCGTCCCGTTGTGACAATTGGGAATGAGCGGTCAAATACAATTACGAATCTTGATTTAGAAGAATCGCTTACGATGAATTGGGACCTTGAGAATCGTGTATGGAAAATAGAAGATAGAACGATCCATGTTAACAAGGGGAATAGAATTGAACTGAAAAATCATAAATCTATCCATATGTGGATTACATACGTTGAAGAGGCTGCTGTATATGATATAGCAACGAAGTATTCCGTTGCGCTTAGTGAACGTGAAGGTGATGATATTGCCATTGATGGAACGGGTGTAGACCTCGTATTCATTCGTGATTCATTAGATGAATCATTCAAAGTTAACGTATACGAAGGACGTGTATTTCATAACCATCAAAAATTAGAAGGTAGTGCTATTTTAGAAAGTGGAGATCAATTATTTTTTGATGGTGTAATAATTCAAATTGGACATGAAGATATTCAATTTGTAGCAGCCAAAGACAAGGTACGATCAACATTACCTCGTTTACTTGAAGCAGATAGTTATTTACGCGATGAATATCCAGATTACCATCGTTCACCACGCATTATTTATCGCGAGCCAGTTGATAAAATGACAATTGCAAAGCCGCCAAGTGAACCATCAAAACCAACAGAACATTTAGTGCGAATGATCGCTCCGTCCCTTGTTATGATTGTGGTCACTGTACTATTGGCAATCTTTATGTCAAACGGCTTATATATATTAGCTTCATTAGCGATGACTTTAGCAACAGTCATTATATCGGTCACATCTTATATTAAAAGTGTAAAGCAATACAAAATAGATATTGCAGAGCGTGAAAAAAGTTATAGGGAGTATTTAAAACAAAAGACGAAAGATTTGTATGAAGAAACTGAAAAGCAACGTCATGCACTTCACTATCATTATCCAGATGTTGCAGAAATTCGCAACATGGCTATGCAGGTAAACTCACGCATATATGAAAAAACGATGCTTCATCATGATTTCTTAACATATCGTGTTGGAACAGGTCAGGAAAATACTAGTTTTGAAATTCAATTTAATGAAGAAGAATTTAGTCAAAAGAAAGATGAATTAATTGAGACAGCACGTGAACTAAGACAACAATATCTCTCACTACAAGATGTTCCAGTCGTGACCGATTTAATGAATGGACCAGTTGGATATATTGGACAACGCTCTTTAGTGTTAGAACAACTGCAACTTTTAGTTATGCAAACTTCACTATTTCATAGTTACTATGATTTGCAGTTTATTACATTGTTCCCTGAAGAAGAAAAGAAGAAATGGGATTGGATGCGCTGGCTGCCACATGCAAGTGTACGCGATATTAACGTACGTGGTTTTGTGTACCATGAACGCAGCCGTGACCAAGTACTAAACAGTCTGTATCAAATATTAAAAGACCGCAAAATGAAAATAGAAGAAAAAGGTTCTTCTCATGAAAAATTATATTTTGCCCCGCACTATGTTGTACTCATTACAGATGAAAAACTGATCTTAGATCACATTGTAATGGAATTCTTTAATGAAGACCCAACGGAATTAGGAGTATCACTTGTCTTCGTACAGGATGTCATGCAAAGTCTACCAGAACATGTGAAGACAGTCATTGACATAAGAGATTCGAAAAAAGGGAATATGATCTTAGAAAAAGGTGAACTTGTTAACTGTCAATTCGCACTCGATCATTTTCCGAAAGATTTTAACTTAGAAGATGTATCTCGTGCATTAGCGCCGTTAAATCACCTACAAAACTTGAAAAATAGTATTCCAGAAAGTGTAACTTTCTTAGAAATGTATGGTGTAGAGAAAATTCAAGAATTAAACATTACAGCAAGATGGGAAAAAAATGCAGCTCACAAATCGTTAGCTGTACCACTTGGCTTACGCGGTAAAGAAGATATTGTAAATCTAAACTTACATGAAAAAGCACATGGACCACACGGATTAATCGCAGGTACGACAGGTTCCGGTAAGTCAGAGATTATTCAATCATACATTTTATCTCTTGCGGTCAATTTCCATCCGTATGAAGTAGCATTCTTGCTTATTGACTATAAGGGCGGCGGAATGGCGAACTTATTCAAGGACTTACCGCACTTACTAGGAACGATTACGAACTTAGACGGTGCACAAAGCATGCGTGCACTAGCATCGATTAAAGCGGAATTACAAAAGCGTCAGCGCTTATTTGGGGAACACGATGTAAACCATATTAACCAGTATCAAAAGCTATACAAACAGGGAAAAGCAAAAGAAGCAATGCCGCACTTGTTCTTAATTAGTGATGAATTCGCAGAGTTAAAGGCAGAGCAGCCTGACTTTATGAAAGAGTTAGTATCAACAGCGCGTATCGGTCGTTCTCTAGGAATTCACTTAATTCTCGCAACGCAAAAACCAAGCGGGGTTGTCGACGATCAAATTTGGAGTAACTCGAAATTTAAATTAGCACTAAAAGTACAAAACACATCCGACAGTAACGAAATTTTAAAAACACCAGACGCCGCAGAAATCACGCTGCCAGGACGAGCTTACTTACAAGTCGGAAATAACGAAATCTATGAATTATTCCAATCCGCATGGAGCGGCGCTGATTACATAGAGAACAAAGATGATCAAGAGCATTTAGATGCAACAATTTATGCGATTAATGATTTAGGACAGTATGAGATTTTGAGTGAGGATTTGAGTGGACTTAGCAGCAGTAAAGACATCGCTACTGTACCGACAGAACTCGATGCAGTAATTGATTATATCCATGATTACGCAGAAGAAAAACAAATTGAAGCATTACCAAGACCGTGGTTACCGCCGCTTCCGGAGAAAGTATTCCTGCAAGACTTACATCCAGTGAACTTTAAAGAAGCGTGGAAACAGGAAAAGAAACCGTTACAAGCAACAGTTGGTTTACTAGATCAGCCTGAACTACAAGCGCAAACACCGCTCACATTAGACATCAGCAAAGACGGTCACGTTGCAGTCTTCTCAAGTCCAGGCTATGGAAAATCAACTTTCTTGCAATCAGTCATTATGGATGTGGCGCGTCAGCATAGTCCAGAGCATTTGCATGTGTATTTAATCGATCTTGGTACAAATGGTCTCTTGCCATTAAAAGGATTACCTCATGTGGCGGATACGGTGACAATTGATGAAACAGAAAAATGCTTGAAACTAGTTGAGCGATTACAGCAAGAAATGAAAAATCGTAAACGCTTGTTAAGTCAATATGATGTAGCCAGCTTAGAGATGTATGAAAAAGCTAGTGGAAAAGAAATGCCAAATATTATTGTTACAATTGATAATTATGATGCAGTGAGAGAAGCTCGATTTTATGAAGACTTTGAAATGCTCATGATGCAAATTGTCAGAGAAGGTGCAAGTGTAGGAATTCATGCGTTGATTAGTGCTGGAAGACAAAGTGCACTGCGCATTCAACTATACAACAATATTAAGTTACAACCTTGTCTGTACATGATTGATCATAGTGAAGTAACAAGTATTGTAGGACGATCTGATATTAAAGTAGAAGAAATTACAGGCCGTGCACTGATAAAACTAGAAAATCCTACATTATTCCAAACTGCATTACCGACAACAGCAGAAGACGAATTGCAACAAATTCAGTTGTTACAACAAGAAGCACATGAAATGGATGAAGCATGGCAAGGAGATCGTCCAAAAGCAATTCCAATGATGCCAGAAGTAATTGACTTAATGACATACCGTAATCATAAACAGGTGAAACAGGCATTACAATCTGGACAAATACCAATTGGTCTTGACTTTAAAGAAGTAGAAGTTGTTGCTCATGATAGTGCGTTAAATGATCATTTAATGGTGTATGGTGTAGACGATAGTATAAGACAACAAGTCGTATCAAGTATCGTTTCTCAAATTAATAAAGACTATTTTGAAAGTGTAACGTTAGTAGATACAGCCGACTACAGCTTTGTTGAATATAAAGAGGATGTAACTCATTACGTTGTAGGAGAGAATGATACAAATATGCATCTCAAGCATTGGATGGAGATTATTCGTGAGCGTTCTAATGAACTATCACAAGCAAGACAAGAAGGTAGAGAAGTACCAACATTTACGAAACAACTCATTATCATAGCGAACGTCGAAGAATTGAATCGACTTGTTTATATTGAAGAAGACGAAGCTACAACTTTAATAGATTTATCTCGTACAGTAGGTATTTATTTTATCTTGGCTGGACATCACGACTATATCGATCGAAATAGAGATGCATTGCCAATGAAGATGCGAAGTAAATTAACAGCAGGAATCATCGCAATGGCTTTAAACGACCAAAGCATTTTCAACATCAAGTATATAAGTAACGAACCAACATTAGGAAAAGATGAAGTGTACTATTATGTAAAAGGAAGCATAATCAAACTTAAAATGCCAAGAGTAACGAATGAGGTGACGGTATGAAAATGAAGAAGAAAGTTAAGGGGATGATTATTATGACGATAGTAGCGGCTTTATTGGGTGGATGTGGTTTAGGAGAAACGAAGATTAACTATGAAACGTTTGTAAAGGCTTTGGATGAAGGGGATATGGCTAAGGTTATGTCTGCGAGTGATGATGGGTATGCGTATGTGAAACAAAGAGGTATATATAGTACCTACGAGGAAAAAGAAGATGGAAGGCACAGTAAAACAATCTACCAAACTACGGAAGGTATATATAATACGAAAGATAAAAGCTTATATGGAGATACAACACAAGAAATTACTACTGATATAGATAATAAAAAAGAAAAATGGACAAATAAAAATTATAAGGAAGAAGTCGTTTATAGTACAAATATTATGTATAAAAATGGGCTGGTACAAAGTCCGAATTCTAATCTTGATGTTTCTTACGTTAACCTAATTGTGGATCGTTTAAAAGGAATAGGGAAATTAAAGATGAAGCCAGGCGATGACACAAAAAAATTTGATCAGCCTAATACAGTTGGATATAGCCTAACTGAATCAGAATTTCAAAATATTATTAATGACAAGCTAAAAATACAATATGACCAATATGATGGATCGACAATTGTAATTCATTTTGACTCCGCAAAAGGGCCAATGCAGATACTGGAAGTCAGTATTAATATAGACTACAAGAAAAAGAATGAAGAGGGAAAGTTAGTAGAATATGCTTTACAGATACACACGTACTTTAATAGCCAAAAAGGTAATAATCAAGATGCAAAAAAAGAATATGTAGATTATAAAGCACGGTATAAAAATAATAAATGATCAGGAAAGGAGATGAGGTCATATGAGTAATGATATGGAAAATAATAAAAAGTTACAGGTAGCTTCTGATTGGGGAAAGTTGGAGCTAGCGGGTAAGGATATCTATGCTTTTAACAAGGGGGAATATCCTTATAACCAATCAAACGAAAAAAATGAAGAGAAATTAGAAGCAAATTTTAATGCAAAGCTTGGATATCATGAAGTAGATAAAGAGACAGGATTTGCAGCATATGCTTTTGAAGATAAGAAAACAGGAGAAATTGTAATATCATATGTAGGAACAGAAGATGGAACGGATGCAGTAATAGATGCCGAAATTGGTGGTCACAATATAATGAATGCAAATAAAATAGCATTCGGTAACATTTGGGAACATGATTTTACGGTAAAGCAGTACGATCAAGGTGATGCATTTTATGAGAAAGTTAAGAACGAAAATAAGGGTAAAAAAATTAGCATAACAGGCCATTCGTTAGGTGGTGGTATAGCAAATACAGTGGCATTGAGACATCAAAAAGATGATATTGATGTTTTAGCTCTGAATCCAGCACCTGTGTTGAACCGAGATGTAGAAAAATATGGTGACGGATTTAATATGAAAAACGTTCGGAATATTATTAATGAAAATGATCCCTTACATATTGGAATAAAAGCGGCTGATTTTACTCTTCCTGGAAGAATGTATAAAATTCCGAACCAAGCAGGTCATTCTTACGCTTTTAAAGCGGAAGACTATGATAAAAATGGTCATTTAATATGGATTGATAAACTAGCAAGTGATAATGATACGGGATGGGATGTGATTCCTGGATTCCTAGAGCTTTCCAAATCGACAGGAGCTCTTTATACAGGAACTATACATGATGTATTTAAAAGAAAGGTTTCTTTGGTAGAGGAAAGCGTGGGAGGCGAAGTAGTAAATCTTATAATAGGTGCTTTACCAATAGGGACTTTATTGGTGTATTCGGATTTTGTACAAACTGGAATAGAATATAAGAAGATAAAAGCCAAAGTAGAAGAAGGTATTTCAAGATTAAATAAAAAGTATGAAGGAATAAAATCCCAAATTACAATAGAAGCTATTAAATTTAGTATGGCAGCTAGTATAGAAATTAAAAGTACAATTGATGCAGCAATAGACTGGATTGAAAAATCTTTAGCTACATGTAAAGAAAAGGTACTAGAGGTATTAGAAGCAGTATTCAATGCAGCAGTAGATTTTTTAGTAGGATGTATCATGGTGTATTTATCACCAGGTGAAATCATGACGATTGCCAAAGAAGTAGCATCCTCTCTTGTAGACGATATTTTAGAAATGTTTCACGGTGATTTTGTCATTGATACAAATGTCACTGCAATCGTTGGAGAACATATAAGAAACCATCGTCAGTCATTATTGAATCTCTTTATGGCTGATAGTAGAAAAGGAATCGATCGTTCCTTGTTAGGCGAAATTTCTAAAGATGTGAAAGAACTCTCAAAAGATCTCAAGCAATTAAATGAAGATGTTTCATCTGCGGTTGTTTCCATGATGGCAAAAGATGAAGAATTAAGTATGGTAACGTATTAGTAATATGTAACTGGAATTTTTGTATATTGGTAGATTATAGAAGTAAGGAGAATCATAATGAATTTACATTTAATTATGAGTAGAGTTCATAGTACATTTTCAGATAACGGTGGACGGGATCAAATATTGAATGTAGTTAAACAACTTGAAAAGGCGGCAGCTTCTTTAACAGCAGATATTCGAAGTTTAGAGAGCAGTATTGATACACATATGAATGGGAAAACACGAGATGCATTCATGGATCGGATTCGTCAGTTAGAAAGAAAACGGCAAAGGATAGAAGAGAAAATTAACGCATTAAAAGGGACGGTTAATTAATATGAAAGATTATATGGAGACGGTGTTACCATTAGGAAGTGTAGTAAGATTAAGTTCTGATAAAGATGCAGATTATGTTATTACAACAAGAGGTGTATTATTGGACGATACAACATTCTACGATTATGGAGGAGTGTTACATCCAGTAGGTTTGACGGGAGAAACATATAAACTCTTTAACCATTCAGATATTGTACAAGTCCAATTTGAAGGATACCGCAACAAAATTGAAGGTCAATTTGCAGCTAAATTTAAAATATGGCGTAATGAGTTTGTTGAAAAGGTAATTGAAAAAAAGAAAACAGAACAGGAAGACCAGTTAGCTGAAACGAAGGAATAATAACCATAAGCCTTCCTCTGTCTATATGGAGAAAGGGGCTTATCGTTTTCTGATATTAAAGTAATTGTTTTTTATATAAGAAAAAATCCACTGATCAAGAGATAGAAAAAATATCAGAGTGGATGCTAGAATTTAAAAAGTTATGTAATCAAATGTCAAAACATAATGAGTTACTCCAAGAGAGATAGTCTTGAATATGATAAGAACGTATAACAGTAAGAAAACCTTCCCTTTTCGTTAAAATGAGGAGGTTTTTATTTTTAATCTACATGATTTAAGAGAATGTAGTCAAAGGTGGGACAATTAGATGTGGAAAATACAAGAGGAAGATTTAGATGAATTTAGAATGACATGTAGAAGTCGTTTAAGTCCTGAAGGTGCTTTAGGATTTATGATAGGAACAATAGTGTTTGTTTCGGTAATGATGTTTTTTCTCATTGGTACTTTAGTAACGTTTGGTTGGGATTATTATACTACTTTCTTTGAGAAAACAATCGTTAAGATTGAACTTGTGCTATATAGCTTGCAAATAATTTTTTTAATTCTATATTCATTTCCAAGAGCTCGTTTTAAATTTCAAAAGTTACAAACGCTTGTCGTATTATTATATGCATTTCAATTAGGTACGATATTATTCACGGCTCTGATTCTTCCCGGAATGTCTGATTATTCAATTGACCGAATTACATTAGTATATGTAGGTTTCTTATTTTTGGGAGCAGTGATTGTTCATATTGTGACAACGATTGATACGTTTAAACAAGCAAGTGAAGGTGCGTTTAGCATGGATGAAAGATTCGCTTCATTTTTTAGTAATACAAAAGGAACTACGATGAAGTGGGCTGCAATATACGCACTAATTCTTCTTATTTTGATTTATTTTCATAATGATTACGCGTTTGATACTTTCTTTGGATATATAATAGGGACTTTTTTAATGTATACGATAGCCATCGGTGCAGCGGAGTTTCAGCTATTAGTGTATTGTAGATTTAAATTTCCTTCCTTTAACATATCGTGGGAGGAACATCAAAGAAAAATTCAAAGATACCGAAAGAAAAATAAAAAATATAAATCTAAAAGTAGATAACGAAATTTAGTCGGAATACAAACCACTAACATGTCGAAACTAGATTTAGAGATTCGCTCGTTTTTTTATCTTTAAATGTGGAAAATGGAGAAGTCATTTCTAATAAGGGTTTCTTTACTATTGAATCAGTACATATACAATGGACATTATCCTAACTAGACAATCACGATACATTTAGTTTATCTCAATTATCTAATACAATTTTTGAAGATAGAGTGAAAACATTATTCATGAGTTAACCTGTAGAGAGAGGAATGTAATGCCTTGAATAAAGATTCCAAAACTGTAAAAACAGAAAAAGGTTTTTTTGAAAGTATAATAGCACCTATCATTGTCGGGATTATGTTTATCTTTGTAATCCTATATAAAGTAGCAGAGTTTCTAGGGAAATGGATCGTTATCTTGGGAATACCAGGTTTTATTGTTGCTATATTTCTTTGTATATACCTGAAAGAATATGAAGGTGTATTAGGTGGTGGAATAGGCCTAATATCAATGTTATTGCTATATTTTGTGTTTATTAGAAAAAGTAAAAAGGGTTAATTCAATATTGAATATTAAAAAATGCTCCTCTTGCTCTATTCTTAGTTTATCTATGAAACTATAGTTACCATGTTAATAAGGCCAAAATAACAAAGGAATCCTATAAATCTAATGGCACTAAAAAAGTCCATTTAAAGAAAAGAAGCTAATCTTCTACTATATAGTCGATTAGCTTCTTTTTGTTGCGTACCCAGCTAAGCCGGGGGATGGGTAAGGGATAACTGCTGGCATGCGCCCGATTGGTTCAACTAACCATCAGTGAGGGATGAAGCGATAGGGGCTATTCAAGATATTCTCTTAATTCCGTTCCAGTAAATGCAAAGTAGAGAAGATGGCTCTGGTGTTCTGTTAAAAAATGTTTTAGACTATAGGAAAAAGTATCAGACTACTAATAAATAGTTGTAGACTAAAAAGGTGTTTTCTGTATATGAAAGCACCTTTTGTTAACATAAAATCAATGTATCACAAAACCTTTAAAAGTTCCTTCAGAAGAGCTGAAGGAACTTTCCATTCACATAATCAATGTTATCGGAAGTCAATGTTGTCGTTAGTTCGGATTCGACTTTTGTATAGTTGACGAAATTTGATGAAAGAAATAATCCTCCAAGGTAAGATATATCCCAGCGCTACAGTTATAAATAGTGATGCCTCTGTCTCTGGACCTAGCCATTTTAAATAATCACGAAGTAAAAATCGGATAATAAATACGATGAGAAAGGCAATGATAAAGCTCTTGTTTCTTACAGCATAAATATGCTGATCGGATCGGAGTTCATAGTTAGTGGCCCAAATAAGTGGAATTGACAAAAGGAACCCAAAGATAGCTGCACAAATCCATTCCCAGGCAGCGGCATGTACATTTGGATTCAGGATTATGAAAACACTAGGTAATAGTAGAAATAATATGGGTAAGAGAAGACGGGTGCCGTTTCCTTTAATCGGACGATACATTGCCCTAGTTCTACGCCATAAGACCAACGCAGCAACTATGATCACAATAGAGTAAAACGAAGAAGAATTCATAATCTCACCTCTATACATAGTGTATTTCAATTATTTATATGGGAAGTACAGGTGGTTGAGTACCAGTAACCGTTTTAATTAGAAATATATAAAACTACTTTATGAATATCATATATAGAATTTCGAATTTAAACTGAAGTGATTCATGTTGAATATTAATGAGGAGAGGAACTAAAAGAATGGAACCTAAAATAGTAAACATTCCAGCAAAAAAAATTGTTGGGATTAAGAGAGAAACAACTTTTGCAACAGATCCCGAAGTCACAAGAGAAATATGGAAAACATTTATGCCATTAAGAAATCGTATTCCTCATAGAAGTAATACTTGTTTCCTTTCTGTAAAGGTGCTAAATACTCCTTTAAATATGAATGATATAAACTATGCTTATGAAAAGTGGGCTGCTGTTGAAGTTGAAGATTTTGAAACGGAGACTTCTTCGGAATTGTCCACGCATACTTTAACAGGCGGCTTATATGCTGTTTTTATCCATCAAGGAACGGCATCTGATATGAGCACATTCCAATATATTTTTCAAGAATGGTTACCGAATTCCAAATATAGTTTAGACGTCAGGGAGCATTTTGAAATTATGGATGATCATTATCGTCCAGACGATGTAAACGCAAAAGAAGAGGTATGGATACCGATAACATATAAGGATTGCGAAATAGATTAGTAAAATGAAAACATGTACGCAAATAGAATTGATAAAGAGATAGGTGAGGGATAACTGCCCGTATAAGCCCGATTGGTGGAAGTTTCACTTTATTTCATCAATAGAAATCATTTTAGAATTTGCTTTTTTAATCTAATTACAAAAAGAACCTTAAAAAGGTTCTTTTTGTCGGGCATAAAACAAAACGGGGAGGGAGTATACAATCACACAATGTCGGTATAGAGGTCTGAAAATTCAGTCTATTTTAGGAGCAACATTCCCAACATCTATATGATTATTTTTATAATAACAGTAAAATTATAAAAAAACAACAAAAAAACTGAATTTTTTTGTTTTTTCGACAATTTTATACATGCATCCCGCATTAATGGTCAGTAAGACTTTTAACTCAAGATTCAGAGAGAAGCGAGGATTTTAGGTGAGAGTAGTTCAATTTAGTTTGATAGTAATGTGGCATTATTACTAATGGAAATAAAATATTGAACGTATTTATTCAATCGTACATTTTTGAGAGTTTTAATTATAGAGAAGATGGCTCTAGTATTATACTGCAGCCATCTTTTTTATGTTCATTGATATGCAAAGATTTGCTATAGGTGCTAGAGATAGATAAGATGGAAATAAAGTAACACGAGTTACAAGTAAAGAAATAGGTCAGAAGTAAAAGAAGCTATGTTAGTCTTCTATTCTGTGAAAGGAGAATATGATATGGAGAGAATGCCCAATTGGCTTATGCAACGTGCGTTTTTAACACCAGAGCGCACTGCAATTGAGATGAAAGAGAGTACATATACGTTTTTGCAGCTTCATGAGAAAGTTCTTTCACTTTGCGAACATCTTGCTTATTTACAAGTGCAAAAAGGTACAAAAGTGGCTGTTCTGATGAAAAATAGTATGGAGATGGTAATAACGATTCATGCCCTTTCTTATATGGGGGCAGTAGCCGTTTTACTGAATACACGTCTTTCAAGAGAAGAGCTACTTTGGCAAATGGAGGATGCAGAAGTTTCTTGTTTGCTTACGGATGAAGATTTCGAGGGAGAGCGAGTACCCGTATACTTATTTACAGAAGTTGCAGCGTTGCCAAAACAAACAGCAACTGTGCAGAATGAATTTGCTTTGGAAGATACAATGACAATTATTTATACGTCAGGTACAACAGGAAAGCCAAAAGGCGTGATGCTTACGTACGGAAATCATTGGTGGAGTGCAGTTGGTTCTTCACTCAATTTAGGTCTTCGTGATGATGATTGTTGGTTAGCGTGTTTGCCGCTTTTCCATGTAGGCGGGTTATCGCTTTTAATGAAGAATATTATGTACGGTATGAGGGTGTTACTTGTTCCAAAGTATAATCCGGATTTTATTCATGAAGCGCTGCAAACAAGAGGAGTAACGATGATTTCAGTCGTATCTAAAATGCTTACAGATTTATTAGAAAGGCTCCAAGAGGGGACATATCCACAGTCTCTTCGGTGCGTATTACTTGGCGGGGGGCCAGCTCCAAGGCCTTTGTTAGAAACGTGCGTTGCAAAAGAAATCCCAGTGTATCAAACCTACGGTATGACAGAAACATCTTCGCAAGTTTGTACATTGGCTGCTGATTATATGTTAACGAAAGTTGGCTCGGCTGGAAAACCATTATTTCCATGTCAGCTTCGCATTGAACAAGATGGAAGGGAAGCCGCGGTAGGAACTGCCGGCGAAATTGTTGTGAAGGGACCGAATGTAACAGGCGGTTACTTTAAGCGTGAAGAGGCAACGAGAGAGAGTATTCAAGATGGATGGCTGCATACTGGTGATATTGGTTATTTCGATGAAGATGGCTTTCTTTATGTGCTAGATCGCCGCAGCGATTTAATCATTTCTGGCGGAGAGAACATATATCCAGCACAAATTGAGGAAGTATTGCTTGCACATTCCGCTGTTTTGGAAGTAGGAATAGTTGGAGCAAATGATGAGAGATGGGGACAAGTTCCTGTGGCGTTCGTTGTAAAATCAGAAGAGATAACAGCAGAAGAACTGCTCGCTTTTTGTGAAGATAAACTTGCACGGTATAAAGTGCCAAAAGGCATTCATTTTCTTTCTGAACTGCCGCGCAATGCTTCAAAGAAATTACTGCGCCGCGAATTGCGTCAACTGTTGGAGGAAATGTAAATGCATATTACAAAGGCAATACTTTATGTAACAGAAATGCCGCTTGTTATTCCATTTTCAGCAAGTTACGGAACGTATGAAAAACGTGAAAGTATTGTAATTGAACTAATAGATGAAGAAGGACGAAACGGATGGGGAGAAGTGGTTGCTTTTTCCGAGCCATGGTATACAGAAGAAACAGTTGTAACAGCATTTCATATGCTGCAAGACTTTTTGTTGCCAGTGCTACTTGAACAGAAGCTATCACACCCTGCTGATGTCACATCTCTTTTTCAGCATATAAAACGTAATAATATGGCGAAAGCAGGAATAGAGGGTGCATTATGGGATTTGTATGCAAAGCGTGAGAATCAATCACTTGCTGCGCTGCTTGGCGGTGTAAAACGAGAGATCGAGGTTGGTGTTGTCATTGGCCTTGATACAATTCCTAATATGCTAAAACGTATTGAAGCATACGCTGAGGAAGGGTATAAACGTTTTAAAGTGAAAATTAAACCAGATAATGATTATGCGATGCTTCATGAAATACGAAGAGTGTTTCCTACTATTCCATTAATGGTAGATGCGAATTCTGCGTATACGTTAGATGATATGAAGCAATTACAGCGATTGGATGAGTTTGATTTAATGATGATCGAACAGCCGCTAGCAGATAACGATTTTCTTGATCATGCCCGTTTGCAAAAGCAAATGGAAACACCGATTTGTTTAGATGAAAGTATTCATTGCTTAGAAGATGCAAGAGTGGCGATTACACTTGGAAGCTGCCGTATCATTAACATAAAACCTGGACGAGTGGGCGGATTAACAGAATCGATTCGCATTCATGATTATTGTCAGCAGCACAGTGTTCCTGTTTGGTGCGGAGGTATGGTAGAAATGGGAATTTCACGTGCACAAAATATTGCGCTCGCATCTCTTCCAAACTTCACAATTCCAGGCGATATTTCAGCCTCGAACAGGCATTGGGAGCAGGATATTATCTCGCCAGAAGTAACGCTGCAAAATGGAAAAATTGTTATTCCGCAGCAAGCTGGGTTTGGCTATGACATAAAGAGGGCAAGACTAGAAGAGATAACGAAACAATGCATTGTATGTGAGAGGTGAGCATATGCAAAAGCATGAAAAGGTGCTGCGTCATATACAAAATCGTTTATTGGAAACACCATTTGTAAAAGTGGCGTACATCTTCGGATCTCATGCAAGAAAAGAAGCAACATCTTCCTCTGATTATGATATAGCTATTGAGACAACACATATTTCAGCAGGTGAGTTTCAATGGCTTTGGTTTCAATTGATGGAAGAGCTGGACGGAGCAGGGAAAGTAGATATTGTTCATTTGAATACATTGTCGAATAGCGAACTGAAGCGTCATATTTTACGAGAAGGAAAATTGTTTGCGCAGCGTATATAAAGTGAAACTTCCATCAGTGGGGATCTTACTGCCTGCGAATAGCGGGATAAAGCATTAAGCATAAAGATCTTGAAAGAGAAAAAGGCTCTCCTTTGTATGTAAGGGATGAGCTTTTTCATTTACTTTTGATAACTATGTAAAACATACATGCATATGATATATGGAAGGGATTTCACTTCTTAAATTTTTGTAAAAGAAAAAATTATATAAGTACCCTATCAAAAAATATTACAAAAGGTGTGAATTGAGCTGTTTTGAATACAGTAACATTAGAATTTGTTCATTTGAATTTTATAATAAGGGAGAATTTTAATAATGAACAAAGATAATATGCAGTTTAAAGAACTACAGCAAGCAGATTCTACGGAAGACCCAAAATCTAAAGAAAAAGTACCTTGGAAATTAGGTAGACATCTAAAAGATAGGCATAAAGAGAAGTTAAGTATGTTAATAACAGATTATCATCAATGTATGCTTCATTTATTGAATGCTAAGGATACTCATACAAAGCAAGATTGAAGTTATTATAAACGACTTATGACCTGGGTTATGTTAATGAAATGCTAGTATAAAGTGAAACTTCCATCATTGGGGGAGCTTCATCCTAAAATGATGGAAGTTTTGCCCAACCGGGCACATGCCAAGCCTATCTTCCTCCCTTTTCTTTTAATTTTGAGGTAGGGGCCTACTGCTCGCAAATAGCGGGATACATTTTTATATAAAAATGTAAGATAATGAAGTGTATTTTCTCAACAATCGCATAGTCATAAGGAATACGATAGCATATAATGATAAAGGATTTTAAGAAAAAAAAGTGAGGTGGAACTGTTTTATGAGTAATCCAAGCATAGGAGAGCCGGACGCCGGCGTCAGAGGAAGTCATACAACTGAATATCCGAAGCGGATTACTGCGTAAAAAGAGTTGCCGCTTTATATAAACTTTGGAAAGATGACTTCCTCTATAAGAGAGGAGGTTTGTACAATGGTACAAAAAATCTGGAAGCAAATTAAAGGACAAAAACAAGAAGCTACGAAAATCCAAGGTTTTGATATTGACTTAAATCAAGAAAGCTTAACACGTATTGACCGACTTGTAGATCGCTACGAGTCAGAAATACTTCACCAACTTGATAGTGCATACACACAACGAACAAAGTGGGCAGACCGAATAGCTGATAAAATTGCACAGTTTGGAGGTAGTTGGCGATTCATCATCTGGTTTGCATGTTTTCTTGTTGGATGGATTATTTGGAATAGCTTATCTATAACAAAAGGAGCCCACTTTGATGCGCCGCCATTCATTTTATTGAACTTATGTTTATCTTTTATAGCAGCATTTCAAGCTCCTGTTATTATGATGAGTCAAAACCGTCAAGCTGCGCGTGACAAACATGAATCCGTTATTGACTTTGCAATCAATTATAAAGCAGAGCAAGAGATTGATAATATGCAAAGCCGATTACACCATATAGAAAGCGAATTAACGGAAATTAAAGAGCTGTTGAAACAATTAAAAACAAAATAAATATATTGCTTTTTAAAAGAGTAGAAAGCTAATCATTTACAGGATATAAGTAGATGATTAGCTTTTTTGCATTTTATCCTGTATTAACGGGCAGTAAGACCTCGCCTCAAAGGCGGGTAAGATAGGTGGGGGATGAAAAAAGCACTGATGGAAGTTTCACTTTATGCAGGATAGATTAGAAAATCAATCTCGTTTGGAAACAAGCCTGTTTTTAAAAAGAACAAGCTTCTTATTTCCGTTCCAAACATAGGATAAATGGAATCCAATTGAAAGGATCCTATAAATGAAGAGGATTTTTATTAAAGGAGGAATAGAGTAATGGGTGATAGTAGTTGTGATGGACATGTGCATGGGCATCATCGTCACGGTAGTGGATTTGCGCTTTTAATCGTATTGTTTATTTTATTAATCATCATTGGTGCTAGCTGCTTCTGTGGCGGCGGTGGCTTTGGCGGCGGCTTTGGCTACGGTGGCTATGGTGGTTATGGCGGTTTTGGTTGCTAATAAGTTAAAAACTATTGAAAATAGCCTTGTGCATTGCACAAGGCTATTGTATTCACAGTTTAATATGTTGTGATAATTTTTGAATGTAAAATGAGCGAATTAGGAAAAAGGAAATGATTTCGATTATTCCAAAGAGGCTTAATACTAACATGGCTTCTTTTGTTAAAGAGAAAGAGAGTGTACTCTGTATAAATTTAATTGCAAATATTGTATGGATAGAAGCAATAATATAAGGAACGAAAAATAGTATTGCTAATTGAATTGTTGCCGAGCGTATCATTTCAGATTTTGTTAATCCGATTTTTGTAATCGTCTTATATTTTTCTGCTTCTCTCGTTAAATCAGTATACATACGGAAGTACAGAACGCTTCCTGCTCCGATAAAGAAAATAATGCCAAGAAATGTACCGGTGAAGAGATAAGCAACATTCCATCGCTTCGTTGCATATAATTCATCGCTAGCTGTATAAATAGCAAAAGGAGTTTTCTTATCATTCATTTCTTGCTGATTTGGATGTAAACTATGTGCATCGGCAGTGGTCATACGTAAAATGCGCTTTGTGAGCGGAAGAGTATTTTCCCAATTATCCACTTGGAAATTATAAAGCGTAATTGGTTCGAGGTGTGGAATTTCGTTGTCTACAGCCTCATCTGACAGTACGATAAGATATACCCAAGCATGCTGCGGTATAATTGGCTTGTTTGCTATTTCTTTTATGTGAAATTGTTTTTTATTAGATTGTAACGTAATATTTTCTTGCTTAAGAAAAGGATTTGTTAGCAATTCTAATGTTACAGGCGAATATTTTGGAATAATATATGCTTCGTTGTTAGCTAGTTGAATTTGGGAACGATTTAGAAATTTAGCAAGAATATTATAGTCGCTTTGCTTCATAATCCAAATATCTTCGTTAGCTGCCGTATCTTTATATACAACCGATGTATGCTTTTGATATGTAAATTTGCCGTTCATTAATTCATTTTCTAGTGTTGTAATATGCTTCGTTTCAAATGGATTTCCTTCGTCAGATTCATAAGTAAATGGAAAAGGAAATGTTTCAATTATAGAAGCCTTTGTGTTTTTATTAAGGGCGTATAATGGTGTAATAATGGTAAAAGCAATTGCAGATAACACGGTTACAATGAAAAGCATATTAATATTAACACGAACTCGTGATGCCAAATCAGATATCCAAAGCATATTTGTTTTCTTCATATAAAAGCGTCGTCTCTTTTTTAATATCCAAATGAACAGGAAACTAGCTTGTGAAAAGAAAAAATATGTCCCAACTATAACAAGAGGAATAATGGTTAAAATGATGAGTAGACCACTTCCATTTGTTAAGCTTTTTTCTGTTATATAACTTTGTGGGTAAGCAGCAAAAATATAACCTGAAAGTATACACAGTAAACTAAAAATTGAAATGACAATGGAAGGCCGTTTCTCCTTCTTTGTACGAGTTCCTCCTTTTAGAAGACGAACTACTTTCCGTGTTCGAATTAAAGTAGGTGTAAAGACTGATACAATAATAAAAAGTATGAGAAATGTCGTTACAGTTGTCCAAATTGCTTTTGATGGCCAATATAAATAAAGGCCATTAGCACCTGAAATTTTTGAGGTGATTAATAAGAAAAAGTTAGAAAATACAAGGCCAATTTGAATGCCTATAAAAATAGAAAGCAATCCAATCATCATATTTTCTAAAAAAATAAGTCGTTTCAGTTGTTTGTTTGAAATACCTAAAATCGTTAAAATGCCAAACTGCTTATTGCGTACTTTTAAAAATGTTCCGATAGAGTACAACAAAAAGAAAAAAGAAAACATTACAATTACAAATTGGGTAAAGCCAACTAAATTCATAAGAGGTCCGGTATCTTTATAGTCTTGTATATTTTGCAGGCGCGGATGATATCGGTACACAGCAAATGAAAAGAAGACTGTAATGGAAAAAGAACTGCTTAGAAAATAAGCAAAATAAGCTCTTGAATTGCGGACGACATTTCTTAAAGCAAATTGCCAAAACTTCATCCACGTCTTCCTCCTAGCAATGCTAATACATCTAATATTTCTTGATAGAACTTTTCACGACGTAGACCGCGGTGCAGTTCATTGTAAAGTTCACCATCTTTAATAAAAATAACACGATTGCAATAACTAGCTGCAAACGGATCGTGTGTCACCACTAAAATGGTAGCTTGTTCCTCTTTATTTAACTTCGTAAATAGCTCCATTACATCGATAGCTGCTTTAGAATCTAAGTTTCCTGTTGGTTCGTCAGCAAGCAGTAGAGATGGCTGATGAATAACAGCCCGGGCCACTGCCGTACGCTGTGCTTGTCCTCCGGAAACTTCAAAAATTCGTTTATTTAAAATGTGATCAATTCCGAGTTTATTTGAAACCGTATCTAGCTTTTCATCCATTTCAGAAAGAGGGACATTATCTAATGTTAAGGGCAAAACGATGTTTTCCCCAATTGTTAACGTATCTAATAAATTAAAGCTTTGAAACACAAATCCTAACTCTTGCCGGCGAAACACAGCTAATTTTTCATTACGAAACGTATGCGGTTGTTTTCCATTAATAAAGACCTCTCCTGATGTAGGAGAATCAATTGTCGAAATGACATTTAATAAAGTGGATTTGCCGCTCCCCGACGGACCCATAATGGCAACAAATTCGCCTTTATCCACATGCAAGTTAATATTTTTTAGAGCAGTATGAGGAACTTTTCCCTCATATACTTTCGATACATTTTTAATGTGTAGTACTTCATCCATATATATCACCTTTCTAACTATGCTTATCTTTTCTTATAGTTTAATATGCTGCGATAGTTTTTGAATATAGAGTGAACGAATTAATAGGAAAAAGAGAATTTCAATCGTTCCAAAAATCGTAAGAACAACTATAACTTCAGCAAATAAGGATATCTTGATTACTTCTTGTAACATTTTTGCAGCAAACAGTGTATGGATGGAAGCCATTATATATGGCACAAAAAATAAGATAGCAAGCTGAATGGTAGCTGAACGTATCATTTCTGATTTTGTTAAGCCAATTTTTGTAATCGCAATATACTTGTCTTGCTCATTCGTTAAATCCGTATACATGCGGAAGTAAAGTACGCTTCCAGCACCGATAAAGAAGATAATACCAAGAAACGTGCCAATAAAGAAAAAGGAAGCACCTTGTAATTTCGTTTCATATAGTTGATTGCCTCTTTCAAAAGCTTCATATAAAGGTTTTTCAGAGTGAATTTTCTCACGATCTGCGTAAAGCTTTTTAATAAATGCTGCTGCTATTGTATTTGTATTTTCCCAATTCTGTACTTGAAAATTGTACAACGTCATATGCTTCATGGAATGTGATAGCGATTGTACCGTATTGTCGGATAAGATGAGTACATTTGAAACAATTCCATTGGGTATCACATTTTTATCACCAATACTTTGTACGTGTAATTTCAAGGAATTTGGAGAAAGGATAATCGGCTGTTTTTCGTACGACGGGTTCCATTTACCAAACATAATTTCATAAGAGTATCCGGGTAGTACATATGTTTCATCATCTTTTAAGAAAATCTTTTTATGATGTAGTGCAGTAGCTAATTGATTATAATCACTTTGTTTCAATACATACACGTCATCTCGATAGAGTAAATCTGAACTTTTTTGTAACGTTACACCATACAAGTCGACTTTTATTGTGTTGTATTCAAATTTCCTACCTTTTAGCTGTTGTTCTAACCAATTTATATGTTGCGAAACGAGTGGATTATCATCATAGGAAAGATAAGTAAATGGAAATGGATTATCTTTCACAATTTGTGTCTTTGTAAATTTCCCAAAACCATATATGAAGGTAATCATGGTAAAGGCGACAGTGGACAACATTGCTACAACAAAGAGCATATTAATATTTGTGCGAATACGGCTTGCTAAATCAGAAATCCACAACATATTAATTCGTTTCATATAAAATTTCCGTTTTCTTTTTAACATATGAATGAGCAGAAAGCTAGTTTGTGAAAAGAAAAAGTATGTCCCAATTGTTACAAGTGTTGGAATGACAAAAATACTAGAGACAAGGTATAGTACACCAAGGGTATCATCTAGAGACATAAAGTAGTTTGGATATGCTGCTAGTATGTATCCGGAAAGTAAGCATGAAATTCCAAATAAGGAAATAAGTATAGATGGTTTCTTTTCTTTTTGATGTATCTTTTCTTCTTTTAAGAGACGTGCAGCTTTTCTCGTTCGAATTAAAATAGGGGTGAAAGATGATACGAACATAAAAAGTCCAAGAAAGATTGCCGTTGTTAACAAAATCGCGACTTTTGGAAAATATAAGTACAATCCTGGCATATGCGTAATTTTTGCTGTAACCAATAAGAAAAATTGTGAAAATACAATGCCAACTTGAATTCCAATAAAAATAGAAAGAAGTCCAATTAACATATTTTCAATGAAAATGAGTCGTTTTAATTGCTTCTTCGATATACCTAAAACAGTTAAAACGCCAAATTGTTTTTTTCGAACTTGTAAAAACGTACCAGTGGAATATAGTAAAAAGAAAAATGAAAAGAACACAATAACAGCCTCAGATACTCCCATTAAGGTGTCGATGCCGGAAGGTACATTAGCACCTTGCAAATGAGGATGAAATAAATACACGGCAAATGAAAAGAAAATTGCAATAGAAAGGGAACTGCTTAGAAAGTAGGCAAAATAAGCACGGGAGTTACGTGTTACGTTCTTAAATGCAAATTGCCAAAATGTCATGTTTGGATCCTCTCAGTCTTAAAATCATTCTTATATGTTGCAAAAGTGTATGAGAAAATGATTTCTCATACACTTTTCTATAGAATTTCTGTAAGTTCATTTTCATGTTCTTCCGTTTTATGGGTGACAGCGTTATGGAAAATAATTTTGATACTTGTACCTTTTCCAACTTCCGAGTCTAACTTGATAGAATGACCTAAATAAGAACAGATTTTGCTAACAATATATAATCCCATGCCAGTAGACTCTCCAAATGTTCGTCCATTTTTTCCTGTATAAAACGGTTCAAACACACGGCGAATATCCTCTTGTGGAATACCAACACCTTCATCGCGAACTTCAAGAATAATATCTTTCCCGCTTTGAGCCGCAGATAAGTATACTTTTTTTCCTCTTTCTCCTGAATAACGCACAGCATTTGTCATTAACTGATAAATAATGAATTTTAACCATTTTGCATCAGAAGCAACCATTAAATCAGAATGTACTTCTAAAACAGGAAAGACCCCGTTTCTAATAAACAGTTCTTTTAAATTGTTTATATTTTTCGTTACCGCATCTTTTAATGAAATGGTTTCCACGTGGAAATCTTCATGGAAGTTTGTTAACCGTGCCATATATAATGCCATATCCAGTCCTTGATTTAATCTCTCTAGCTCTTTTTTAAACTTTGGAATAAGATGTTCGTCTTCCATTTCAAGCGCCATCAGCTGCATAATAGAAACAGGCGTTTTCATTTGATGAACCCATTGGTTAATAAACATTTGATGTTCTTGCTGTTTGACTTCATATGTTTGCAATTCCTTCTGAAATAGACGGTATTGTGTGCGAACAAGTTCATTTACGCTATGCGGCATAGGAGCAGTTGCTCGTTCGATGAACACATCTTCTATTTTTTCAGGCGGTTCACTTAATCTTCTATATAATCTACGATTCCGAACGTAGCGATAAGCAAGAAAGCAGATAAACAGATACAGACTTAGCACAATAAAATAAAATTTATTATTTTGAAATCCATCAACGGCATCATACAAAGCGAAGATGATGATAAAGTTTACAATGTAAAGGAGGAAAAAACCAACGTGATCACGTAAAAATAACTTCATGATTTATTCACTCCAAGTTGTGTTAAAGCGATAGCCTAAGCCTCGTACTGTTTCAATGGCATTTTCAATTCCAAGTTCAGTGAATTTTTTCCGAAGACGTGTAATATTTACGTTTAATGTATTTTCTTCGACAAAGCTTTCATCATCCCAAAGTGCAGATAATAAATCTTCTCGGTTTGCTGTACGAGGATATTTTGAAAGGAGCATTTCTGCTAGAATGGCTTCTTTCTTTGTTAGTAATACTTGCTCATTTCCAAAATGAAGCTCTGGTCGCTCGGGATATAATTTTAATCCTTCTACTTCAACAATACGTTCTGACATACTTGGTGCGTAGTCACCGTAAATGCGGCGTAGTTGTCCTTTAATTTTTGCCATTACTACATCATAATGGAATGGCTTTGTAATATAATCATCAGCACCGCTTTCAATTGCCATAATTTGTTCCATTTCACCAGCGCGAGCGGAAATGAAAACAATTGGGCAAGTGGATTCGTGACGAATTTGACGGCACCAGTAGAAACCATCAAACTTCGGTAAATTTACGTCTAGTAGAACAAGATGTGGTTTTACATTGTTAAATGAAATCATAATATCATCAAAGTTATCTGTTACAACGGCTTCATAGCCATATTTTTGAATATGAGATTGAAGTAAAGATGAAATATTTGGATCGTCCTCAACGATTAAAATTTTGTACATATGGAAACTCCTCCTCTAGCTTTGTGTATGTATAGTGTAACATGTGTTTTCTCAGTTTTCATTATGTCAGAAATACCTATTATACTATACAGAGGGGATGAAATTGACAAATTGGAGAAGTGAATTTAATATTTAGATAAATATCTAAATGTCTAATTGATGAAAGGAAGAAAGACATTGAATCAAGCATTTAAAGCATTGGCAGATCCGACAAGGCGCAAAATTTTAGACCTATTAAAAGAAGGCGATTTAACAGCTGGAGAAATTGCTGAACACTTTAACATGACAAAGCCGAGTATATCGCATCACCTAAGTGCGCTCAAAAACGCAGAGCTTATTCAAGATGAAAAAAGAGGACAATTTGTGGTGTATTCATTAAACACGACTGTTTTTCAAGACTTATTAACATGGGTGTTTACATTTACGAATAAAGGGGAAGAAGCAAAATGAAGAAACATATTTTTGCCATTATACTTATCAGCATAGCGATATTTGCTTGGATTATCTCTTGGCCGCACCTTCCGAATACAATCGCTACGCATTGGAGTGGCGGTACTGTAGATGGTTATTCTTCTAAATTAAATGGAATGTTGTCGATGGTTGGGGTTATGATTGGAACTTATATATTACTCAATGTAGTTCCAAAGATTGATCCTAAGAAAGAGAATTATAAAAAATTCTCGAAAAGTTTTATGATGATCACTTATAGTATCCTCGTTGTATTGTTTATTGGGAACATGGATATCATTGCGACTGGATTAGGCTATGATTTACGAATAAATCGTTTTTCAGAGTTGATTGTTGGCATTTTATTTTTAGTAATAGGCAACTATTTACCGCAGTGTAAACCTAATTTTTTTGTTGGCATTCGTACACCATGGACATTAAGTAATGAAGAAGTATGGCGCAAAACACATCGTTTTGGCGGGAAAGTATTTATTGTTTTAGGAATTATCATGTGCGGAAGTATTTTTGCTCCTGCTCATTGGAGATCATATATCGTACTGACTGTCGTTTTGATTGGAGTAGTAATCACGGTGTTATATTCTTATCTTGCTTATAAGAAAGAGATGAAAATATAAAAAGAAGGTTCTTTTTTGAAAAAAGATGCCCATATTAATATATAGATAAAACGTTATTTTGTAATAATTCTTTTAGGATGGTCCTATAATACAGACCTTATATCAGCAATCTATTTATTATATTTTATGAAAACGGTCAAAAAGAAAAAAGCCACTCTTCCATTGAGAAGAGTGGCTTTTTTCTAACCTTACACAAATGTAATGTTCCTGTAAGAGAAATAGATAGTGGGTCAGCATTGGCGGTGTTATAGTAACAAAGTACTTCATAAAAGAAATTCTAATATAGTTTTTATAGAGATATTACGGCTTATATAACAATCTTGTTTGTGTAGAGAATTTCGATCGAGGCAACAGTATTAATGCGGGATAAAGTGAGGAGTATAGCATATGAAGACAATGTTAGAAGCAAATAATATTAAAAAAGTATATGACACCGGCGGAAATAAATATGAAGCGTTAAAAGGAATTAACTTACAAGTGAAAGAAGGCGAGTTCGTTGGAATTATGGGACCGTCTGGATCGGGGAAAACAACGTTATTAAATGTTCTTTCTACGATTGATAACGCAACAAGCGGTGAAATTTTAATTGATGGAAATGATATTGTAAAAATGAATGATGATAAATTAGCGTTATTTCGCCGTGATCACTTAGGTTTTATTTTCCAAGATTATAATTTATTAGATACATTAACAGTGAAAGAAAATATTGCGCTTCCACTTGCGTTATCAAAAGTAAAAGCGGGTGAAATTGATCGCCGTGTTCTTGAAATCGCAAAAAAATTTGGTATTGATCATATTTTAGACCAATATCCATACCAAGTATCTGGTGGACAGAAGCAGCGCTGTGCAGCTTCTCGCGCTATTGTTACAAATCCAAGTATGATTTTTGGAGATGAGCCAACAGGTGCATTAGATTCTAAGTCTGCAACCGACTTATTGGAGAGCTTGAAAGCATTAAATGAATATGATCGGGCGACAATTTTAATGGTTACGCATGATGCATTTGCTGCAAGTTATTGTCAGCGCGTTATTTTCATTAAAGATGGTGAGTTATATAAAGAACTGCATAAAGGAGAATTAACGCGGAAGCAATTTTTCCAAGAAGTACTAGACGTAATGTCTATCATCTCCGGAGGTGCAGTAGATGACATTATCTAGCATTGCGCTTCGCAATATAAAGCGTAACTTTAAGGATTATGCTTTATATTTTATGTCGATGATTTTCAGTATCGTCATTTACTTTACATTTGCAGCGCTTCAGTACAATACACAAATGGAAAAAGCCGCAGAAGGATCAAAGAAAATTAGCGGTGCATTTCAAGTTTCTAGTGTGATGCTCATTATTTTCGTAGCGGTGTTTATTATTTATTCCAATGGCTTCTTTACACGTAAACGAAAAAAAGAGGTTGGGTTATATTCGTTACTAGGAATTCGGAAATGCCAAATTGGAAAAATGCTATTTTATGAAAATATGTTAATGGGGTTAATGTCCCTAGTAATTGGTATTGTAATTGGCAGCTTATTGTCTAAGGTATTTCTTGAATTACTAGTAAGTTTAATGGGGCTGGATTTACAAGTTCATTTTGAAGTACCGCTGGCGGCGATTATTGATACAGCAGTTGTGTTCTTTGTGCTTATTTTATACACATCGCTGCAAGGGTATCGTTTAATTTATCGATTTAAACTTATTGAGCTATTCCGTGCTGAGCGTGAGGGAGAACAAATGCCAAAAGGATCTATTATTATGGCATGTATCGCTGTATTCTTAATTGGTTCTGGATATTTCTTATCACTTACGTTTACGAAAGCAATTAAATATGCAGACTTCATGATGATTGCATTTTATATTCTCTTTGCAACTGTACTTGGAACGTATTTGTTATTTATGTTCTTTACAGTTGTCATTTTAAAACGCACAAGAAATAATAAATCCTCCTTTTATAATGGAATGAATATGATAACAACGTCTCAGTTGTTATATCGAATTAAAGGAAATGCAAAATCTCTTGCAACAATTGCAATCTTAAGTGCAGTAACATTAACTGCTGTTGGTACATCTGTCACGATGTATTACAACGCATTTACACAAGCGAAAGATTACACACCGTATAGTTTTTCTTATGAGAAAAAGGATGCGGCTTTAGATCAGAAAGTGAATGCGATTTTTGAGGAAGAAAAGAAGCATAACCCGATTACGGATCAATTTGAGATTGAAATGGTGCCGGTGAAAGGGAAGTTTGAAGGCAAAAAAGCCGATATGAGTATGAATCCTCATTATATGGTAACAGAGCAATATCAACTCGTGTCACAATCTGCATTCAATACAATTGCGAACAATATGGATATGGATGCGGTAAGGTTAACTGCTGGAGAAGCATTCGTATTGGATGGTACGTATATTGAAGGACATGAGTTTAGTACAGGATATACAGGAAATAAAGCGGTATTTCCTCTTGGAGATGAAACGAAAGCATTAACAATTAAAGGTGTTGAAGGTCGTAATGTTACGAACTTAGGAGAATTAGTTGTTGTTGTTCCAGATGATGTATACGAACAAGCGAAAAAGGCAGCCGGAACTAGAGTTGTCAAAAATGTTGATGTAAAAAATGAGAAAGACAGTAAAGCATTAACGGAAAAATTAGCAAAGATTATGCCCGAAAAGCCTGAACCTGCACCAGCATTTAGAGACTTCTATACAGGATTTAAAGGCGGAATAGAAGCAACTGGGATGATGATGTTCATCGGTATTTTCCTAGGTCTTGTATTCTTACTTGCAACAGGTTCTATTATTTACTTTAAACAATTAACAGAAGCAAATGCAGACCGGGATCGTTACGTTGTTCTTCGTAAAATTGGAGTAACGAAGCAAGAAATGAAGAAAGCAATTGCAAAACAAATCAGCTTTATCTTTGCCATTCCATTAGTCGTTGGAATTTTGCATAGCTTATTTGCACTAAAAGGATTGTCTAACTTATTACCGTTTGAAATTTTGATTCCATTGTTAATGAGCATTGGAGTATATAGTGTGATTTATATTGGATATTATTTCTTAACAGTTCGTTCTTATTTTAAGATTGTGAGCGGGGAGTAGTAGAAAAAGAGGCTGCCCCAAAAGGTCATTGAATAATGACCTTTTGGAGACAGCTTCTTTTGTTAGCTGCTTTATTCGGACCTTATGTCTAATTCTTCACTAAAATTGCCATATAAGCCATTGTTGTAAGTTCATTTGCATTCAGTAAATCGAATATCCTTTTTAGATAAACATTGTTATGTTCAACTGTTTTTGCGAAAGATTGGATGAGTTTGATCACTAAATCTGTCGTTAATTCTTTATGAAAGCCTGCCATGCCGATTAAATGAAGTTTTATCATTGAATAGTGAATGACTAACATAACATAATCATTGAAAAGCGTTTTGTGTCCAAGCGGGAACAAGTTTTTAAATACATAATTGACTAGGTAGTTTTCTAAAATGTACTCATGTTCTGTCATAAATGGTTCGTAAAATTCTTCATAGGCTTTTTTATAATACGCTGTAACCTCTTCAACAGTTGCTTCTTCTGTATATTGAATACCTTCTAACATCTCTTTTAAACAATCAAGGTATCGTTGATTTGTGATAGATTGGCTAACACGATAATCTACTAATTCTTTACACAATTTCATTTGCAACGCTAACTGAGTAGGTATTTTATCAAGCTGCTCTTTCATTCCTTGATTAGACATCCCATTCGTGAACTGAGCAATGGCATTTGGAATTCCATGAACATCACCTTGATCAATTTGTTTCTGTACCTTTTGATAGAACATTCCTAAAATGATAAGACGCTCCGCTAGAGTATAAGATCGGTCTTGTATAACCTGAATGGAAAAAATACGTAATTCCCAAAAGTGTTTTTGTGGTTTATTAGCGATTTGCAGGGCATCTGTTTTTACATGTTTTCCAATGAATCCACGAGTACTAGCCGGTTCTTCAATCTCATCAAACTCAATTCCATTTGGATTCAAAAGGGCTAAACGTGCGGCTTCAGGACATGACATAGTCGCTGATTTCTCAATTACACCGTTAATACTATTAATAGAGCGAGGATAGACGGTACAAGTATTAGATAAATACTCTTCTCCTAAATTTAATTGAACCTTGCAAAGATTCTCTTCAGATAGGAAGGAACATCTTCCTCCCTTCTCCATTTTAATTTTAGCGTAAGACGTAGAAGAGGAGTTTGAACGTTGTCTTGTTACATTCTTCTTGAAAAGTGGCTTTAATTCTAAATCACGAGACTTTTGATATTTTTTGTAAATATCTTCATCAACATCCACTCTCCATCCAATGCAACAAGAATCTTCACACTCTGATCCTATACAAGAGAACTGTTGCATATAGTGCGGAACAAGCAGCGGTCTATTTTTTGCGTTATTAAGTGTCATAGTACTTGTCTCCTTAGTTATACAATAAAGTGAAACTTCCATCAGTGGGGGGGTTCTTCATCCCCCACTGATGGAAAGCTCTTACCAATTGGGCTCTTACGGGCAGTTATCTCCCACCTATCTTCTTTGTTTTCTCAGAACCTTGAGGTGGGAGTCTTACTGCCCGTTAGTGCGGGATAAACTATTAATTATAGATTAATTGTATATTAAGAAATAGAGATTATCAATGTTGCTCTTTTTTGTCCCGCTATTCGCGAGCGGTAAGATCCCAATCTCAAGATTGAGAGAGAATCGAAGAAGGTAGGTGGGGGAAGAAAACCCCTGCTGATAGAAGTTTCACCTTATTTATATGTAAAAAACGAGGCTGTCCCAAAAGTGACACTTTTGAAACAGCCTCGTTTTTGCTAATTATGGTTGTATCGTATTATTTATCTGTTGCTACAGAAGCGATGTATGGTAAGTTGCGATATTTTTCAGCGCAGTCAATGCCGTAACCGACGATGAATTCATCTGGAATAACAAAGCCAACATATTCAGCTGTTAAATCAACTTTACGGCGTTCTGGTTTATCAAGAAGCGTACAGAATTTTAACGATTTTGGTTTATGCATTAAGAAGTGGTCTTTTAAAAAGTGAAGTGTTAAACCAGAATCAATAATGTCTTCTACGACAATTACATTTTTACCTGTAATATTTACATCGATGTCTTTTAATAATTTCACTTTTCCAGTTGTTGTTGTTTGGTTTCCATAGCTAGATGCAGAAATAAAGTCGATTGTTACATCGTTTTTTATGTGACGAATTAAATCCGCTGCAAAGACGAAAGAACCTTTTAATACAGCAATAACAAAAATTTCTTCTCCTTCAAAATCACGTTCGATTTGCATAGCAAGCTCTTTTACTTTTTCTTGCAGCTGTTCTTGTGAGAGTAAAGTATCTTTAATTTGAATATCCATCAAAATCCTCCTACATTGTAAAACTTATGAACAGTTTGACTGTAAAGGATTGACGTGAAAAAGTCAAAAAAGAGAGGGGGATTTATTTTAAATAGAAGGAATAAGAAATTATAGTAGATTGAAATAGTAGATACATTATGCGAAGACTTGTAGATGAAGGAACACCCAGAATAAAAACTCTCTTGTCATAAACAAGAGAGTTTCCTAGTTTATTAGTTTATTTCACCTATCCAAACACCATTGTCTTGGAATGAATGCCATTTTCCATTAATGGAGTGTTTGCCCGTTACCATTTTTCCATCTTGCTCTAAATAATACCAAGCGTCATTCCAATGTAACCAGCCTGTATGCACTATGCCATCTTTATTTGCAAAGAGCCACTCTTTTGCATATTGTCCCCATTGATTTATAAGCAGAACGCCATTTTCGTCAAAGAAATAACGGTTACCATCAATAGAATATGTACTATCTACCATTCGTCCCTCATCTAAATAGTACCATTTCCCGTTTTCTTGTAACCATCCATTTTTAGCTGCGCCATTCTTATCGAAATAGTACCATGACTTTTCTACTTTCACCCAACCAGTAGCCATTTGCCCGTCTTTATGAAAGTAATAAGTTTTACCATCAATAGTGTGTAATCCAACTGTCATTCTTCCTTTATCAGAGGAGTCTAAATAGTACCACTTTCCATTTTCTTGTAACCAACCAGTTTTAGCTGCACCATTTTCACCAAAGTAATACCAAATGTTTCCGTCCGGGTTAAGGATCCACCCTTTTGCCATTTTCCCATTATTATAAAAGTAGTAAGTGTTATCGTCTTCGTCTACAACAGCCATGCCCGCTGCCATGGCGTTACCAAGAAAATCAGGGAATAGATACCATGCATCTCCATCTTTAAGCCAACCCTTTTTCTTCACACCGTTTTGATCATAGTAATACCACTGATTATTCTCTTGTACCCAACCAGTTTTTTTCACAACTTGCATTTCTTTTGGCGCATTATTTTTCACGCCTACATTTTCTTCTGCTTTAGCAATTGTTGGAACGATTAACATTGTAGATAGTAAAACTGGTAAAATAGCTTTCTTCATTTCTCTCATCCCCTATTTATTTGATTATTACGAAAATTAATTTAGAATTAATTTCCACATCAGTTATACTATTACAATGCAAATGTATTTTCAATAGTTTTTGTAATGAAAATGAAATATTTTTTTAAATATTGTAACATTAAATGATTTATTGTAATAAATAATCCATTTTATTACAGAATATTAAAGTAAAATGGAGGTAAGGTTTATCCCGCTATTTTTGGGCAGTAAGACCTCCATCTCAAGATTTAGAGAAAAGCAAGAAGGAAGATGGGGGATAACTGCTGGCATGTACCTGATTGGGCGGGCTTTCCATCAGTGTGGGGATTACTGATGGAAGTTTCACTTTATTAGTCTCTGGCTTTTTACCTAAAAGTAATACGTATTTCATTTAGAATCACCCTAAACAATTGTTAGTTTGATAGTGATATGATGGTGTCCTTTAGCTAAGTAGGTATTAATACAATATATAAACGTTATATTTTAATTAATTATAAAACCTTACAAAATTGTAAGGTTTTTTGTAAGGTAAATCGATAGTTTGTAATGCCCTTTTTGTATACACTACGTATATGTAAGGCACACACATTTTAGGGAAATAAGGCAGTCACTAAAACAGAAAGGAGTAGGGGAATGGAGAGGCACTCGGCGGCTCTTTCTTTATTATTAGAGAATGATATGATTATGTTAGCTAATAATGAAGGTTATAAAACTGTAGTTGATCGGCAAGAAGTATGGGTAGATTCACATAATAAAATTGTGTGGTACAAGTGGAATGAGTGCTATAAAGAGAATATAAAGCAGCACATAGGGTATGATATGCATAGAGTTGTTTTATGGAATGAGATGAAATCTTGGATTCATAAACATAACGGTAAAAATGAACGAGAGAGCAGCCGAGAGATAAATGCACTCCATTTTCAAACTCCTGAAATTGTAAGACACACAGATTCACATTAAGAAAGTAACTTGGAAAACTAGGGCACAGAAAAAGAGCAGGCCGCTTATAGAAGCAATCTGCTCTTTTTCTATTACCCTGCATGAACGAGTAGTAAGTCTTCCTCAAGATTCTATGAAGTTAAAGAAGATAGGTGGGGAATGAAGAAAGCCCCACTGATGGAAGTTTCACTTTATCAAGCGCGCTGTGCAATGAGGCGCGGTGTGGTTGTAAATAAAATAACAAGTAGAACCGCACATAATATGAAAGAACCAATCATTGTGCTGCCGTTTATAATGAAGGAATATAAAACGGCTGATTGTCCTTTTGGTGCATATTGACCAAAGAAAACAACGCCGGCAATAAAGTGCCAGAAGTAACGAGCTAGGCTGCCAACAAGTGTAGCGATAATGATATACATGATTGCTTTTGTTTTTTGTCTATTGGTAAGTGCTTGTTGGATTGGTGTATGAAATAATCCAGCAAAACCGATAAAAGCAAATGCAATGAAGTATTCAATAAACGCTTGTACAGGCGTTAAAATGTATGCATCTCCTACGACAATTTGTAGTAATCCCCAAACGAGACCACTTAAGAAACTAGCTTTAAATCCCCAGCGGTAAGCGACAATAAAAATTGGAATCATAGCAAATGAGATAGAACCGCTTGTTGGAAGTTTAATAGATAGCGGTAAAATGTCGATGATTAATGCAAGTGCGGCAAGAATCGCGGCCTCTATCATGGCTTGTAAATTTGTGTTGCGCATTTATATTTCCCCCTACATCCAAGTTATAAAAAAGAATCATTATCATAGGGGACATGAGATATACAAATTATAAATAACTATTTATGTATATACGTTTGCACAATTCCTGCGCTAGCATTAACTAACAGGTTCAAAGGGTCGGAACGATGTGTTCCCTCTCAGCGACGCGGCTCCCCCTGTGACAACGAGATTCTTAGATTATTAATAGTATTGTAAACGAAAATGGATAAGAATGACAAATATATTTTAGCATAGCTATGTTATATAAGATAAAAATGATAACACCGTACAAAATAGTGAAAAATTCACATAATATTGTATAGTCTTTCCTATAAAATTCATGTTATAATTGATATTGATAATAATTATCGTTATCGTCTGAGGGGGAGAAATTATGAACTTAGTTGATATGAATATAGATGAAAAAGTACGTGTGAAAGATTTACAATCTCTTGATAAATTATTAAAACGTCGTTTAGCTTCATTTGGATTTGCTGAAGGATGCGAACTTTGTGTAAAACAAAAGGCAATGTTTAATGGTCCGTGTACATTAGAATGCCGCGGACAATTAATCTCTATTCGCCATTGTGATGCGAAAATGATAAAGGTGGAATTAGCGTGAGTAAGGTTGCTTTACTAGGGAACCCAAATACGGGGAAAACATCATTATTTAATGCGCTAACTGGTTCTTATGAATATGTAGGGAACTGGAGCGGAGTAACTGTAGAAAAAAAGATTGGTAAGTTAAAAGATAAGAAGGGAACTTTAATAGACTTACCAGGTGTATATAATTTAAACCCTGTGTCACGTGATGAAGGGGTTGTTACACAATTTCTATTAACAGAAGAATTTCATCATATGTTAAACATTGTAGACTCTTCTCAATTCGAACGTAATATGCATTTAACTTTGCAATTATTAGAATTTGGTAAGCCGCTCTCAATTGGTTTAAACATGATAGATGTTGCCAGGCAGCGTGGAATTCTCATTGATGTGAAGAAACTAGCTGAAATGCTAGGTGTAACAGTTATACCGGTTATTGCGAGGAGCGGAAAAGGCTGTGAGGAATTATTAGCTTCTCTTCATGAAAGTGATAACAGAGAACAGAAGCCATTTATTCTTTCTTATGGTAAAAAGGTAGATACAGGAATCCAGCAAGTTATGGATAAATTGCAACAAGCGAATTATGAGCATCCAAGATGGCTTGCACTTCAATTTTTAAGTAATAATGAAGTAGTAGACCAAGAATTAAATCAATTGCCTATTTATCAGGAACTTGTAGCGATTCGCTCTGCAGTAGAAGCGGAACTAGACGTAACGCTGGAACAGCATATGTACGGAGCACGTGCAGCGTATATTGAAAAGTTGAAAACAAGTGTCATTCGTCATGAGAAAGAAGGAAGCATTCCTTTTTCTGAACGAATTGATAAATTAATTACGCATAAAATCTGGGGACTTCCGATCTTTTTAGGGATCATGTATTTCATTTTTCAGGTGACGTTTTCGTGGATTGGAACACCTTTATCTGATCAGCTTGATGCATTTATCGGCGGACCGTTCACAGATTGGGTAACAACAGCTCTAACTAATATGGGAGCATCTGAATTCATTCGAGCGCTCATTACAGATGGAGTAATTGCCGGTGTCGGTGCGGTAATCGTATTTGTTCCACAAATTTTTGTATTGTTCTTCTTTATTTCATTATTAGAAGACTCTGGATATATGGCGCGTATTGCCGTTGTAATGGATCGTATTATGGAGTTTTTTGGACTAAATGGAAAAGCGTTTATTCCAATGATCATCGGGTTTGGTTGTAACGTACCAGGCATTATGGCCACAAGAACGATTGAACAGGAGAAAGAGAGACTGCTTACGATTTTAGTAACACCATTTATGTCATGTTCAGCACGTCTACCTGTATATGCATTATTTGCTGGGGTCTTTTTCCCGCATAGTCAAGCGATTGTTGTGTTCTCTTTATATGTCATTGGTATTGTCCTTGCGCTATTGGTTACAAAGATTATGTCTATTACGGTTTTAAAAGAAGAGAAATCTATTTTTGTAATTGAACTTCCGCCTTATCGCGTGCCGCAAGCAAAAACGTTATGGCGCAGTACGTGGGAAAAAGGAAAAGGATTTGTGCGTAAAGCAGGTACATTTATCTTTGGTGGTTCTGTTGTTATTTGGTTATTAAACTACGCTGGCCCATCGGGATTTGGTGTAAAGATGGGAGATAGTTTCCTAGCGATGATTGGTGGCGTCGTGGCTCCAATTCTAGCACCACTTGGCTTTGGAACATGGCAAGCAGCTGCATCACTAATAACAGGATTTTTAGCAAAAGAAGTTGTTGTTTCCGCAATGGCGATTATTTATGCTGTGAATGAAGATGCATTAGGGAACATAATCGGTACTCATTTTACAGCATTATCAGCATATGCATTTATGTTCTTTATCTTATTATATGTACCATGTTTAGCAACAGTTGGGGTCATTCGCCGTGAAACAGGATCTGTTAAGTGGACTATTTTCTCTGTTGTTTATCCGCTTGTTGTTGCGTATGTACTAACACTAATTGTATACCAAGTTGGATCTATGATGGGATTCTAGAAGGAGATGTATCATAATGATAGTCAATATTTTAATTGGAGCTGTCGTTTTTGGATATGCTGGATATACGTTAATTAACTTTGTAAAGAGAAGTAAAAAAGGGAAATGTGCAGCGTGTTCTCTTAATAAATCATGTGAGTCCAACGTTTGTAGCCCTGATATGAAGCAGGCAGTGAATAAGTAGTACAGAGATTCTTAGATAATATATAGAAACGCATGGAGAAATGATCCATGCGTTTTTTTATGTTTTTTAGTAGTTTAATATTATATTATCCCTGTAAAACTAAATCAGCAATTTTTGTAGGGAATTCTGTATTTACATAAAATTCTTCTGCTTTCCAATACCTATTTTGAAACTTAGAAATGTTTTGTTGCGTATGTTCACTTTCACGAAGAAATCTCTTATTTCGCGGGCAGTCTAAATACACTACATAATCATAGAAGTTTCTCCACTCTTTACGTTGAAGAAAAACACCTTCTATTACGATTACACAAGTATTAGGAAGTTTCATATTCTTCATACTCTGTGTATCGGATTCGTTATCATAAAAGGGTAGAATAAGATCGTTCGAAAATCTGAGTTTATCGAAAAAATGATCACGTAACCAAGTAGTGTCCCACTGTAAATGATAATATTCATACCATTCTGCATGCCCAGTATTGTAACGTTTTTTACGCTCGACAATGTGGTCATCAATATGAAAGACATAGAAAGGGATATTCTTTTCTTTTACAGCCTCGCTAAGTTTTTTCACAAGTGTTGTTTTACCAGATCGGCTTAACCCATCTATACCTAAAATAAATCGACCATCTATCTCAAGGTTTGTAATTAAATGTAAGAGAGTTATGGAATTATCTTTCAAGGTATTATCATCTCCTTTGAAAAAGTTATTCTTTTTTCACCTTATTCTTCTCAGTTTTGAACTATTAGCTATTACGCCAATAAAACCGGTGATGGCGAATACATACGCTACGAACAAGGATGTTGATGATAGTGATCCTGTAATGATTCTAAATGTGCCAAAAGCAAATAATAGAAAACTACCTAAAAGAGTTATAATTGTTCGAGTCTTGCTATCTATTTTTTGCACCCCCGAAAAATCTTTATTTCCAATAAATATTAACATATCCATTGGTATAAATTAACATTAATCGTCATTTAAGAAAAGTTCTCTATATTTTTTATGGATATCGACATGGAAATGTAACACGGCCAAAATGAAAAAGAAGCCTGCTAAAAACAGGCTTCTTTTTCATTTTAATGATATCCCTTTGCAGAGTCTTTATGAATTTTCTCTTTAAAGATGGTGTAGCTCCATAATTGATAGCCAATAACGATTGGTACCATAACCATTGCAACAAAGAACATAATTTTTAAGTTTAATTCACTGCCTGCTGCTTGGAATAATGTTGTGCTGTATGCATCGTTAATGCGAGATGGCAGCATTCTTGGGAACATGCCAGCAAAGCCAGTTGCCATAAACATAGCGATTGTTAAGCAAACAAATGTGAAAGCTAAGCCAATTTTACGTTTGACAACCATAGTGAGTGCTAGGATACTCATTAACATCGCAAGTAACGGAATAATAAACAGTACAGGGTGTTTCGTAAAGTTTTGGAATAAGTTTGTAAGGTTTGCCGTTGCGACGTAGAAGATGGCTAAGATGGTTGCTGCTGCCATCGAAAACGGTTTGGCGATTTTATAAGCACGATCTGATACTTCACCAGTCGTTTTAATCATAACCCAAAGTGCACCGGATACGACAAAGATTGCAGTGAAGAAGAGACCGCCTAAAATACCGTAAGGGTGTAATAAGCTAAGTAAATTTCCTTCATAGCCGTGTTTGCCAATTTGTAGTCCGTAGTAAAGGTTAGCGAATGTAACGCCGAATAAGAAAGCAATTAAGAAACTACCAACCGCATACGTCCATTTACAAACAGTTTGCCAAACTGGTGAATCATCTTTATGCATAAATTCTAATCCTGCTGCACGAGCGAACAGAGCGAATAATACTAAAAATAACGGTGTGTATAAGTAGCTGAACATGTTTGCGTATGTTACTGGGAAAGCAGCAAATGTTGCTCCCCCAGCTGTAATTAACCATACTTCATTACCGCCCCAGAACGGTCCAATTGCTTCTTGTAGTTGATTGCGTTCTTGGCGATCTTTCGTAACGAATGGGAAAATCATTCCGTTACCGAGTGCGTAGCCATCGAGAATAAAGTAAACTGTCCAAATCACGCCCCACAAACCGAACCAGATAATTGCAAGTGTATCATGAGACATGAGCTGCACCTCCTTGAGTAGTTTCTTCTAATGCTGCAGGTCCCTTTTTCGCAAATTTTAACATAAGATATACATCAGCAATTAATAGTAAAGTGTAGAACAAGACTAAGCTAATTAACGAGAACCAAATTTGCGGTACAGCAATTGGTGAAACTGCTTCTGCTGTGCGCATAAGCTTGTATACTGTCCAAGGCTGACGTCCTGCTTCTGTAACGATCCAACCTGCGTTAATTGCTACATATGGAAGTAATACGGACCACATTGTAATTTTTAAGAAACGTTTTGAGTTTTCTAGTTTTCCTTTGCGCATTAAATAGAAACCAAACCATGTTAGTGCCATAAAGAATGTGCCAAGTGCAACCATTAAACGGAAACTGTAATAAACAAGATTTACGTTCGGACGATCTTCTTTTGGAATATCTTTTAAACCGACAATTTTTCCATCAAATGAGTTTGTATAGAAGAAGCTGCCGAGTTTTGGAATTGATAGCGCTTCAAAGTTTTTCTCATTTTTTACATCAGGAATTTGAATAATTGAGAAAGGTTTTCCTTCTCCAGTATCCCAAACTGCCTCCATTGCCGCACCTTTAGCTGGCTGCATTTTTGCTGCGAAAGCACCGGATTCATGACCGATGAAAGGTGTTGCAGTTGCTGCAAATAAACCGAATATTAAACCGTACTTAAATGATTTTTTAAAGAATGCAACATCATTTTTACGTAGTAAGTGATATGCACTAATCGCCATAACGAAGAATGCACCAACGATATAACAACTAATAACAGTATGGAAGAACATATGCCATGCATATGGATTTGTAACTAGTGCCCAAAAGTCAGTTAATTCAGCACGACCATTGCGGACTACATAGCCAACTGGATTTTGCATGAAGCCGTCCGCTGTGATAATCCAAAGCGCAGAAATATTTGTTCCAAGTGCCACCATCCACATAGAGAATGCACGGAACTTTGGTGAAATTTTTTCTTTACCGAACAACCAAATTCCCATGAAAGTAGATTCTAAGAAGAAGGCAACAAGTGCTTCTATCGCAAGTGGAGAACCGAAAATATCCCCCATGTATTTGGAATACTCAGACCAGTTTGTTCCGAATTGGAATTCCATCGTAATCCCGGTGATGATCCCCATTACGAAGTTAATGGTGAATAACTTACCCCAGAAATTTGCCATTTTTCGATATGTTGGATTTAATGTGCGTGCATATTGCGTTTCCATACACGCTACTAAAATAACAAGTCCGAGTGTTAACGGTACAAATAAGAAATGATAAAAGATTGTAATAGCAAACTGAAAACGACTCAGTAACAAAACGTCGGACATAATAAAGATTCACTCCTTTTTTTCATTATCTACAAATAGTTTATAGTGAAAAAATGAGCAAAGTATGGGTGAGTTGTTACAGAACTGTGTGAGAATTATGGAAGAATTAAGGCTGTTATCTGAAAATATCGCATTTTTAGAATAAAGCAATATGTTTTTTGTTTTTTTCATTCTTTGATAAACTTAGTTTGTAGTTATATGAAGAAAGAGGGGTCTGACATATGAAAACATTAGAAGAAATTTTGCAATATAATAAGGAATTCGTTGAAAGTAAAAAGTACGAGGAATACGAAACGGGAAAATTTCCGAATAAAAAAATGGTTATTATTTCATGTATGGACACACGTCTTGTAGAACTATTGCCAAAAGCGATGAACATGCGTAACGGTGATGTGAAAATTATTAAAGTAGCCGGTGCTGTTATTTCACATCCATTTGGAAGTATTATGCGTAGTATTTTAGTTGCGGTTTATGAACTTGGTGCAAATGAAGTGTGTGTAGTTGGTCACCATGATTGCGGTATGGCTAAAATTCAAGCGAGCAGCACAATTGAAAAGATGAAAGAGCGCGGTGTTTCAGAAGAGAAACTAGATACGCTTCGGTATTCTGGAATCGATTTAGAGAGGTTTTTACGTGGATTCTCTAGTGTAGAAGAAAGCGTAGAGCACAGTGTTTCTATACTTCGCAACCATCCGCTTATGCCAACAGAGGTGCCTGTACATGGACTTGTTATTCATCCAGACACAGGAAAGTTAGATGTTGTTTTGAATGGTTACGAGGGTTAATTCTCTTTTTGTTTTTTCTCTGGTACAGGGTCGAATCCGCCTGGATGAAACGGATGGCACTTCAAAATTCGTTTCACTGTAAGCCAGCTTCCTTTCAATGCACCGTGAGTTTGAATCGCTTCTAATCCGTAGTGAGAACACGTTGGGTGAAAGCGGCATGTTGGCGGTGTCATTGGAGAAATAAATGTTTGGTAAAAGCGAATGATACCGATGAAAATGCGTTTCATAACAATCTCCTTTCATGCATATGCTGTAAGTATTATAGCATGGACTGTACATAATACTTTACTAATTTGCAATTCCGTTATATCATATTGGATATAGCGGAATTAAAATGAAAGCGGGAGAGATGAATATGCCATCAGTAGAAAGCTTTGAATTAGATCATACAATTGTAAAAGCGCCTTACGTAAGACATTGTGGCGTTCATAAAGTAGGTAGCGACGGTGTCGTGAATAAATTTGATATTCGTTTTTGCCAACCAAATAAACAAGCGATGAAGCCAGATGTGATTCATACGCTAGAACATTTATTAGCATTTAATTTACGTAAATATATCGATCGTTATCCACACTTTGATATTATTGATATTTCGCCAATGGGCTGCCAAACAGGATATTATCTTGTCGTAAGCGGTACGCCAACAGTACGCGAAATCATCGATTTATTAGAGTTAACACTGCAAGATGCGGTGAAAATTACAGAAATTCCTGCGGCAAACGAAACGCAGTGCGGTCAAGCGAAGCTTCATGACTTAGAAGGCGCGAAACGCTTAATGAATTTCTGGTTAAGCCAAGATAAAGATGAACTTGAGAAAGTATTTGGATAAAACGTGGGAAAGCTGCCTGTGAAAGGCAGCTTTTTTTATTGGTGGATGTATGTTGAATGTTGTTGTAGGGTCTTTATATTGTATTAAAGCACCGATATAAGGAAGTGGAAGAGCAGTGATTTAGTAGAGTGCGAGTAGGAATATAAGAATATTACTGAGATATTTTCACCACGACGGCAAATAATATAAAGATAGCAAGGCCAAGAAATAGAACCCCCATTAATTTACGCTGCTCTTTTATTTCAGAAATTCCCCACAATAGAAAGGTAAGACCTAGGAATGTTTGTGTATAAAGAAGTAACTGAGTACCTTCAGAGAAAAATGAACAAGTAGCTAAGATTAAAGCAACTGTACTAAACAGGATGCGAAGTGTTTTTAGCATCGTAGCACTCCTTATCATTCTTTGTAGTACTTACTATAGGAATAGTGTTTCGTTTAGAGAAGTAACTCTGATATAGAAACATATAACGCCAACGCACCAGTAAGAAAAAGAAAAATCCCAGCTGCTGTTTGTTGTTTTTGAAATTCTGCAATACTAGAAGTGAAAAACATGAGTCCTAAAGAAATGAACATATAAGGTAAAATGAATGGAATGTTATCTGTAAAAAATCCAAATATCGCTAGAAGTAGTGTGATAATGGGAAACGTAATGCGTAATATTTTGAGCATGTTATTGGCCCTTTTCTTCTTGATACGGATTATCCTCTACAGAATCTACTGAGTGTTTATAGGAATATCCTTTGTTAATAGTTAGGACGGAGAGTAATAAAACAGCAATTACAATAATGACTGCTATAATTAATATGTTCATCATAGAAATGCCCCCTTTTCTTCAGTTTATCATTGTATCTGTTCCTTTTTACATATTTTTGTAAGAAAATGAAAACAATAGAAAATAAAGCGGGTGAAAGAAGGGATGTTCTATGGATAAGAGCACATATTATGTGTCAGTTGCAAACGGTGAAATTTCACAGGTGAAAACAGCCAATACATATAGTTTTGCAATTCAAGCGACAGATGAGGAAATCCTTAGGTTGCGAGAATGTTTTGATAATGCGTATCGTGAAGATCTTGGGACATTTGTGCGCTCACATGTGCCGTTTGTGGAATATCATCATGATTCAAATAATGATCGGTATGATGAGCAACTGCAAGAAGCATATCGAATGATTTATGAACTAGGAGATCATGAAGCGAAAGAATTAATTGCACAGATGGGTATTATCAACGGATTATGATAGGATAAGATTAGTCATACTAGTCAGAATGTGCTACAATTTATGGTAAGAAACTTGTAACCATCAATAGGGGAGTAGGGCATGTACATATTTAAAGATTACTATCATAACACTGTACAATTATCATTTGAACGTTACCCATTTTCTCCTGAGCCAAAGCATGTTTGGGTTGTGTGCCGGTACGGAGATCAATGGTTATTAACACATCATTTGCGCCGTGGTCTTGAATTTCCCGGTGGAAAAGTAGAAGCTGGGGAAACACCGGAAGAAGCGGCAGTCCGTGAGGTTCATGAAGAAACGGGCGGCGTTGTATCAAGCTTAACGTATATCGGACAATATAAAGTATCCGGAAAAGACAAAATAATCATTAAAAACATTTATTTCGCAACAATTAGTGCAGTAGAACAACATACGCACTATGAAGAAACGAAAGGATCTGTACTACTAACAGATATTCCAGAAAATATTAAAGAGAATAGACGCTTCAGTTTCATTATGCGCGATGACGTATTAGCGCGCACAATGCAGCATATAGAAGAAATCGGCTGTTTCACGAAATAGGGACAGGCGATTTCTTTTTTTATTACACAGCTCTATAGGTACTAGGTTTTACAATTGTTATTTTGAAAACATGACATAAAAAGAGGGTAGCTATATGATCAAATTTAATTATTTTACATATGCTCTCATGAATACAATTATATTTTTACCGTATTTTTTGTTTATCACTATCGGAAATTCTTATAACACCCCCTTGCATGGTTGGTTTCCTCTTATTATCTTTTATACTTTTAAGTATACGGGGGCGTTTCTCATCAATTCGTTTCTCCAAAAAGTGAAGACACGGGAATTGTTGTTAGGTTTTCTTATACTGGCAATTTTCGCAACTGTTTGCGGGCTTTTAGCACCTCTTTCACTGATTTGGATTGAATTATCCGCTCTTTTGATGGGGATTGCAACGAGTATCTTGCTTCCTCTTTATATAACAATTCAATATCATGAAAAGTATTTTTATGAGCGCAAAATGAAACTAAAGAACTATGTATTCGCATTATTAACTGCAATCATTCTTGTTTTTGTCGTTTTGTTTACAGCTCATTCTAATTATCCAGGTATTGCTTTTTTCATTTATGGTGCGGCACTTTCTGTATGTTATATCTCATTAAGACATATGCCGCAATATGAAATATCTGTAAAGCCATCCGGTGATTTCAGTAAACGATCTTTTCTTATTTTTGTCTTGTTTACAGTTCTTATTTTCATCATGAAAGCCACTCGTGAAACGAATATACAAATTTTTATTGTTCTTTTATTAATTGGTTCTTTGACGGTAGTAGCTGTTTTGACTTTAATAATTACGAAATTCAAATTCCGTCTTCAGCTACCAAGATATATTTACTTTTTTTCTTTTCTGCAAGGCATGGCAGTTAACTTTTGTTTACTTTACGGAACGTTTTATGCTTTATCTCAAAAAAGCAAAACATTCATGATGTATGGAATCTACCTGCCATACGGATTAGGGATTATATTCTCTTTATTCATGGGGAGTAAGATTGTGAAACGATTTAATCGGTATCATCCTTTATCTGTCATCAGTGTTGGTTCTGTTTGTGGTTTACTCCTCACTACAATACCGTGGACGATTGTAGTAGGCAGTTTTTTTATCGGTTTTTTCACTTCACTGCAATCTAGAAAGTTAAATCGATTCGCTTATGATGCTTCAGAAATATTTAAAGATTCAAGTCTGTTACTACGCAATCGCTGGTCCAAGCTTGGCAGCATGATCAATCAAATTTGTTTAGTTCTATTGATCTTGTTGGGTAGCTATATGAATCATATTCCGTTTGATCAAGTTTTTTTAATTATAACTGGAAAAACAACTCACTATGAAAGTGCAATGTTTATGACTTTAATAATAACTGCCATCACGATGTTTGTGCTTATTGGAGGTTTACTTTCATACGGAATTTGGAGAATGGAAGAAATAACGGAGTGTGGGAACGAGAATACTGAAATACAAAATGATTGAATATAAAAAAATTGGCTGTTTTTCAAAACAGCCGATTTTTTTATCCTGATATTTTTGAGCAGTAAGATCCCCAACTTAAGATTCAGAGAAAGGTGAAGAAGAAAGGTGGGGGATAATAAAATTCCCACTGATGGAAGTTTCACTTTATTCTATGTGTATTCTGAGGTTAAGCTCTCTTAGTGATTGTTAATGCAATATACATTTAAAATGACAATATTGATGTGAGAAGAAAAAGTAATGTAAGATTTTTTTATAGTTTGCTATACTATGGTGGTTGCAGTAGAATGAATAGCTTTAGGAGGTTACATATGGGTAAGATGCGAAACTATTTTATACAAGCGATGATGCTTGTAGCAATGCTCTTTATGAGTACTTTTTTCAGTAAACCTGCGTTTGCTGAGACAGAACGTATTGATTGGATCAAAAGCGTTCATGTTACACCGAGTGAAACTCCTTTTGGTCGTGATATAAGGGCGAATATTAGCGTTGTTGTTAATGAAGATAAAGTGAAGCCAAAAGCGGGCGATAAAATTGAGGTAACGTATGTTCTTCCGTATTTAAATAAAGAGGGAGAAGAAATGTACGATACGATTTATTTAACTTATAACGACCAAACAAAGCAGTATGAATATTATTTCATGAGTGCTTTTAATTTCGAGCAAATTGGAACTTGGGAGATTGATACAATTAGCTCTCAGCAGCAGCCATTAAAAGCGTATAACTCTAACGTATATAAAAATATGGAACTACCATTTTATGAAAGTATGGAAGATTTAAGTGGTGGTAATATTACACTATTAGAACCAAACGCTGGGTGGAATTACATAGACACCTATGGACATGGTAGTTGGTATTATTTCAATGCTAATTTGGAACCTATGACAGGCTGGCTGCACGACGGGGGGAAATGGTATTACTTACACCCGAACGATGGTCGTATGCAAACGGGATGGCTGCAAGACAATGGAACATGGTATTACTTAACGAACAGTGGTGCAATGGCAACAGGATGGGTATTAGATAAAAAGACATGGTATTACCTTGAGAATAATGGTGCGATGAAAACAGGCTGGTTATACGAAGGTGGTAGTTGGTATTATTTACAGAATACCGGAGCAATGGCAATGAATTGGAAAGAAATCGCTGGAAAGTGGTACTACTTTTACGGACAGAGCGGAAAAATGGCTGCGAACATTTGGATTGGTAAGTATTGGGTAGGCGCAGACGGTGCTTGGTCTAAGACGAGATAATCTAGAATACATTGTAAATATATTGATAAATTTTTAGGGTATATAAGAGAATGGAGAATAGAATATGAATCAACAATTAGCAGGATTTTGGAGACGATTTGGAGCAAATATTTTAGATGGACTAGTGTTAGTTCCGTTTCTTGTAATTTTTATGGTGTTAGGTGTGTCTGAGAAGAAATCGGATAATATAGTAAGTATTTTAGAAACGTTATACTACCTAATTGTTCCTATCGTATGGGGAGGATATACAGTAGGTAAGAAAGCAGTCGATATTCGAATTGTACGTATTGATGGGAAGAATATCACGATTTGGACTACGATAAAACGCTACTTATTAGGTGGAATTGTATATACACTTACATTTGGTCTTGCTGTTATTGTAAGTGCGTTCATGGTAGCACTACGACAAGATAAACGTTCTATTCATGATTTTATTGCAGGAACAAAAGTTGTACGTGATTAATAAGAAAAGCAACCTATTATTAGGTTGCTTTTTTTGTGCGCGTAATGAACTTTTCAAATGCTGCGACAAGTACGTACATAAGTGTTGCGAGAATGCATGTAAGAAGTACGCTAAGTAATACGAGTGTAAAGTTAAAGACTTGAAAGCCGTAGCTAATTAAATAGCCAAGTCCTTCTTTTGAAATAAGCAGTTCACCAAAAATTACTCCAACCCAAGAGAGACCGACGTTTACTTTTAATGTAGAAATGATGGCTGGAAATGATGAAGGCAAGATGACTTGTTTATAACATTGCCATTTATTTGCGCCAAAGGTTTGCATGACTTTCAAATAATTGGCGTCCACTTCTTCAAAGGCACTATAAATGACGAGGATAGTAACGATGATGGAAATGATGACACCCATTGCTACCGCAGATGAAATATTCGGACCGAAGATGACGATAATGATCGGACCGAGCGCGACCTTTGGCATTGCGTTTAAGACGACAAGGTATGGATCAAGTACACGGGCAATGAAAGGACTCCACCATAAGAAGGTTGCGATGCACGTACCAAGAAGTGTTCCGAGTATAAATCCAAGGCACGTTTCAAAGAGTGTTGTATATATGTGCGGCCAAAGGGAATTGTCCTGCCACTTTGTAATAAGTAGGTTAAGAATGCTAGACGGTGAACTAAATAATAATGGATCAATCCACTCATTTCGACTAGCGACTTCCCATAATGCGAAAAAGAGTATGAGGATGAATAGCTGTAACGTTCGTACAGCAAGTGTCCACTTTATTTCTCGTTTTCGAAAGTCTTGATGAACTTCTTTTATATTATCCAAGGTGTTCCAACTCCTTCCATATTAACTGGAAGAATGAAGGGAAATCGGGATGCTGACGTGCCTCAAATGGTGAGAGAGAGCGAATGCTTTCTGGAACAGAAAAAACTTTAGCAATGCGGCCTGGTTTTGCTTGTAGTAAGTAAATGCGATCGCTCATCGCAATCGCCTCTTCGATGTCGTGTGTAACGAGAAGTGATGTTTTCTTATATTCTTTTAAAATGGAAAAAACGAGTTCTTCTAATTTTAATTTTGTTTGGTAATCGAGTGCAGAGAATGGTTCGTCTAGCAGTAATATTTTCGGATTTGTTGCGAGTGTCCGAACGAGAGCAGCGCGCTGGCGCATTCCGCCCGATAATTCACGCGGATATTGCTTCTCAACTCCCTGCAGTCCGACTTGTTCCAATAACTGCAAGGCATGTTGCTTCGTTTTTGATGTGTATGCTTTTGTAATGCGTAAGCCGACTGAGACGTTCTCTTCAATCGTTTTCCACGGAAACAAGTAATCTTGCTGAAGCATATAGCCGATGGAGGAAGTTGGTTTTGTCACACATTCTCCGTCGAGAAAGACAGTTCCTTCAATTGGCTGCAGTAGGCCTGAAATAATAGAAAGCAGTGTTGTTTTGCCGCAGCCGCTTGGGCCAAGGAAGGAGATAAATTCTCCTTCCTCAATTGTTAAGGAAATCTTTGATAAGACGAGGCTGGCGTTTTCTTTTGAGAAGAAGCAATGAGATACGTTAGAAAGCTGTAGTAATTTCATTGCACGGTCCTCTACTTCTTAATAACACTTTCTGCAATGGAAGTATTCACTAATGTGTCATGTGGTACTTCTTTCGGTAATTCGCCAGCTTCTTTCATAATACTTTGCAGTTGTTTCCACTCAGCTTCATCTAATAATGGATTCGTTGCGTACGAATGTTGCGTTTTGTAACGATCAATAACTTTCACCATAATATCTTTTGATGTATCTTTAAAGCGCGGTTCAACGGCTTTTGTAATTTCTTCTGGGCTATGTGTATCGACCCATTGCTGCGCCTTATAAATAGCGCGTGTAAATTTTTCTGCAGTTGCTTTATCTTTCTTTAAGAAGCTTTCTTTTGCCATAAAGGTTGTATACGGAACAGTTCCAGATTCAACGCCAAAGGAAGCGACGATGTAGCCTTTTCCTTCTTTCTCGAAAATACTAGCAGTTGGTTCGAAGAGCTGTACGAAATCACCTGTTCCTGAAGCAAAGGCATTTGCGATATTCGCAAACTCGATATTTTGAATTAAATTTGTATCTTTGTGCGGATCAATTCCGTGCTTTTTCAGTACGTATTCGCCAACCATTTGCGGCATACCGCCTTTACGTTGACCGAGGAAAGTCGTACCTTTCACATCACTCCAATTAAAGGACTCCAATTTTTTACGAGAGACGAGGAACGTTCCATCTGTCTGTGTTAATTGCGCAAAGTTAATGACAGGATCTTTTGCACCTTGTGCGTAAACATAAATAGATGTTTCTGAACCGACAAGAGCAATATCGATGCCATTTGATAATAAAGCTGTCATCGTTTTATCGCCGCCAGCAGTTGTTTGTAAATCAATGTCTAACCCTTCATCCTTAAAAAATCCTTTTTCCATAGCAACATATAACGGAGCATAAAATAATGAATGTGTTACCTCACCAACGCGCACTTTTTCTACCTTTGTACTTTCTTCTTTTTTATTACACGCGACAAATGTAAAGACAGTAAGGAAAACAATTAAAAAACACGCTAGAACTTTTCGCAATTTATGACACCTCCTAAAAGTACATCTACTTTAATGTATGTGGGTAAATGCCTATATGTGAGTGGACAGAGAAGGAATTTTTTGAGTGGGAAAGAAGTGAAATGTAAGAGGGGAATGAGATGAAATAAGGAGGCTTTCTATGATCGATTTTCTTCTTTTCTTTTTGACACTGGTAGTTGGCTACGGAGTACTACAGTTTCTGTTCCATCGGTATGCAGTGAAAAGTATTCATAAGTATAAGGAAGGAAATTTAATTCATATGTTGTTAGAGATGAATGTGAAGAAGGGGCCCAATTTAGATTTTAGCGATTATTTCTTTATTCTTATCGTATGTATGCTGTGGAAGTTTTTGCTTTTTTCGTCATAACAACGGAAGTGTCACTTTGTCAAAAGAGATGAAGGAAATGTACAAGGAAAAGAAGAGCAGAGAAGGGGTATGTAACATGCACGCGAAAGTAAAACAAGCATTGAAGTGTTTTGGAGGAAAAGAAGAAAGCTGTGTTAAGCTCTCTAGTGGATTTCAAAATGATGTATACGAGTATACGTATGGAGGAGAAAGGCGCATTTTACGCATTACGTCTAGTTCTCGTAGAACGATTAAGCAAATTCAAAGTGAACTAGATTTTATACGTAGTTTACAAGAAGGCGGTGTGAATGTTTCCTTGCCGTCGCATTTGTAAAAATATTTCCACATCGATGCGAATGTATGTTCTTTTTTGGTGTTTTGTAGTATCATGAAGGAAAGAAGGAGGTGAAAATTATGACAAAAGAAAAAGAATATGCAACCTATCAAATTTGGATCAAGAAAGGTCACAAATTATACTCTTACTTCCTAGAAGTGTGTCAAAACGCAAAAAATCTCTACAATACAACAAACTTCTACATTCGCCAAGTGTATACGGCTTTACGTACGGATCAACCGTTACAGCCTCTTCAACAAGAAGTTCTTCATACATTATATGCACATATTGAAATCATGAATGAAAATCAACTTCGTGCGTATCAAAAACGTGTACAAAAACAGAAAGAAAAACCTGTTAAAGAACAAAAAGAAATGAAATGTAACTTGTTTACATTCCCGACAAAAGAGAAATCGTTCCTATCGTATCATTTCTTAGATTGCTTGTTTAAAACAATGAAGCAACAAGATTATATGAACTTGCCAGCGCAAACGAATCAAGCGGTCATGAAAAAACTCTATCAAAACTGGAAATCATTCTTCGCTTCCATCAAGGCATACCAAAAACATCCTTCAACTTTTACTGGTAGACCTCGCATTCCCAAATATATTAGATCATCTATGAGAGAAATTGTATTCACAAATCAAGTATGTAAACTTCAAGATAAATACATTCGTTTTCCAAAAACAAGCATAAAATTAAATATTGGTAAATTGTTTGGGCGGATTGGCAATCTCAAAGAGGTACGTGTTTCTCCTACTTACGGGAAGTTTAAAGTTGAAATTGTGACAGAACAGTCCGAACCAGCACCTGAGGGTGTTGAAAACAACCGTTATATGAGTATTGACTTAGGGATCAATAACATTGCAACTATCATAACGAATACAGGGGCTACTCCTGTGTTAGTAAAGGGCAATGTAATTAAAAGTATGAATCAATACTACAACAAGCAAAAGGCTTATTTACTGGGCATTCTTCGTCATGGAAAAGAACCAAAAGAAGGACCACACACATCAAAGCGTTTGGAGAGGCTTCATGAGAAACGATTTCTCAAAATAAAAGATTTCTTTCACAAAATCAGTTATCAAATTGTTCATTTCGCAGTTCAACATGAGATTTCTATGATTGTGATTGGGAAAAATACATCATGGAAACAAAACAGTGATATGGGAAACCGACAGAATCAATCCTTTTGCCATATCCCACATAATCTACTCATTGAAATGATCACCTATAAGGCAAAACGAAAAGGTATTCTTGTACAAGTCGTGGAAGAATCGTATACAAGCAAGGCATCTTTTCTAGACAATGATGATATCCCCACTTACGGTGAGAAAGACATTCCTGTATTCAGTGGAAAACGGATCACACGTGGCTTGTATCGTACGAAAGAGAACAAATTACTAAACGCAGATGTGAATGGTTCCTATAACATCTTAAAAAAAGCAGTTCCAAAGGCGTTTGCCGATGGAATAGAGGGGTTGTGCCATCAGGCAGCTGTGTCAACTCCACTCGTGTTAAGGATCTCTTGAAGTGATACACGAGAAACCCCCACTTCAAGATCCAAAGGAGATAAGTGGCGGGAGTCTTCATTTACACTGTTTTATGAAGTATGGCAAGTTTACACATTAAAAGATTTACGGTATCGGATTGAGCAAGGGGTTCCATATACAGATGTGGACTTTTTAAGTTTTGCGTAAGGAGATAAAAAAGCGATGTAATAGCTCACTAAATGTGTAAGCTATTACATCGCTTTTTTATGTAGACCTCATTCGATATGTTACCAAAATTCTGAAAAATAGTCTATTTCTTTTTGTATCAGGCAGCTAACATGAGAGTGAAAGTAATAAGAAGGAATGGGGGACACTATATGTCAGTCTTTGAGCAATCTTCATTTCAATGCCGTGTAGAGTGGGGACGGCGCGGAGCCAGGGAAGCAGCAAAGCGAGGAGATATTACAATTATTGTAGATGTTCTTAGTTTTTCTTCAACCGTAGTCACGGCTTTACATGTTGGGGCTGAGATCTTTCCATATCCGCCGCCGTTAAATGAAAAAGCAAAAGCGTATGCACATCAATTAGATGCAGAGCTTATGTTAAGCAGAGCAGAGGCAACGAAAATGGGCAAGCATTCTTTATCTCCAGTAACATTTAGCCATGCTGATCAAGGTAAGAGGTTTGTTTTATGTTCATTAAACGGTGCGTCTTGTGCATGGATTGCTTCGAAGGTTTCTGCTCTTTTCATTGGATGTTTACTGAACGCTGCAGCTGTTGCGGAAGCTGCGAATCTTATCCAAAAACAAACTGGCGCAAATATTAAGATTGTCCCTTGCGGTGAACATTGGGAAGATCCAAAGGAAGATGAAAATGAACTGAGGCCAGCAATAGAAGATTATTTAGGAGCAGGTGCAATCATAGAGAAGTTGCAGGGAAGTAAGTCGGTTGAAGCGCAGTTATGTATGGGTGCTTTTCAATATGCAAAGTCCAATCTTAATGAGTTTATTTGGGATTGCGGGAGCGGCCGAGAGTTACGTGAACGCGGATTTGCGGAGGATGTGACACATAGTGCATCTCTAAATCTACTGCAAGTAGTCCCATTTTTGCAGAATGATCGGTTTGTGAATTTTATCCCGCTATTTGTGGGTAGTAAGGCCGATTGGCAAGAAATTTCCATCAGTGGGAGTTGAAGATACTCCACTGATGGAAATTTTATTTTATAAAGTGAAACTTTTATCAGTGTGTGATAAAGTGTGATAGTACACGGATTAAAGAGAGAACATATAGTACAACAAGAGATAAAGGGAATTTGTTATATAAACGAGGATTTTTTTAAAATCATCCATTTTCATTTAATAGAATGAATATGTTTAGGTTTAGTAGATTTTTTGTACTAGAAACTACATGAATCTCAGTTGAACCTGTACATTATTAATGATACATTTTAATAATGTAACATTACATAAAATATAGGTAGTTTATCATACCTGGCGAGAAGACCCCCACCTCAAGCGCGAAGCGGTAGGTGGGGGTAGTTCAATCTGGTTATACGATAAAATCGATAGAGTTCTTAGAGAAACATGGGAGGTGGCTTTGAATGCCTACACCATTAAAGAAAAATAGCCGTTATATGGTCGGATTAGATAGTCTAAGAGGCCTAGCCATACTAGGCGTTATTTTGTATCATCTCAATCCTAAGTGGCTGCCCGGAGGATTCCTGGGCGTTACTGTATTTTTTGTGCTTTCTGGTTATTTAATTACCGATCTTCTTGTTATTGAATGGAAGAAAACTAAGAGGATTGATTTGAAAAATTTCTGGTTGCGTAGGGCAAGGAGATTGCTTCCAGGAATGCTTGTCATGCTTGTTATAACCCTAGCGTGGATTACAATTTTTCATAGTTCTTTACTTGGAAAAATGTGGGGAGATTCGTTAGCGGCTTTATTTTATGTTAGTAACTGGTGGTATATTTATCACAAATTATCATATTTTGATAGTTTTAGCCAACTTTCTCCACTAAATCATTTTTGGTCATTAGCTGTTGAGGAGCAGTTCTATGTAGTTTGGCCGCTCCTAATTAGTTTAGGATTTTCCTTTATAAAAAAACAGTCACGTATGACGATGCTTATTTTTCTTGGAGCGATTGCTTCAGCTGTTGCAATGGCAATGATATATGTACCGGGCACTGATCCAAGTAGGGTTTATTATGGTACCGATACAAGAGCGTTTTCCTTACTGATTGGTGCAGCACTCGCTTTCATTTGGCCGAGCAGTAGGCTTGCTAATAACATTATCCCGTCAGCTCGTCTCGTTCTTGATGTAATTGGAGGAATTGCTCTTATCGCTATTCTCGTTATGTTTGGGAAGACGAATCAATATGATCCATTCCTATACCAGGGAGGAATGTTCCTTTTCTCAGTTATTACTGCATTATTAGTAGCGAATCTTGCTCACCCGGCTAGTCGAATTAGTGCGTTTTTAAGGTTTAGACCTTTGCGGTGGATTGGTGTCCGATCCTACGGGATATACCTTTGGCATTATCCGATTATCACATTGACAAGTCCGAAAGTAAGTACTGGAGAATTTCAATTTACGAGGGCTATTCTTCAATTTTTTCTTATTCTATTTATGGCGCAGCTTTCATGGAAATTTATCGAAGATCCAATTCGTCAAGGTGCATTGAAGAATGTTCGTTTACATAACTTAAGGGTAAGAAACTTAGCGTTAAGTGGTAAACTAGCTTTAGCATTTGCAGTATTGGTTTCTATGACAGCTAGTTTCGGTTTAGTAACAGGGAGCCAAGCAAAAGCAAATTCTAAAAAAGCTAGTATAGAAGCAGTACAAACAGAACAAAAAGAGCAAAAAGTACAAACGGAACAAAAAGAAGCAAAACAACAAACAGAACAGGCTGATAAACCAGCTCAAAATAAAGAAGAAAAAGGAACTGTTTCTGAGAAGCCAAAAGAACCTCCAACAGTTACAGCCATTGGAGATTCCATTATGATTGATATATCTCCATATTTGAAAAATACTTTTCCTAATATTAAGATCGATGCGAAGATTGGAAGACAAATGTCTGAAGCGACCGCCACGGTAGATAAAATGAAAAAAGAGGGTAATTTAGGAGATTACGTTATTATTGGATTAGGTACAAATGGAGCATTTACTACTGAGCAAATAACATCATTGATTCAATCAATAGGTAATGAACGTAAAGTTATATTAATTAATACAAGAGTACCGCGTCCATGGGAATCATTAGTAAATGAAAGGTTAAAAGAAGCAGCAAAGAATTTCTCAAATGTCACACTAGTTGATTGGCATTCAGCAAGCGCTGGGAAGCAGGAGTATTTTGAACCAGATGGAGTCCATTTGACGAAAGCAGGGGCAGAGGTATACGCTTCACTTGTAGCAAAGCATATTAAGTAGTAACTTAAAACATTCGTTTTGACTTTAAAGTGCTTTTTGAGTGAGTAGGAAAAGGGAAATTGAATAAATAGATAAGAAGAACTGGATGATATTTATAACGAAAAAGCGCTATTCTTTTTTTACAGAAAGAATAGCGCTTTTTGTATTAGTACCACCATTTTTTCTGTGGTAGTAACACAACATTTACATGAAAGTTTTGCGAAAACCAATCATACATTAATGTCTTTTTTACTAAGAATTCTGATGCAGAGTGGGAGACGCCAATGAGCGACATATTTGTATGCGGGATGTACTCTTTCATGATGGCATATTTCTTTTTGCCATAATCGTTATCAATATAACAATGCACTTCCCCGGTAATATAGGCTTGTGCGCCTTTTTCTTCTGCTTCTTGCATCATACTTACTTTGTCACCACAGCCAGCAACGATTGCGATTTTGGAAATATGAGAACGCTCTTTGCCTTCAAAGTCTACATACGGAATGTCAAAAATGCTTTTTGCTTTTTCAATTAATGCGTTTGTATGTGTTGGGGCAATTTCACAAATCAACCCATCGTCTTCAGCAAAACTTTCAATGACTGATGCATGCAGCGCTTTAGCGATTGCGATATTTGTACCGTATGTTTGGTGGCGGTCCATTGGTACATGACATGTGTACACGGACAATCCTTTTTCTTTTATAGCACGTAAATAATGTTCTGGAATAGGAATGAATCCACGCCCTGGTAAGCCTTGCGGGTCTCCGCATTCCATGACAAGAGGATGATGCATAAATAGCAAGTCCCCGGCTGTTCCTTCAGAAAGAAACTTATCTAGCACCTCATCTGTTGGAAAAACAGCTAGAAATACGTTGTGAACAGTATCTTCTCCTTTTAGCATGAGCCCATTAAAATATGTAACAAAGTCATCCTCAAAGAAATCTTGCCATGGAAAAGAGAGTGGATCATAAACAGACGGAATAAAACGGCTAAATCCAGGGTCTATTCCATATTTATGTACTGCAAATAAAGTATCTAATTTATGTTGTATGTCTTGGAGACTCGGCATGATGCAATCCCCCTTTGGAAAATATATGAATTTCATTATACATTTGAATGAATTTTCTGTATATATAAATCGAGCCGATTTATCAAAAAGAATGCTACAATGGGATAATCGTTATATATGTAGGAGGAAGAAAGAATGAATGTTACAGTGACAGACGCGGCATATGAAAAAATAAAAGAGATGATTCCAAGTGAGACAAACTATATAAAATTATTTTATGATAACGAAGGATGCGGCTGTGTGATGAGTGGGATTATTGACTTAGTTGCTGTATCTGAAAAAGATGAGCGCGACGTAGAGATCTCATCAAATAAGTTTCAATTTATTGCAGATCGAACGAAGCTTGTTTTTATGGATGATAACTTGACTGTTGATTTTCAGGAATCAGGAGGAAACTTTCAATTAAAAAGCCCGAGTCAATATTATAATCCGAACATGAAATTGCATATTCGAGTGTAAGTAATAGCATAAAAAAGAAGAAAGCGGATTAAACTTGCTTTCTTCTTTTTTATTTTGCTGTTTGTATACGTTAAGATTTAGGAAAGACAAGGAAGATAGGTGAAGGAAAATAGTCTGTAAGAGAATCAGCGACGAGAGTTTCTATCTAAATGATATAAGCACGTATTAAGGAATTTCTTCTTCTTGAATAATTGTTTCGGTTTCGGTTGAGGAATCACCGTTTGCAAAGGGGAAGAAAGCAAGGCCTCCAAGAACAACGAGAAATAAAAAGAGTATAATAAGTATGACTGTGATGATGATTTTTTGCTTTGTGCGTTGTTGCTGAGGTAGTCCTTTGTCTGTATTCATATATTCCTCCTTTCGTATGATAAAACCTTATGCATACCTTGAGGATTGTTATTCCATCTGTCCTAGTATTTTTTCTGTATTCTTACATATTCTTCCTTTATTATATGTGCAAAACCTTATCTATATAGAAAGATAAGTAGGATGTTTGAAGGAAAGAAGGAATTATAGCATATGTCTTGAAATTTAATGAAGTAAAGTATCGGATATAGTGGGGGAAAGATATGAAAAGATGGGGGATCGAATTACTGCTTTTTTGTGTCGTTATCATATGGGGAATCAATTATACAATCGGAAAATACGGTCTTGTAGAATTAACTGCAATTCAATTTACAGCAATGCGTATGGTTACTGCTGCGCCGCTTTTATTATTGTTGGCGTTTTACATAGAAAAATCGCTTTATATTGCATGGAAAGATATTATAAGGCTTATTTTTGTGAGTATGGTGGGAATTACGCTGTATCAAACGCTGTTCATGGAGACGATTCAACATACGTCTGCAACAAATGCGTCGTTATTAATTTCGATTTCGCCCATTTTTACAACAATGTTTGCTGTATTTTTGAAAGAAGAACAGCTTTCGTCACGTAAACTCATTGGGTCGGTTATTGCGTGTATAGGGGCAGCGCTTGTATTACTTGCAGGACACTCACTTGTACAATCTGTTTATGGCAATACAATCGGACTGATTACTTCGGTTTGCTGGGGATTGTATCCTGTCTTAGCAGGGCCGCTTATGAAGAAATATTCAGCTCTGCGTGTAACGGCCTGGTCGGCGGCCATTGGTGCAGTGCCTCTTGTAATATTAAGCGGTTGGCGAATTGTTCAGCTGCCTTTTTCGATTCAGCACGGTAGTACATGGCTTTCATTATGCTATTCAATTTTTTTCGTTACTGTATTTGGGCTTGTCATGTGGTACGTCGGAATTCAAAAAATTGGTGCATCTCATACGATGGTGTATATGTACGTTACACCGTTTGTAGCAGTTCTATTTGCGGCAATATGGGCTAGGGAGCAGTTATCTTTACAACAAATAATAGGTGGAATAGTGATTTTTGTTGGCTTGTGGTTTGTAAAATCCAAAAAAGCTAATCAAACATTACTCGTAAAAGAAAATATATCAAAATAAGAAAGCAGATCAAATCTGCTTTCTTATTTTTTTATTTTAGGTAAGAAAATAAGATACAAAATCGCTATAATAAATGGAATCCAGTTGAGGAAAGGTACACGGAAATAGCTAATAAGAATCGTACCTGTGAGAAGAACGCTGAGAACCGCATAGAAAATACTATGCTTAGGTGTGTACCAATATAATGTTAAGCCAACAAGAGCTGGGATTATAAAATGAATTAGAGCAAGTAAAAAGAAGAGCAATGGAAGTCCCTCCTTTATCGTGTACTTACTATATGATATCCATATTTTTCAAGATTGATAGCTTATTTTTTAGAATTTGTCAAAAATGTTTGCGGAAGTGACACAATTAGCAATGCTGCTAGAAAAAGAAATCCTGTATAATGTTATTTCTTGAAAATGTTTTACTAATATAATTACTGTGTGTACAGGGAAAAAATTTTGAATATGGATAACTACAAATTGGATGAAGATTTATATAGATAGAAATTTTGCAGCAGGGGAGTCGCAACATGATTAGTATGTCGTTACAAACATTTAGAGTACAAATGTATTATATTTTACTACTTATGCTACTAGGCTGGGCATTTACTCCTTTTTCTCCGCATTTTCTAGGAGTAGGTCTTGGTTTTCTTGTGAGCATGTATTGTGTTTGGATTTTAGGACGCCGCATTGAAAAGATTGGAGAGAGTGTAGTAAGAAACAGGAAAGCACCTACTATTGGAACGATAAATAGATTTGCAGCAGCGATACTTGGAGCGATCATTATGTATGAAATTGAGCATCATATGGTGATGTGGGCATTTGCTGTTGGAATAATGGGTGGATATATATTAATTGTAATAAATTTAGCATATTACAGTATGAAAGATGCTAAGAAATAGGAAAGAGGCTTGCGAGATTACTCGTAAGCCTCTTTTTATATGTAAGTATGTGTTACTGCAAGAAAACGTGGGCTTTGTCGGTGAGTACTTGTTTTCCTGCAATAACAATATACTTATTCACATGATTTAGGATATTTCAAAGTAAAGTCGGGTTTAAGCGATTGGACCGCCAAGGTTTACAATTGTTTCAGAAACGTTATCAAATTTCTTGAAGTTTTCTTTGAACTTATTCGCAAGCTCAGTTGCTTTTGCTTTGTAAGCTTCTTTATCAGCCCATGTTTGTTCTGGCATTAATACTTCATCAGGTACACCAGGAACATGAAGCGGTACTTCAAGACCAAAGATATTATGTTTCACTGTTTCAGCGTTATCTAATTCGCCGTGTAATGCAGCTTGCACCATTGCGCGTGTATGACCTAAGTTCATACGTTTTCCAACGCCGTATTCGCCGCCAGTCCAGCCAGTGTTCACTAAGAATACTTTAGCACCGTGCTTCTCGATTTTTTCTCCAAGCATTTCTGCATAGCGAGATGCATCAAGTGGTAGGAATGGAGAACCGAAGCATGTTGAGAATGTTACTTGCGGTGAAGTAATACCGCGCTCAGTTCCTGCTAGTTTACTAGTAAAACCGCTTAAGAAGTGGTACATAGCTTGCTCTTTCGTTAATTTGCTGATTGGAGGCAATACGCCAAATGCATCAGCAGTTAAGAAAATGATTGTATTTGGATGACCTGCAACGCTAGGTAATACAATGTTGTCGATTGCTTCCATTGGATAAGCAGCGCGTGTATTTTCTGTTAACGCTGTGTCATCGTAATTTGCAATGCGTGTATGATCATCAATCACAACGTTTTCTAAAACAGAGCCGAATTTAATTGCGTCAAAGATTTGTGGCTCTTTCTCGCGAGATAAGTTCACACATTTTGCATAGCAACCGCCTTCAATATTGAATACGCCGTTATCAGACCAACCATGCTCGTCATCACCGATTAATTTGCGGTGCGGATCAGCAGATAATGTTGTTTTACCTGTTCCTGATAAACCGAAGAATAAAGCAACATCGCCTTCTTCACCTACGTTTGCAGAGCAGTGCATAGAAAAAATATCTTGTTCTGGAAGTAAGTAGTTCATGATAGAGAAAATTGATTTTTTCATTTCTCCAGCGTATTCTGTACCTCCGATTAATACGATACGCTTTTCAAATGAAACGATAATAAATGTTTCTGAGTTTGTGCCGTCAACTTCTGGATCTGCTTTAAAGTTTGGTGCAGATACAATTGTGAACTGTGCATCATGATTTTTTAATTCTTCCTCAGTTGGACGAATGAATAATTGATGTGCGAATAAGTTATGCCATGCATATTCATTAATAACTTGAAGAGGAAGACGGTAGCTGTGGTCTGCTCCTGCAAATCCTTTGAATACGAATAGCTCTTCTTTGTCTTTTAAGTATTCTAATACTTTTGTATATAATTTATTAAAATGCTCTTCAGAAATCGGTTGGTTTACAGAACCCCAAGCAATTTTATCCGTAACAGATGCTTCGTCTACAATAAATTTATCTTTCGGAGAACGTCCTGTATATTTTCCTGTTGAAACAGAAACAGCGCCAGTAGAAGTTAATCTGCCTTCTTTTCTCATTAATACTTTTTCCGTTAATTGCGGAACGCTCAATTGAACCTGTGCATTGCTTCCGTTTAATAGTTCATGTAATCCAATTTGGACATTCACAGTACTCATATTTAGATACCATCCTTTGTTTAATTTATAAATATTCTCGTAATCCCCACCAAGAGTATAACACAATCATATAAATAATGTATACTATTTATTTATTTTTGTTTGTGTTATTATATTATTTTTTTCCATAAATTTCTGTCGTTAAAAACTTATAGGAATATGTGTATTTGGATTGACAAATGAAAAGCATTTCTTTAGTATAGTTGAGGACGGATACTCTCTTATCCCGAGCTGGCGGAGGGACAGGCCCGATGAAGCCCGGCAACCTCACTTGTATGTACGACAAGTTCAAGTGAATAGGTGCTTAAACCTGTGCGAGGTGTAATGTCTCGAACGATAAGAGCGAAGGGCAAAAAGCAGTATGCAAGTAGCGAATACAACCTTTCCTCTATTAATTAGGAAAGGTTTTTCTTTTGCGCTTGTGGGAGAATACATGAATGTCGCAGTTTGTGGCAAATTAAGGATGAGTTCCGTACAATATATACATTTACTGTAGGGAGGTTTACCACATGACAAAAAAACGTCATCTGTTCACATCTGAGTCTGTAACTGAAGGACACCCAGATAAAATTAGTGACCAAATTTCTGATTCAATTTTAGATGCAATCTTAGCAAAAGATGCAAATGCACGTGTAGCTTGTGAAACAACAGTAACAACTGGTTTAGTATTGGTAGCGGGAGAAATTACGACTTCTACTTATGTAGATATTCCAAAAATCGTTCGTGAAACAATTAAAGGAATTGGTTATACTCGTGCAAAATACGGTTTCGATTCAGAAACTTGTGCAGTTTTAACATCTATCGATGAGCAGTCTGCTGACATCGCAATGGGTGTTGACAAAGCGTTAGAAGCACGCGAAGGTCAAATGACTGACGAAGAGATCGAAGCAATCGGTGCAGGCGACCAAGGTTTAATGTTTGGTTTCGCATGTAATGAAACAAAAGAATTAATGCCGCTTCCAATCTCTCTTGCTCATAAATTAGCTCGTCGTTTAACTGAAGTTCGTAAAGATGATACATTACCATACTTACGTCCAGACGGTAAAACACAAGTAACAGTTGAGTATGATGAAAACGGTAAACCAGTTCGCGTTGATACAATTGTAATCTCTACGCAACATCATCCAGAGATTTCTTGGGAACAAATCGATCGCAACTTAAAAGAATTCGTAATTCAACCAGTTGTACCAGCTGAATTAATCGATGAAGATACAAAATTCTTCATTAACCCAACTGGCCGCTTCGTTATCGGTGGACCACAAGGGGATGCTGGTTTAACAGGTCGTAAAATTATCGTAGATACTTACGGTGGATACGCTCGTCACGGCGGCGGTGCATTCTCTGGTAAGGATGCAACAAAAGTTGACCGTTCTGCAGCATACGCAGCTCGTTACGTTGCGAAAAACATCGTAGCAGCAGGTCTTGCTGACAAAGCAGAAGTACAACTTGCATACGCAATCGGCGTAGCGAAACCAGTATCTATCTCTGTTGATACATTCGGCACTGGAAAAGTATCTGAAGAAGTATTAGTAGAACTAATTCGCAGCAACTTCGATCTTCGCCCAGCTGGTATCATCAAAATGTTAGACTTACGTCGCCCAATTTACAAACAAACAGCAGCATACGGCCACTTCGGACGTACTGATGTAGACCTTTCTTGGGAGCGTACAGACAAAGCCGAAGCTTTAAAAGAGCAAGCTGGTCTATAATATAGGAAGAAAAAAGCTTTGCGCATGTGCGCAAAGCTTTTTTTATTTAAATCATACGGTGACGTAGTGTTGTAAACGAGAGTCCTAATACTCCCCAAAATGTGTATGTTTGTATGAATAAGTGTTAGGGTCTAATTTGTCATCAAGTAATGTTTTATTATAAGCAAGCACTCCTTTTCTTGCCGTATCTCCAATTTTTTGATAGCGATACGTATAGATAACATGTGGTTCATCCTTGTACATAACATCGACCGTATATCCGAACTTAAAGTCGTACCGTACTTCAAGACTTTTTAAATCATCTTTCTGGTCGCCTTGTGAGAATAAATACGCTTCTACTTTATGAGCTATGTGATTTTTATAAAATGAAGTACCGCCCAAAAAACAAATGATTACAAGTGTAATTATGAAAGCAATATTTCTTATTTTCATGCAATCACCTTTTTAGCATTTTAGTTGCTTTCCTGTTTTTCTAATTTTCCAACACAAGAAGTACAATACACTTCCCCACCGAGCTCAATATATTTTTGAATATTTGTTATACCGCTTGGCGGATATTGTATGTAAATCCAAGAACGTTCGTGTACTGCAATTTCCTTTCCGCATGATGTACACGCGGTTGATTTTTTACCGAACATTAATTATTGCCCCCTTGTGAACGGGATTTTCCAAAGCAGTATGCACTGCAAAGTAAAAAGATTGTTGCACATCCAAAACCGCCGATGGCTGCGTAAGGTACAGCGTCTTTTAGTGCCATGCCAGCGCTAATGGAAGCGACGAAAAGTAAGATAAATAGTGTCGTTAATTTTCGCATTGTATCCATATGAAATTCCTCCCTTTTGAAAATCCCTATATTTCTATTATAAGGAAAAATACGGAAGTGAGGTGTTTTTTCTATAAAAATGTGTGACATGCCGCACATTTTTTTGTTGCTGCATCATATATGATAAAATTTAGATAAATTCAGAAGAAGGAGCGAATGACAATGAGCGTCACAGAACACAAAAAACAAGCACCGGCACAGGTTCGTTGTAAAATCATAACGATTTCGGATACACGTACAGAAGAGACAGATAAAAGCGGACAGTTATTAAAAGAGTTATTAATAGAAGCAAGTCATCAAGTAACAGCTTATGAAATTGTAAAGGATGATAAAGAAAGCATTCAACAAGCTGTATTAACAGGGTGTCAGCAAGAAGATGTAGATGTTGTGTTAACAAATGGCGGTACAGGAATTACAAAACGTGATGTTACAATTGAAGCAGTAGAAGCATTGCTTGATAAAGAAATTGTAGGCTTTGGAGAACTATTTCGGATGATTAGTTATTTAGAAGATATCGGCAGCGCCGCGATGTTAAGCAGAGCGATTGGAGGAACAATTGGACGGAAAGTTGTCTTTTCCATGCCAGGATCGACAGGTGCGGTTCGCCTTGCGATGAAGAAATTAATTTTACCAGAGCTTGGACATATTACATTTGAGTTGCATCGTCAATGAAAATTGCGGGAATTGTATTAGCCGGTGGACAGTCTAGTCGTTTTGGAGAGCCAAAAGCATTAGCAATTTGGCAAGGAAAAACATTTATTGAGCATAGTGTAGAAGCATTAAAAGAAGTTGTTACAGATATTGTTGTGATTAGCCATCCGGCGATTACAAACCAGCTCTCGCATATACTGCATGTACCCGTTGTAGAAGATATTGAATTATACAAAGGAAACGGTCCGCTCGCTGGTTTATTAACAGGCATGGAATTTGTAGATGCAGATTGGTATATTGTTGCACCGTGTGACACACCAAATATTTCGAGAGCATGGGCGATGACATTCAGCGAACGAGCAGACGAAACATATGAAGCAATTGTTCCACTAGTTGAAGGACGGAAGCAACCACTTTTAGCGCTATATCATCACAAGATAAAAGGAAAAATAGAACAGTTATTAAAAGAAGGTAAGAGGAGTATGCAGGGGCTATTATCTCAGTGCAATGTCCAGTATGTGCCGGCGGAGGAATCGTTACTGCCGAAAGAGTTATTTCTTAATGTGAATACAAAAGAAGAATATAGCCAATTACATAATAGGAAGTGAATGGGACAGGGGGGAGATATGATGGAGAATGAATTACTGAGAATATTTGATGACCATAGAAATCCAATCGGAGTAGCAACTCGTGAAGAAGTACATAAACTGGGGCATTGGCATGAGACGTTTCAGTGTTGGTTTATAAGTAGAGAAAATGGGGTAGATTATGTTCACTTTCAAATTCGCAGTCATACAAAAAAGGATTATCCGAATCTGTTAGACATCACAGCTGCTGGTCATATATTGGCACACGAAACAATATATGACGGAATACGGGAAGTAAAGGAAGAAGTAGGAATTGATGTCTCGTTTGATGAACTCGTGTCATTAGGTATTATCAATTATTGCGTTACAATGGAAGATTTTATTGATAAAGAATTCGCTCACGTTTTTTTATATGAAAATAAAAAAACAATGGACGAATATAAGCTGCAAATAGAAGAAGTATCGGGGATTGTTAAGGCTGAATTTAATAGTTTTTCTGAACTTTGGTTAGGAGAAATGAATGAAATTACAGTGGAAGGATTCGAAGTGAATGAAGAAGGGGAAAAAGTTTTAATCCATAAGACCGTAGATAAAAGTAACTTTGTGTCTCATGAACATTCGTATTATGAGAGTATTATCAAGTCGATGAAAGAGAATATGAAGTCGTTAGGGAGTGCGAAAGCAGATATATAGAATCATTTATTTTTATTCAGCGGGGTCTTACTGCCTCTTAATGCAGGATAAAAAAGCACTCATATTCGAGTGCTTTTTCTTTTATAAATAAGCTCTGTTATATAGGTGTAGATTTACAGCATCAAACCCATAATAAGTGTATTATAATAAACACCATTTATATACGTATCTTGTTGTAATAATCCTTCTTCCTTAAAGCCAACTTTCTTATATAATTCTATTGCTCCAGCATTATCTTCTCTCGTCACAAGATGTATTTTCTTAGTAGTCCCATTTAATCTTGCCCACTCGATAAGCTCGTCCATTAGTATTCTACCTAAACCGAATCCACATTGCTCTTCTGAGATTACGATTCCTAGCGTTCCTACGTGTCTCGTTCTCGCTTTTGGACTAGAGCTAATGGATGCGATACTTATGATTTCATCATCCGTTGTTGCTAGTAAGATGATGGAACTATTATCTGTTCTAGTAGATTCTATGAATTTTTCATAATCATGTAAAGACATGCTGAACTCATTTTTTCCGAATGAAAGAAAATCAGTTTCCCCACCGACTATATTATAAAAATCGATTATAAATTGAGCGTCCTTTTGTAAAGCCTCTCTTATAATTACTTCTTTTCCGTTCCTTAAATGTATGTTTTTCATATCTATCAACTTCTTTCGAATTAGTTAAATTCATCATAATATTAATGTTTGAATTTGAATAGCGTTAATTTTATGTATGCTACAAGTGAAATGAATATAAAAAAGAAGAGGACTCCTCCTCTTCTTTTCAAATAGTTGGTCTGTTATTCACGTTAAGGCATACACATAAAGTTTCTAATTTGTTCATATCGATAACTCACTTTTCGGCGGCGTCCTGTGATCCAAATATATCCAACTACTCCGTTTTTTCTAACTTCAGTTGGATAAAACCAAAAATCCCTACCAAAAGGTCCTTGTCTTCTTAAACCAATAAATCCCCATCTACCTAAGCAATTACACATCGCTGATCGTATTTGAAACGTTTGTATAGGAGAAGAAAATGCTGCTGGTGCTGCTGGCGCTTGCGCTGGTGGTGGAGTTGTTGGAGCATCTTCAGCATCGTCGGGACGATAGACGTCATCGTCGATCTCCCTTGTGTCCTCGAATGGTTGATAACTTGGTTGTTGATAACCTGGCTGTTGATAACTTGGTTGTTGATAACCTGGCTGTTGATAACTTGGTTGTTGATAATCTGGCTGTTGATAATAATTTACATGCGGAAAGTACATTGGCTGATTATTCATGAAAAAATCACCTCATTTTTTTTTATGCGCACTTGAAATATGAATATGTTGTGTGATTCTTATATGAAGCTTATTTATGGCCCAAATTACTTTCAGCAGTACAAATTATATGAATAAATTGGATCGAAGGCATTATCTTTTACTGGTAAAGAAACAATTATGAAGTTGATTCATATACATCTTTAGTTCTATATGATTAGAATAGAATATATTTACAGTTATAACATTTGATGGATAGTCGAATTGGGAGGCTCGTTTTATACTAATATTGTACCTTCCCTTCTAGGGGACAGCGCACAGCCGGTGATTGGCTAATGGGAACCTTCTCATTTTGCCAGTGCCGGTTTTTTGTTAGATAATGATGATAATAGGTTTTTGGGGGAGGGATCGTTTTGAAAAAGATAGACTTTACTTCTATGAGAGAACAAGTAGCTAGTTTTTATATTTATTCTATTTCCTTTCTTGGTGTGATTGCTGTTATCATTTCTTTGTTTTTAAGTAAAATGCCTTCTCATCTCATACTGCTTTTGTTGTTAGTTATGTTTACGGGGATTACTGAGTATTTTCCTATCCGTATTTGGAGAGGGGGAATCACACTCAGTCTTACGCTCATTTATGTAATGAATTGGCAGTTTGGAATACATATCACTGTTGTTTCTTGTGTATGTACGATGTTATGTATTCATTTGCTTCGCCGTTTACCTATGCAAAGGACGCTGTTTAATTGTGCCCAGCTTGCTCTGAGTATCATATTAGCAGAATGGTTTTCTAGCGAATGTTTTTCCCTTTTTATTTCTGGGATGAATCTCCCAGGTTTATATGAAAAATTCATAAGTTTGTTTTTATTCAGCGTGTTTCTTTGTTTTTTTAACAGCATTTTTTACGATCTTTTAATCATACTTCTTCCTCAGCCATATCCGCTAGAAGAGTGGCGTAAAAAAAATATATTAGTATTATTGAGTATGAGTTTTTGTTTATTTTACTCCTCGCTTATACATATTTTAGATTACCGATATCGCGGAGTGATGGATGAAATTATGGTTCTGTTCTTCTTTTTTCCGCTTGTGGCAATCTGTATCATCAGCTCTTTTGTTAGACAAATACGGGTGGAAAAAGAACGATTATATAAGCTTTTTTCCATTACGACGGAATTAAGTCATGGGTTATCTGCCGGAAACTTACAGCAGATGAAACAATCACTGAAAGGATTTTTAGGAATACAGGCATATGTCTTATGGGCAAAAGATGAGGAGAAATGGACACTTTTATTAAAGGATGGAAAAGTACGTCGTGATATTTCTGATTATTCTGACCTATATACGAAGTTTGAAGAGATATCCGAAACTGTTGTTGTTACTGATTGGAAAACGGGTATGGCCCCGGGAGATGAAGTGTTTGAAAATACTATGCGCTCTCTTGTATATTTACCTCTTAAAGTAAATCATGAATTGGTTGGAATGTTTGTAGCAGGGAAAAGCAGGAGTGCAAGTTTTATTACTGAAGATGTACAGACTTTAGCTACGTTTGCCAATCAATTAGGCAGCTTACTTAAAACACGGACACTCGTCTCTGAACAGGAAAAAAGAACGATTTTAGAAGAAAGAAATCGGATTGCTCGTGAAATCCACGATGGAATTGCACAAGCATTGGCCGGAGTGATATTCCAGATGGAGTCAGCTCAGAAAAAGTATGCGGATCGACCAAAGGACATGCAGCAAGTGGTAGATACAAGCATAAAAAAATTACGGAAAAGTTTAGGGGAAGTTCGTTATTCTATTTATGCTTTAAAGCCATATCCAACACAAAGGCTAGGGCTAAAACAAGCAATTACAAATAAAATTCAATCCTTAAAACAAGAATATGATCTAGCCATTACATATCATGAAAGAGGTCGTCCTCGAAAACTTAGTTTTACGAAAGAACGAGTCATCTTCGATACTTTGCAGGAGAGCTTGCAAAATATTGTAAAGCATGCGAAGGCAGATAAAGTTGACATTTTACTAAGTTATCAACGGGAACATGTACTTTTGAAAGTGAAGGATAATGGAATTGGCTTTTCCCTTTTTGAATCTATGATTAAAGCAAAGCATGAGCCGCATTATGGTATATTACATATGAATGAACAGGCTGAACAGCTAGGGGCTGCCCTTCAGATTGATAGTTCAGCAGGAAAAGGAACAGAAATCACATTGTTAATTCCAGATTCAGAAATGGGGGAGGAGTATCATGATTCGAATATTAGTAGTGGATGATCATACTGTTTTGCGTGATGGAATTCGAAGTATATTGGAACTCGAATCTGATATGCGAGTAGTTGGAGAAGCTGTTTCTGGGGATGAGGTATTAAAGAAAGTGGAAGAGTGTAGTCCTGATTGTATTTTAATGGATATTAATTTACCGGGAAAAAATGGTATTGAGGCTACATCACTCGTGAAAGATCAGTATCCGAACTGCCGTGTTCTCGTATTAACGATGTATGAACATGATGAATACTTGATGGCTGCTCTTCGGGCAGGTGCAGACGGTTATTTACTGAAGGATTCATCATCCGAACAAGTGGTGGCCGCAATCCGAATGGTATTACAAGGAGATTCTGTCATTCACCCGCGCATGACTAAAAAGTTGATTACATATCATCAGCAAACGAAATCAGAATCAAATGAAAATGAACTGACAGAGCGTGAAAAGGAAATATTGTTTGAACTGGTCAAAGGTCTTAGTAATAAGGAAATTGCTGAAGCCCTATATATCAGTGACAAGACAGTTAAAATTCATATCAATAAAATTTTCAAAAAACTAAATGTGAAAAGTCGTTCGCAAGCTGTCATTTATGCTGTTCGAAATCAGCTTGTTCCATTTTCTTAAATGAAAAGTACTTAAAAGAACTACGCTGTGTTTTATTATTTTACTCAAAATAATAGGCACGGAGTAGTTCTTTTGTACTATACGGGATAGAACTAATACCTTTAAAAAATATTCCTTTTTGATAATTTTCAGAAAAGTTTAAATTTAATAAGATAAGGAAGTAGAATCGTAGTCTAATAGCTTCGTAAATTTATGTTAAACAATGACTACAGAATAAAAATAAATTTAGGTGGGGGAACTTGTATGAAGAGAGGGAAATTTGGGAAGGTCCTTACGGGGACGTTAGTCGCTGGCATGCTATTATCACAAGGCATTCCGTATAACGTATTGGCAGAAAGTCCGGTTGAACTGAATCAAGTTGATAATGCGGAGAAAGTCTTGAAAGACCTGTCTGCGGATCAAAGAAAAGCGTTGGAACAGTTAGATGTAAGTCCTAATTTTACGATTTCTCCTGATATTGATTCTAATAGTCCTGAATTAGTAAACGTTATTGTGGAATTCAATCAGGCTCCAGCAAAAATTGAAGTGATGAAACAAGCAGCAAAAGGAAAGAAAATAGCCTCTACTACTGCGCAAGCAAAAGTGGATGAAGAACATAAAGTGTTTAAGCAACATGTCGAATCCTTGAAATCGAAAAAGGATGCTGGCACGTACGATACGCAAAAAATGAAGATTACACGTGAATACAAGAACGCGATTAACGGTGTAGCGATGACTTTACCTAGTGTGGCGGTGCAGGATTTAATTCAATCCGGAGTAGTAAAACGTGTCTTTAAAGATTACGAGGTAAAAGTAGAACCTCCGGTAGAAACGAAAGAAACAAAAGAAACAGTCCAGCCAAAAATGGCGGACAGCATTCCGCAAATTGGTGTGGACAAGCTTCATGCGGAAAACATTACAGGTAAAGGGATTAAAGTCGGTGTTCTTGATACAGGTATTGACTATAATCATCCTGATTTAAAAGGTGCTTATAAAGGCGGATATGATTTTATAGATAACGATGCCGATCCGATGGAAACAACATACGCGGATTGGATAAAAGCTGGTAAACCAACATCTCCAGGCTATGTGTATTACACAGAGCATGGTACGCATGTAGCGGGTACGATTGCAGCCCAAAAGAAAAACAATGCGGATTATGCGGTGAAAGGTGTCGCACCTGACGTAGATTTATATGCTTATAGAGTATTAGGCCCTTGGGGCGGAGGAAATACAGCGGGAATCCTTGCTGGGATAGATAAGGCAATTGCAGACGGTATGGATGTCATCAACATGTCGCTAGGTGCGCAAACTAACGATCCGTTATATGCCACTTCGGTTGCGACAAATAACGCTATGCTTTCAGGTGTGGTGACAGTTGTTGCTGCAGGTAACGCTGGACCGAACGAAAAAACCCTTGGTTCTCCGGGAACGGCAGCGCTCGGTATTTCAGTAGGAGCAAGTGATGTTTCTATATCCATTCCTACATTCAGTGCAAGTGCAGCGAGCGAAAAATTTGAAAACATGCAGTTATTAGGTAAAGATTTTCCTGATAAGTTAGAAGATTTACAAGGACAATCCTTACCAATTGTATTTGCAGGACTTGGGAAACCAGCTGATTTTACAGGGAAAGATTTAAACGGAAAAATCGCGTTAATTCAGCGCGGGGAAATTACGTTTGATGAAAAAATTAAAAATGCAAAAAATGCTGGAGCTAAAGCGGTTATTGTGTATAACAATGTCGACGGACAAATATCTGCCTACTTAGGTGAGGGGGTAGGTCTTATTCCATCTTTCCGCTTGTCAAAAGCAGATGGCGAACGCTTAAAGGCGCTAGGTGAAGTATCTTTCAAATTCGAAACGTTAAGCAATACAAAAACGGAAGGCGATCACTTGGCAGATTTCAGTTCACGCGGGCCGGTAAACGGAAATTATGATATTAAGCCGGATGTAGTCGCTCCTGGTGTATCAATTTTCTCTACTGCACCGGAATATATCAATGATCCGCAGGACGGTGTGAATTACAGCAATGCATATATACGCTTATCAGGTACTTCCATGGCGACTCCTCACGTGACAGGTACAGCAGCATTGATTTTGCAGGAGCATCCAGATTACACTCCTTTCGATGTAAAAGCAGCTCTTATGAATACATCGGATGATTTGAATGGCAAGAATTCCGTATACGAAGTGGGTGCGGGGCGAATTGACGCGTATCAAGCTGTTCATACGGATACATCCATCAAGGTATGGGACAAAACAAAAAATATTGAGAACGGAAATATTGTCGAAATTGACGACCAAACAGGCTCTATTATGTTCGGCAGACATTTCAAGCAAGGTGATAAACCAATTGAAGCGAGCAAAAAAGTGACTGTTCAAAACAATGGTAAAGAAGAAAAATCCTTTAAATTGGAAGTGGAGTATCACGGCGAGCGTACAGGTATTCAAGATGCAGTGAAGAATGGTGTACAAGTTGAGGTGCCGGCATCTCTTACAGTGGCAAGTGGAAAATCACAGGAGCTGCAGCCTAAAATTACGATTCCTTCTAGTGCAGCGAAAGGAAGATATGAAGGATATATTCATGTGACGAATGCGAACAATCCAGCCGAAGCATATCAAATCCCATTCGCTGTCATGGTGACGGAAAAGGGATTTGAATATATAAAAACGACTAAACCATCCGTAACAAATGCGACACCTTTCTGGCAGTATTTAGACCCTACGGTTCACGGAATCATGAAGTTGAATAGCCCAATGCAAACAATCGATATAGTTGTTAAGGACAGTAAAACAGGAAAAGCTGTAGGTTTTGTAGGAACAGCGAACACTAGTAAATTACTGACAGACAGAGAAACTTTTCTTATAGGAGCATTTAGCGGTACTGTCTATCCATTTACAAATGATCCTTCCAAGCCAATTGGCGATCTTCCTGTGAAGCTTCCAGCAGGCGATTATGTACTGGAAATGATTGCGCACGATGAGGAAGGGAAATCATATGTTGCAGATAATCCACTTATTGTGGACAATACAGCACCAGAAGTAAATATGGACAAAAAACCGGGTGTGATTGAGATTAATGACTCCATGTTTACGGAAGAGGATGGACAAAAAGCGGTATGGCTGCATGGAACAGCTAAGGATGCAACAGTGGATCTATTAAAATCCAAAGGATTGAACTATGATCAATCGTCTAACTCAATGGGGTACTCTGCAAATTCTGGATTCATAGATGGATACTTCCCAATCCAAGCGAACGGAGATGTGAAATTCGGAATTGAGGAAAGTGATATTGTAAAAGGACCTTTAAATTTGACTTTGACTATGTCTGATATTGCAACGGCAATGGGGAAACAAAAATATGTCTTCGTGAAAGAAGGTACGGAATATACGACTGCTAGTTACGATAAGAAAGATGTGAAAGTTGACGATACGGTTACCATGACACTCAGCCTCAATAATGTGAAGCAGCTTGTATCCGGGGAATTCCAGGTCGAATTCATGAATGATTTGTTCAAGTTTGAGAATGTGAAATTAAACAATGCGGTAAATCAGTATGCAAAGGAAAAGGGCTTGGAGGTATCGCTGCAAGAACCTGCCGTGAAGGAAGGAACTTACAAAAATACGGTGAAAGTCGGCGCAACTATGAAAGGGAATGCATTCAACGGTATGGACGGAGATATGCCTTTCATTGATGTAACGTTCAAAGTAGTAAGTGATGCATATTTCGATAATGTTATCGGATTTGATGTACAACAGGCGTCTTATATGAAAGCGGGACAAACAGCAGCTACTGCTATTCCTTATTTCAACACGGCAGATTTTAACCTTATTCCAACGCATTCGAGAGTGCAAGGTTCTATCCAACCGGAAGCATTTTTGATTGGGACTGGAAATTCTCAGTATTTGAGAAAAGCGGATTATACAAAAATCGGTGCTCAAGTATATGCGATGTCCCCAAGCGGTAAAAAATATAAGGGAACAATTGATAAGACAGGATTCTACACCATTTATGGTATCCCAGCTTCTACTGAAGCATACACAGTTGTTATTGATGTCCCGGGACATCTCAAAGCGATGAAGAAATTCATTCCTGGATATTCTGTAAACGGTGAGATGCGCGGGCAACATGTAAGATTAGGTGTTAAAAATCTTGCAGGGGACGTGAATGGTGATAGATTGATTGATATTCGCGATCTGCAAAGTGTAGTTGAAGTATATGGCAAGAAGGATGCATCTATCTTGCCGCAAGACATCAATCAAGACGGTGTCGTAGACGAGACAGATGTCCGGTTCGTTGAGAAAAACTTCTTACAAAAAGAAGTCGGCGTTCCAGAAGTGGTTAAGCCAAAAGAAACAATCGGCAAAAAAGGTCTGGCAGACTTCTTGCGTCAGATTGGTTTGGAGCCGAAATCAAAGTAATAAGGTGAAACTTCTATTAGTGGGGGATTTTCTTCATCCCTCACTGATGGAAAGCTCTCACCAATCGAGCTCTTATTATCCCGAAGTAGCGGGATAAACATAATATTAGCAAGGGATCTTGAGAAAAGAGAAGGAATACAAAGTGTTCCTCCTCTTCTTATTTGTTATAAACAGGAATCGGATTAATCTCCGTTTTTTTGGACATTTCTTACCTAATGTAATGATAGGGTTTATCCACCATTCATAAACCTATGAAATCATTACTGTATTTTCTGCAAATACTGATGCAATGTCGCTTTAAAATTTAAAGTTCTTTATTAAGAACTTAGCTGTAGCCATCCTAGTAGTATTTATCGATTTTGATTCGGTTTTACCTCATATGAACTTATTGGCTTTTAAAAATTATAAAATTAGGGGGATTATTAAAATGAGTCTTAAAAAAAAACTTGGTATGGGTGTTGCATCTGCAGTTCTTGGTTTATCTTTAATTGGAGGCGGAACGTTTGCGTACTTCAGTGATAAAGAAGTATCAGCAAACACGTTTGCAGCTGGTACATTAGATTTGAGCATTGATCCACAAGTTATCATCGATGTTGACAAAATCAAACCAGGTGACCAAGTGGAACGCGATTTCCACTTAATCAACAACGGCACTTTGAAAATAAAGGACGTTCGTCTTCTTACAGACTACACTGTAACAGATGCAAAAGGTGATAACGGAGATGCTGATTTCGGTGATCATATCAAAGTGGAGTTCTTATGGAACATCGACAAGAACACAGTTCCTGTATGGGAAACTACTTTGTCTGAATTGAAAAAAGCTACTGCTGATGGTAACTTTCCTGATCTTGTACAAAAAGGTATCGTAAACTGGGAAGGAAACGGGCTTGCTCCAGGAAGTGATGACACTTTCTATGTGAAATTCACATTTGTAGATAATGGAGAAGATCAAAACGTATTCCAAGGAGATACATTGAAATTAAACTGGACATTCGATGCAACTCAAACAAAAGGTAAAGAAAAATAAATAAAAACACAAGATAAAGAGAGGTCATACTTCGAAGTATGACCTCTCTTCTTATATTTTGTACAATGTAGCAGTTTCACTTTAAGCCAGCATTTCCGCTTTTCGATTTTGAATGACATCTTCATAATGCATCACGAGGTCACTGAAAATTTCATCCCAACTTTGTGTTAAAGCATAGTTTCTACCTTGTTGCCCCATGTATTCACGTTGCTCTTTCTGATCAAGTAATGTGTAAATAAAAGATAAAAAGGAGTCCGTTTGTTTCGGCTCACAAAGAAAGCCTGTTGTTCCGTGTGTAATAATATTTTTCACACCACCTGCGTTTGCGCCGATAACGGGCGTACCGCATGCAAGTGATTCTAAGACGACATTTCCGAATGTTTCTGTTGAAGAAGGGAATACCATAACATCTGAACAAGTATATACTTCAGCTAACTCTTCTTCTTTTAAATACCCAGTAAATGTTACGTTTTCTGTAATTGTTTCTTTTACTTCGTCAGCGAGAGGACCATCTCCGACGATTAGCCAATGAACATCATTTTTTCGTTCTTTCGTTGTTTTGTGGATTAATGCCAGCAATGTTTCGATATCTTTTTCAGGGGCTAAACGTCCAACGTAAGAGAGGATGTATGGTGATGTAATGTTATATTTTTTTCGAAATACGTCTTGATTATAGTGAGGATGAAATAGATTACAATCTACCCCGCGGCTCCATAAGTATAAGTCTTGGAAGTCTTTTTTTTGCAGTTGTTGCATCGTTTCGAGAGAAGGTACGAATGTTTTTTGCAGGGCGCCATGAAACCATTTTAAATAGTTCCACAGCATATTAGAGAAGAACTCAATTTTATAATATTGTAAATACGCATCAAAATCTGTGTGATAGGAACCGACGAGAGGGATGTTTAGTTTTTTTGCGTAATACATGCCGCAAAGTCCCATATTAAATGGTGTTGCGACATGTATTATATCTGGTTGAAACTGAAAGAGTTCTTTTTTGATGTAACGTGGATTTGGAAATGCGAATCGGCACTCTGGATATAGTAGTTTAAGTGGAATGCTTTTCATTTTATTGACATTCGTAACAAAATTATCTTCCGCCGTATGTTGCGGGGCAAACACAGAGTAAGAGATATTTTGCTTTTGCAAATACTGTGTAAAGCGATCGAGTGTTTTCGCAACGCCGTTCACTTGCGGTGTAAACGTATCTGTAAAGATGGCAATTTTCATCAAATTCCCTCCTTCTTCTATCCCGCCATTAATGGGTAGTGATACTCCCACCTCAAAGTGCAAAGAAAATAAAGAAAGTAGGTGGAGGATAACTGCTAGAAGTTTCACCTTATATAAAAAGTGGAATGAATTGATAATAAGAAACAATGCCGGATATTGTTCCGAGGCACATGCCAACAAGTACATCAGATGGGTAGTGCAAGCCGAGATAAATGCGTGAAATTCCCACGGTAATTGCTAGTGGAAGCAGCAAGAATGTCATACTTGGTTCATATAATAAAAAAGGAGCAATAACAGAAAAGATAGCAGTCGTGTGTCCTGATGGAAAAGAATGATCTACTAATGGATTTGTTGGATACTTTGCATTAAGAATTGTTAAATACGGACGTTTTCTTGGATAAAACTTTTTTAGAATTTGCACAGGTATATGGCTAATCGCAAGGGAAATAGCACTTGCAATTGATGCATTGTGTAAAGATCCGGTTGTGAAAAAAAGTAAGAATAGAGCGAGAGAAATTGTAAAGGTAGCACCGCCTATATGTGTAATGGCGCGAAAAAAGATGTTTAATGTTTTGCGCTCAAAATAGCGATTAATTCCTTTGAAGATGTAGCACTCTATTTTATATAAGGAGCTGATGGATCTAGTTTTCATCAAAAATCTCCTCCTCACTACATATATATTTGAAGATTTACTTTTATTTTAATAAGATTTTATTGAGGGAATACTAAGATTTTGTAAAGAAAACGTAGAATTTGGCAAAGAAAGAGCTGCCTTTTATATGGAGGCAGCTAAAAAGATTATTTCATTTGTAGACCTTTATAATATTGTCCTTTTTCTACGTATTCACGACGAATGCGAGCCATATCTTTAAGGTCTTCATCCGTTAATTCACGAATTACTTTTGCAGGGCGGCCGAATGTAAGTGTATTTGGCGGGATTTTCTTTCCTTGCGGTACTAAACTGCCGGCACCAATAAATGCACCTTCACCAATTTCAGCTCCGTCTAAAATAATGGACCCCATGCCGATTAACGCATCTTTTTTCACTGTACAGCTATGTAAAATAACTTGATGTCCAATTGTTACATCATCTTCTAAAATAAGCGGGTATGCTGGGCTTTGATGAAGTGTACATTGATCTTGTACATTGACCCGGTCTCCGATAATGGTTGGAGAAACATCTCCGCGAATGACAGTGTTAAACCAAATGCTTGATTCTTCACCAATTGTGACATCGCCTGTAATTGTGACATAGTCAGCGATAAATGCGCTATTAGCAATTTTTGGGTTTTTGTCTTTGTAAGGATAAATCATATAAGTAATCTTCCTCTCCTAGAAACTAATATTAGTGTAGCAAATTATGAAAGAGAGTGAAACGGAGGAGTTTTATGTGGAATTATGAAGCAGAAGAGGCGAAAGCTGTTATAGTTATGGTACACGGTGCGATGGAGCATCATGGTCGTTACGAGGCACTTGCAGAAATGTGGCGGTATATTGGTTTTCACGTGGTAATGGGTGATTTACCAGCGCACGGAACAACTTCAAGAAATAGAGGACATATTACTTCATTTGATGAATACATAGAAGAAGTAAAGGCATGGATCAAAGAGGCAAGAAAATATTACTTGCCTATTTTCCTATATGGGCATAGTATGGGAGGCTTAACAGTCATTCGTGTGCTGCAAGAAACGAAGATGGAGGTGCAAGGAGTAATTTTAACTTCACCGTGTTTAGGGGTTGTATTAAGACCTAAAGTACCGCTTCAGGCCATTATAAAAATGCTGAATGTTGTTGCGCCGAAAATGCAGTTTAATTCGAATATTACAGTTGAAATGGCAACGCGTAATCATGAAATTCGTGATGCAATGGAAAATGATTCATTGTTCTTGCGCAAAGTATCAGTTCGTTGGTATAGTGAGTTAATTAAAGCTGTAGAAGTCGCCCATGAAAAACGCGATGAATTTCCAGATGTACCACTCTTGCTAATGCAGGCGTGTGAGGATAAACTTGTAGATAAAACACGTGTCCGCAAATGGTTTGATAATCTGAAAATTAGTGATAAAACATACAAGGAATGGCCGAATTGTTATCATGAGCTATTTAATGAGTATGAAAAAGATGACATTTTCGCATATGCAAAATCATTTGTAGAAACACATTTAATTCAGAAAGAAAAATAATCAGATGAAATTTGTAATACATTTTGAACATGTTTAACCATATTCATTAGAGGAGATGAAGAAAGAAGTGACAGTACCAAGTAACCCCATAACGCTCATGGCGAAAGTATACCGAGATGTGTTTCCGGTCGTACACCATGAGCTCGCAAAGTGGAAGGAACGCGCCTATCATATTCCGAATGATGAACTTCATAATCAAGCATTAGCGAGTATTGAGCATAAAACGTTTCATTGTGAGGGTGGCGGAATTTTAGCACTGCTTGCCCATGAACATCGTGAAGAATGTATTCGATTTATTGTAGCGTATCAAACGATTAGTGATTACTTGGATAATTTATGTGACCGTAGTACATCGCTTGATCCGAATGATTTTGCGGCGCTGCATGAATCGATGCTTGCGGCGTTAACGCCAGGAAGTGAAGGAAGCAATTATTATCGTTACCGTGATGATCAAGATGATGGCGGTTATTTAGATGAACTTGTAGAAACGTGTCAGGACGTGCTTACAAAAACGAAGCATTATAACAAGATTGCACCAATTCTTCATGAGCTTGCTTGTTATTATTGTGATTTGCAAATTCATAAACATGTAAAGCTAGAAGAGAGAGAAGAGCGTTTAAAAACGTGGTTTGCAGCGCATAGTGAAAAAGTCCCGCCAATGAGCTGGTTTGAATTTTCCGCATGCGCAGGCTCAACGCTCGGTATTTTCTGTCTTGTAGCGTATGCGTTCCACGATGAATTAGCAGACGAAGATATTATGAAAATTAAGCAAGGATATTTTCCGTATGTACAAGGATTGCATATTTTACTTGATTATTTCATTGACCAAGAAGAAGACCGTATTGGCGGAGATTTAAATTTTTGTAGTTATTATGAAAATAAAGAAGCAACTCTTGAGAGATTGAAACATTTTGTGAAAGAAGCGGAAAAAAGTTTGGAACAAATCCCGCATATGAAATTTCACCGTCTCATTAGCCGCGGATTACTAGGTATATATTTATCAGACCAAAAAGTGTCGCAGCAAAAAGAAATGCAGCAGATGGCGCGGCGCATTGTGAAATATGGAGGTCTTACTTCGCGCTTTTTCTATTGGAATGGGAAGATGTATCGAAAGAAAATAGCGCAGTGATGCAAAAAGCCACTCTTTATACTGTTGTATAAAGAGTGGCTTTTTTACTTCTATTTATCGTTTTTCAATCGCAATAATAAACGGCGGGTTATTTTGTTGGTTCATAAATTCGTACTTCAACACGTGAGCCTCTTTTTGATCCAGCTCTCCTGCAAATTTCACAACAGCATCGCGTTCGACTTGTCCTTCTGGATGTCCGTGATAAATGACGAGAACGATGATTCCTTCCGGTGCCATTACTTCTAATAACTGCTGTATGGCAGAAAGAGTTGAGTTCGGTTTTGTGACGATGCTTTTATCACCGCCAGGAAGGTAACCTAAGTTAAAGATAGCTCCTGTTACTTTTCCTTTTGCATCTTCAGGTAATACGTCTGCTAATGTATCGTGGCTATCGTGAATAAGAACGGCACGCTCAGCCAGTCCTTTTTCTTGTAGACGCGCGGTTGAATTTGTGATTGCCTCTTCTTGAATGTCGAAGCCAAATACTTTACCGTTCTCTCCAACAAGTTCAGCTAAAAAATAAGCATCATGACCGTTGCCAAGCGTTGCATCAACGGCATAATCTCCTTCTTTCACTGCTCGCTCTAGCAGTGTGCGTGCAAAAGGTAAGATGCGTTCTAATTTCATACTTCCGTCACCCCATTTGCATATTTGCCTTGCCAACTGCCGCGGTGTACAAATTCAGCATCAATTGCATTTAATACTTCCCATTTATTTAAGCTCCACATCGGACCGATCATTAAATTTGGCGGACCGTCGCCTGTAATGCGGTGTACGATGACGTCTGATGGAATGATTTCAAGTTGATCAACAACAAGATTTACATAATCCTCAAGAGAAAGGAATTCTAATTGTCCTTTTTCATATTGCTTCACCATAGGTGTTCCTTTTAATAAGTGAAGCAAATGAATTTTAATTCCTTGAATATCAAGCTTTGCGACTTCGCGCGCTGTTTCCATCATCATGTCATAGTCCTCAAGCGGGAGGCCGTTAATGATATGTGAACATACGTTAATGTTATGCTTACGAAGTTTATTTACACCTGCTACATAAGATGGATAATCATGAGCACGGTTAATAAGAAGTGCTGTACGTTCATGCACGGTTTGTAAGCCAAGTTCTACCCAAAGGTACGTACGCTTATTTAAGTCAGCTAAATATTCGACAACATCGTCTGGTAAGCAGTCTGGACGAGTTGCGATTGATAAACCGACAACACCTTCTTCTTTTAAAAGGGGTTCGAATTTTTCTTTTAACACTTCAACAGGAGCATGAGTATTTGTATAAGCTTGGAAATACGCAATACATTTGCCATCTTTCCATTTTGTATGCATTTTTTCTTTCATTTCATGATATTGCGTAACAACATCATCACGGCGGTCACCAGCAAAGTCGCCAGAACCAGCCGCACTGCAAAATGTACAACCGCCGTATGCGACTGTGCCGTCACGGTTTGGACAATCAAATCCTGCATCTAAGGAAACCTTAAAGATTTTCTCGCCAAAATGTCGGCGCAGGTGATAGTTCCATGTATGATAACGTTTATTGTCATTTGAATATGGGAAAGGATTTTGAACTTTCATGTTATGCCTCCTCAATGATATGAGCAAAAATCATTATAACATACTCATAAGCTTCAGATGGAAGGGATAGACTAATGGAGAAATGAAAGGCAAGGAGGAAATATGATGGCAGAGCGTAGCGCAATTGAACGATGCATCAATGAAGCAGAACAAGCGATGGAATACGCAAAACAACAGTTAGAAGTGGGCATGAGACAAGAACATTACAATAAGATGAATTATTCAGATGCACAGCTACAATTGGAAAAGGCTTATACAGAAATCGAAACAATGGAGCACTTTGCAAATGCTGAGCAGCGCGATCAGTTATATCGTGCTCGTCTTGCGGTGCAACAGCTGCAGCATCAAATGATCGTTACACCGCACTAATAAGGAGTGAAAAATAAATGGCAAAACGTTCTGATCAAAATAACCCAGAGCAAAAAACGCAAAACGGACATAATGCCGAGTTTTCAAACGAATTAGATCCAGTGGTACAAGCGAAACAAAGAAATCGTAAAAAAGGGCAACCACAAAAATCAAAGCAATCAGAGTAAGCCAGGTCGAAGTATGACCTGGTTTTATTTTTTATCCCGCATTAACGGGCAGTAAGACTCTCACCTCAAGATTCAGAGAGAAACGAGGAAGATAGGTGAGGGATAACTGCCCGTAAAAGCCCGATTGGTTCAACTAACCATCAGTGGGGGATGAAAAAAACCCCCACTGATGGAAGTTTCACTTTATCCCGCTATTTTAGGGCAGTAAGACCCCTACTTCAAGCGCGAAACGATAGGTTGGGGTAGTTCAATGCATCTTGTATTGTGTCAGTCTTTCTTGTTTACTCCCAATTAATAAAAAAATGAAAACTTTGTGTCAGGACCTCTATTATTTTTTGCACTTTTTAAAAGTTAAGGAAAAGTTAAGGAACCTGTCCGATAATTCTACTTGTAACATCATTACGTATTTTAGGAGGAATTTCAAATGAAACTAAGATCAAGTTTGATTGCACCTATTTTAGCAGCGACAATATTGACTCCAGCAGCTGGAAGTGCAGTGATAAATCATTTCAATACATCTAACAAATCAGCTACACATGAAACAGCAGAACACCACCATAAAGGTAACCATGAGAAGGAGCTTACGAATATCATTAATCAATACGCTTCTTCTGATTTGAAAACGAAACTTACACAAGATTTAGCAACACATAAAAACTTAGAGCAACAATTGCACAAAACAGCTGGTTTCCAAAAACAAGAGGAACAAGAGAAAACACAACGAAAAGCTTTTTACGAAGCTCATAAACAAGAAATTGATTCTATTAAACAACAAGTAAAAGATGGAAAATTAACAAAAGAACAAGCGCATAAGCAATTAGAAGCGATATTTGGAAAACACGAAGATAAAGATCATGATAAAGGTAAAGAACAAGGCGAACGTGGTATTCAAAAAGAATTGAAAGCAGCTGTTCAAAAGAAAGACAAAACAGCTATTAATGCCGCATTAGAAAAATTTGATCAACAATTACAAAGTTCTAATCAGAAACTACAACAAGAAATTAACGCTAATAAATAAGATAAATTTGAACAGAAAGGCAGCTGATCTCAGCTGTCTTTTTTGCGTTCGGAATGGTAATATGTGTATATTTGATGTAGAGGGAAATATTTACATGCTTGAGGCTTTTATACAACACGACGGGAAAAAATAAAGGGAAGGAAATAGAGATGAAAAATACTATGGAGACAAGAGCTAATCATGCACAGGAGAAACTCAATGTATTTGGAAGTAAATCTTTTTCACAACCAGTTATTGCCGAAAGTGTCCATGTGAAAGGTGTTGCATCTTTTAAAAAGGATGTGCAGGCTAATGAATTTAGTATAATCGGGGACTGCACAATTCGGGGAAGTTTAATTGCTGAAAGTTTTAGCAATTCTGGTACATGCAAGATTGAAGGGGTATCTCAAATTAACGAAATAAAAAACACCGGTAGTTGTAAATTAGGAAAAATACAGGCAAAACATATACACTCATCGGGTACTTTATCGATAAAGGAAGATGTGTGTGCTGAAACACTCACAGTGCAAGGGGCTGTTCGAGTAAATGGAAATTTACAAGCAAAAAAGATTGAAATAGGATTTATAGCACCTAGTGGATTGCAAAATGTTGAAGGAGATATAATCAGGTTAGAGCCATCTCGTAAATTTTTATCTCTTACAAGTTTCATCCCAGGGATCAAGAAAAGAATTGTTTGTAAAACGATAAAAGGAAACGACATCACTTTAAGTAAAACAGATGTATCAATTGTGTCTGGCCGTCATATAGCAATTGGTCCAAACTGCAATGTGGATGAGGTTGAATATAGCGGTACATTACATGTAGATCCAAGTGCAAGCGTTGGAAAAATCACACAGTTGTAATGTAACCTTATTACGTGAAATAAAAATATATATCTTAAAATAACAAGCGGCTCCATATGCTACGTGTTTACATGTAACATATGGAGCCGTTTGTATATCTTACAAAAATGTAAGTTAAATGTAAGTTTAATCAATGGCAGAGGGTGTCCAAAAAGAGCAAAATAGGAACAGGAAAACAAAGTACAGGAGGATATATATGAAAGCACCAGTTGTTGACGTAAAAAATGTTCAAAAAGTATATGGTAAAAAAGGCGAAAGCCAATCACATGCATTAAAAGGCGTATCATTCTCCATTCAAGAGGGGGAATTTGTTGGGATTATGGGGCCATCTGGTTCTGGTAAAACCACTTTATTAAATGTCATTTCAACTTTAGATAAAGCGACGGATGGCATTGTTGAAATTGCAGGTACGGATATTACGAAAATGAAGCAGGGGGAACTATCTGATTTCCGTTCACAAAAGCTAGGATTCATATTCCAAGACTTTAATTTACTAGAGAATCTATCAATCTATGAAAATATTGCATTGCCGCTTTCTCTGCAAGGCGTTCCTTCTAAAAAGATTGGTCCAAAAGTAGAAAAAGTAGCGGAAATGTTAGGGATTTCAGCAATTCTTCAAAAATACCCTTCAGAAGTTTCTGGCGGGCAAAAGCAACGTTCAGCAGCAGCACGTGCGCTTGTACATGAACCAGCAATTATTTTAGGGGATGAGCCAACAGGAGCGCTTGATTCGAAAAACGCAACAAGTCTTTTAGATGCGATGACAAACTTAAATGAAGAACAAGGTGTTTCGATCATGATGGTTACACATGACCCGTATAGTGCAAGTTATTGCCGACGCATTTTATTTATTCAAGACGGAGAGTTATATAAAGAAATTCACCGCGGTGGTACACGTGAAGAATTCTATAAAGAAATTTTAGATGTGCTTGCTGATCTAGGCACACAAAAAGCATAAGAAAGGAGGTTCAAGCATGTTATTTAAGCTTTCCATGTCGGGACTGAAAAGTAAGCTGAAAGACTATATTGTCTTACTTGTTGGTCTTGTTATGTCAATTTCTATTTTTTATATGTTTCAAACGCTTGCAATGAATAAAGCGTTTCTTGAATCAAACTCTGTTATTGCAGCAATTGGGTTTGTCTTTCAAGCAGGTTCATTTTTATTAGCCATTATAACGTTCTTCTATATTTTATATGCAAATTCTTTCTTATTATCTCTTCGCCAAAAAGAGTTCGGGATGTATATGATGTTAGGAGCAAAAAAACATAAGATTACATTGCTTATGTTTATAGAAACAATCGTAATAGGAGTAGCGTCTCTTGTAATCGGGATTGCAGTTGGTGTAGGACTGGCGCAAGGAATTGGGCAGCTGCTTATGAAGCAGCTTGAGTTTACTGCAGGCGGCTATCATGGATTTTATGTTCCATCCATGACTGTTACGTGTATCTTCTTCTTTGCATTATTTGTGTTATCAGCAATTTTGAATAGTATTAAACTATCACGTATTTCAGTATTGCAGCTTGTGCATGCAGATGCACAAGCAGAGCGCGTTGCTGTAAAAGGAAAAATGACTGGTGTTGTCGCATTTCTTGCAATTATTTTATTAGCAATCGGCTATGCTTCTATGATTTATATGGACAAGTTACAACAATTTGGTATCATCATTGCGCTCATTACAATAACATCAGGAACGTATATGTTATTTGCTTCTGTTCTTCCACTTATTATTAAAAAGCTGAAAAGTAATAAAAAACGAAGCGAAAAAGGGCTTAACGCATTTACATTTGCACAGCTAAACTTCCGTATTAACAGCTTAACGAGAGTACTAGCAACTGTAGCAATGTTAGTTGCTCTCGGTGCAGGTGCCATTTCTGGCGGTATGGCTTTTAAAAATAATGTAATGATGACAGTTGATGGCTTTGCGATTTATGATACAGCTATCCATAATCCAACAGCAGAAGAGAAGAAAATTTTAGACGGTATTACATTCAATGAGAAAAACGAATATCGTTATAAAGTTGATGATAAATTTGTTTACTATTTAAAAGAGGATTTAGAAAAAAATCCCCCGTTAGTACATGAAGGTAAAGGGAAAGAAAACTTTGGTAAATTTAAACGTGCTTCGGGAGAGCTTCCTGTAGGTGCTATTTCTAGCTATGGTCAAGAAAAAGCAGAACAAGCAGTGGCAATTCCAGAAGAATGGGACGAGGCTTTAAGAAATATTCAGCCATTCCACCTATACCGTGACCACACGATGAAAATTGTTGATCAAAAGATGTACAATGAAGTGCAAGGAAAAGAAGGAATTGCCTTCATTGGAAAAACAGATAATTTTATAGCACATAAAGATGAATGGAAAAAACTTGATGAATTGGAGTTAGCGAAATATAAAGATATAAAAGCTGATGATTTATCAACGAAATATGCGATGTATACAGGTTTTTACAGCATTGCGAGCGGAACCGTATTTATGGGCTTCTTCCTAGGAATTGCTTTCTTAGCAATGATGGCAAGTTGTTTAATGTTTAAGATCCTTTCTGGTGCATCAAAAGATATTACACGTTATAACATGCTTCGTAAAATCGGCGTGCGCCGTGAGCTATTAACGAAGTCCATTTATAAAGAGTTATTCTTAGTATTTTTATTCCCGGCAATTGTGGGAATTGTACACGTGTTAATTGGGATGAAAATGTTCGGTTTTATTTTACTTGATCCGTACTTCCGCATTTGGCTTCCACTTGTCATTTTCGTAGTCATTTACGCGATTTACTATTTCATTACCGTTCAATTGTATAAAGGAATTGTTTTGCCGAAAGAAGAATAGAATTTGGAAGATACCGGGCATATACTGCTCGGTATTTTTTTATGTTATTTATGGTAAATCTAGGGACTTATGGTTACTGAATAAACACTCTAATTGCGTGCTTTAAATAGAAATATTTTTCTTTAATCATGTGGTAACTTTATGCAGAGGATAAATGCAAAGAATATGATTGACATTCGAAATATAAAACCCTATAATTTTGTTAGCGATTTAAATGATAATGATTTTCAATATTATTTGTGTTACATTTAATGGAAAATTTCTGATATATAGAAATGAGGGATTAACATGAGGTGGAAAGTACATACCTTTTTACTAATTGTATTATTAGGTTTCATAAGTTTGCCATTCCGTGGGTTTGCTGCAACAGCGGCAGATGATTTAGGAAAAGCAAATAAACCGGTTGCACAAGCACTTCAGCTTGTACAACAAGGAGATATAGATGGAGCTTCCAAACAATATGAAGCCTTTAGGTCGACATGGCTTTCCATTGAAGAGGGAATCAAAAAACAATCTTCAGAAGCATATCGCGATATTGAAGATGCAATGGGGCAGGTGCAATTTGCGTTTGCTCAGCAACCAGCAAATAAAGACAAAGTAGAGACAGCACTTCAAAAACTAAAGGACGTAAACGATAAATTTATTGCCGGTAAGTTCTCTGCTACATCTACTCAAAAAGACGAGGGAAATACAAAAAAAGCGGACGTGGCTAGTTTGATTACCCTTTTAGATGATTCACTTTCCAAAATCGACAAACATGACATTGAAGGAGCGAAAAAGGATATTGAGACATTCCGTTCCTCATGGTTGGATGTAGAGGGCGTAGTGTTGACGCAGTCCTCAAAAATATACGGAGATGCTGAGCGTGATATGGTTACTTCGTATGCTATGCTTGCTTCCGATTCTCCTGATATAGCAGGGGCTAAACGAACAATTGAAGACATGCGGAATTACTTAGCACCGCTTGTTGAGAAGACGAGCTACAACATGTTAGATGCAACTACTATTCTGTTACGAGAAGGATTGGAAGGGCTATTGGTCGTTGTAGCGTTGCTCGGATTCTTGAAAAAGGCCGGACATGAAGAAAAAAGCAAATGGATTTGGATTGGTGTTGGAACAGGGCTTGGTGTTAGTATCATTCTCGGTGTGATTGTAAATATGCTTTTCTCCGCAGGAGCATTTGGAAGTAATAACTTTCTCATTGCTGGATGGACGGGAGTATTTGCTGCAGTGATGCTGATGTACATGAGTTATTGGCTTCATAGTAAATCTAGTATTGCAGAATGGCAACGGTATATTCGTACCCAAAGTACAAAAGCATTGAATACAGGAAGTCTATGGTCATTAGCGATCTTGTCATTCCTTGCGGTATTTCGTGAAGGAACAGAAACTGTATTGTTTTTCATTGGTATGGCATCTTCCATTAAAATATCAAGTTTGTTAATGGGTATTGCGATTGGAGCAGTGACACTTATCATCCTATCGTATTTAATTTTAAAGGTAGGCTTGAAAATTCCGATGCGTCCATTTTTCTTAGTTTCAAGTATTCTTATGTTTTACTTGTGCTTTAAATTCACAGGAATGGGTATTCATGGCTTGCAACTTGCTGGATTATTGCCAGCTACGCACCTTTCAATCCCAACTATAGACTTTTTCGCGATTTATCCATCATGGGAAAGTACGATCCCACAAGTAATTCTTCTTGTTGCTGCGGTAATACTTGCAGTATGGAATAAGAAAAAAGATACAAAGTTAGAATCACAACAACAAAAACAGGCTCAATAGGAGGAAACAATATGAAATCTCGTAAACTAATTTTACCGGTTATAGTAGCAACTTCTCTAGCATTAGGGGCTTGCGGAACGCAAGGAGAAAAGAAAGCTGAAAGTACGAAAACTACGGAGCAGGCGTCTGAGAAAAAAACAATCTCCATTGCTGATGGAGCAGCTAGTATGAAACAAACCGTGAGCGATTTGAAAGCTCAATTACAGGCAAACAATGCTGCTAAAGTAAAAGACGATGCAGAACAATTAGAGAAAACATGGCAAACATTTGAAGATACAGTAAAAGAAAAGAATGCTGATTTATATGGGAAATTAGAAACACCGCTTGATACAATTGGAGCAGGTGCAAAGGTCCAACCGCTTGATGTACAAACTCTAAATAAAGCAGCGGAAGATTTAGATGCTGTGTTAACTGAAGTAGGAAAACTAAAATAAGAATACAAAAAAAGCACCTTATTCGATAAGATGCTTTTTTTATTGCAAAAGAGAAATATGGAAATAAAAACATATAATGATAAATAAAGGAATTTCCTTTAAAATGAAATTGAAAAGAAATTAACAGGAAGGTTCTGATTATATGTTTATGGCAGGGATTGATGTTAAAAAAACGGAAAAAGAATTAATTATTAAGTGGCAGTTTGCAACAGTCAATATTCCATTGGAAGAAATTATTGAAATTACCGAAGATGATACTTACGGCGGCGAAAAGGCTGATGCAATTCGAATAGGTGCACCATACGGTACAACGAATCGGATTTTAATTAAAACGAAAAAACAAAATTACATATTGTTTATGAGTCATACTCCTAAAATTTTAAAAGAAATATATTCCGGAAAAACAAAAAGGGTTCTCGATACTAAGTCAGGAACCCTTTTTGTTTGATATGCAAGTAATAGTTTTAGCTGTTAAAACTTAGCTTGATAGCAATGTGGTGAGGCATTAAAAAGAAGAACATTTTGATCAGTTGATTCATTATGATTAAAAAAGTTATTTTCGTCAAAAATATGAATTGTATTTTTAAAGAAATTTTAAAAATTAAATAATAGAATTATTGATATACATTTTTTCTAGAGGAGGAAAAAAGATGTTTCAGGAAGTGTTTTCTCATATTCACCCCATCATGGTACATTTTCCTATTGTATTAATTATTATGGCTACGTGTTACGATTTGTTTTGGATTATTACGCATCGGGAGCTTTCGCCTAGAAAAGGTTATTGGTTATGGATGCTTGCTTTTATTTTTGCTTGGATTGCGGTTGGCACAGGTCCAGAAGAGGATGCGAGAGGAAATACAAATATTTTCGAGTATCATCAAAACTTAGCGGATTTTACTACTATATTGGCGTTTCTTGTAGTTGCTTTTCGTACTTTCTTTATTATTAAAAGAAAGGAGTTTCAAAAGTCTATACTTGTTGTGTATTGTTTACTTTCAGTAATATGCTCTGTTGCTATCCTTTCTGTAGGGTACTTTGGCGGAAAAATGGTTTATGACCAGGGAGTGGGCGTAAAAGTGAACGACAAATATGTAAACCCTCCAAAAACGGGGAATTTTCATCACAGTGATTAAGCAATGCTGGCTGTTTCTTATTGGATTGGTGCAACGCGTATGGAGCGTCAAATATAAATGAAGAGATAACAATGATGTAATTGTTTTTATACCATAGTTATTTGAAAAAATTTTGATTGAAAATAAAATTGTCTCTCAATTGTATAAAGAAATTGTTCTTCTGAAAGAAGAATAGGATTTGAAAAATACCGAGCACAGAATGCTCGGTATTTTTTCGTATTAATAGATTTTAATATTTGAGGGTAATAAATTTCTGTTTGGGTATATATGGAAAATGTTGTGTGATAAAATGATATGGAAGGGGGAGGGGAAGAGAAATGAAAATGAGATTAGCAGCATGTATTTTAGGATTGGCTATGTTCGCAAATGTAGCAGGCGTATTTGCCGCTGAAAATGGAATGTCGTGGAAGCAAGAAAGTGGGAAGTGGTATTTGTATAACGAAAGTGGACAGAAAACATCGGGATGGCAGTTCATAAATGGTTCATGGTATTACTTAGACCAAAGTGGCGCAATGCAAACGGGTTGGAAGTACCTCAATGGAAAATGGTACTACCTAGAGAATAGCGGTGCGATGAAAACAGGCTGGAAACAAGTAAACGGACAATGGTATTACTTAAATACAGATGGATCTATGGCAACAGGCTGGAAACAAGTAAACGGACAATGGTATTACTTAAATGCAGATGGATCTATGGCAACAGGCTGGAAACAAGTAAATGGAAAATGGTATTACTTAAATACAGATGGATCTATGCAAACTGGCTGGAAACAAGTGGATTGGAAATGGTACTACTTAAATGCAGATGGATCTATGCAAACGGGATGGAAACAAGTAAATGGACAGTGGTACTACTTAAAGGACAATGGGTCTATGCTAACAGGTTTTAAAACAATTAACGGAACAGATTATTATTTTGATTCAAGCGGCGCAATGAAGCCGGAAGTTGCAGGAGACAAAATAGACATAAAACGTACTTTACAAACTGCTTTAAATGAAGGAAAATTAGGACCTTTTGGGTTTGATGTGATTGGAAAAGATTTCTCAGAAGTTAAAAGAGAATTTGGTGCACCGGACGAATGGCGGGAAGCAGGTTGTACAGAATGCGATTCACCTAATACTGCAATTTACAACGGTTACGGTCTTGATATGTTTCCTACAGAAGTTAGCAGAATCTGGATGCCAGTCAATGTATCTATAAGAGAATTAAAAGAATGGTTTGGCGAACCAGATGGCCTAGAAGTGGGTATGGATGGCGAGGCACTTGCATATCATCGTGGAAACTATACTTTGTATGCATACTTTTATGATGGTTTTGTTGAGCGCGTTGATCTGTATAAAGCAGAATAGCTAAAGGTAATAAGTAGGGGACTTTCATAGTTGCCTACTTATTTTATTAGATTCAATATGTTTTTTTGTACTGAGCTGGGGTTACGGAGTCTCTTTTTAAGTGTAGAACCCTTTTGAAATAAAATGTTATAATTGCAAAGAAACGAATAGGATGTGAAACGATAATGAAGCAAGCTTTAGTTGTTATTGACATGCAAGAGATCTTTTTTCATGAACCGCAAAATTTTTTGTACGACAAGGAACAGGTAGTTACAAATATAAACAGATTAATCACAAAAGCTCATGAGACGAATATCCCAGTTATTTTCATTCAACATACAGATACAGGGGAAACAGATGAAATGTTTGAAGGAAAAGATGGGTGGCAATTACATAAGGGGCTAGTGAAAACTCCTTCAGATAAAGTTATTCAAAAAACGAAATGGGATTCATTCTATCAAACAGAGCTATTAAACTACTTAAAAGAGAAAGAAATTGAGCAAATTATTTTTGCAGGAGCTCAAACAGAATTTTGTCTGGATACTACAATTCGAGCTGCTTATAGCTTAGGTTATCAAAATAACATTCTTTATAAAAATACACACAGTACGATAACTAGTACAGTATTAGAAGCACAAACTATTATTAAACATCACGAAAACATTTGGAACAATCGATTTTTAAAAGTTGAAGAATTAGATACAGTACTATGAATAAAAGCTAGGAAAAGATTCATTTGTTTTATTGAATGTTTTCCTAGCTTTTTCTATGTTAACGAGTGGTATGTATAGTTGAAAAAACAAACATTAGCATAGCAACAAACTATAGATTATCACTAATATCAAATTTGTTCTTTTTCTTATTAGTAAACTAGGCTGAACCATTCATCACCATCAACTTAAGAAATCAAGTCACCCCAAAAACGACAAAGCTAGCTTCTTATTTGAAAAAAGATAAGAAGTGAGCTTTTTTGTCTGCTACGATAATGATTGGCTATGTAAGTCACATTTTTATACCAATAATTGTTTTTATGATAACTACATATGAATAGAATTCACTTTTTAGGAATACATAAAATATATACGTACAAGCCTATCCTACTCACTACATCCTTAGTGAAAATAGGATTCTATAAATTTTGGAGGAAGATATATGCAAAAAAAAGTTCTCCTATTTACAGATTTGGGAATTGATGATGCGTTTGCTATTTTGTATACCTTTTTTCGTAAAGATATTCAACTTGTAGGGATTGTCGCCGATTATGGAAATGTATCAAGAGAGAATGTTATCAGAAATATTAACTATTTGAAGTACATTGCAGGAAGAGAAGAGATACCTGTATTCCTTGGTGCTTCTGTACCGTTGACAGGTATATTGGTTCAGTATTTCCCCGAGGTACATGGAAAAGTCGGATTAGGACCTATCATTCCTCCTGAAATTTCTTATCCAGTTTATCCCTTAAATGATATTTACCAAGTTATACATTCAAATTTAGAAGATCTTACAATTATCAATTTGGGAAGACTTTCTTCGTTAGCTACGACTTTTGTATTAAATTTAGAAACAATGCGGAACGTAAGGGAATGTATTTGCATGGGCGGAGCTTTTTTTTATCCAGGTAATGTGACTGCTGTAGCTGAAGCTAACTTTTACGCCGATCCTTATGCAGCAAACTTAATTCTGCAGCATGCGAAGAACTTGACAATTATCCCGTTAAATGTAACTCAACATGCAATTGTTACACCCGAAATGGTCCAACAAATCGATGCATTTCATCAGAATACACAGGATCTTGCAGGACTCATCATCAAACCTATGTTAGACTATTATTATAGTTTCTACTCCAAGTCTAATCCCGGTATAAGCGGAAGTCCTATGCATGATTTTGTAACAGTGTGGTATTTGCTGAATCAAGAGGCTGTTAGCCTTTCAAGAGTACCCATTAAAGTAATTCCTGATCAAGGAGAAGGATTTGGTCAAAGTATTGCAGACTTTCGTTTTGTGACTAATCCAGGCTATAAAACGCATAATGTAGCTTTTCAGTTGGATTATGAAAGATTCAAGAAGGATATTATGGAAACGTTCTTACAGAAGAGATTGTAACATACTTTATTAACTTCAGATAATACAGATTATGTGAATGAAAAGTAAACTCAGATTTTCTGAAGTGACTTTTCTAGGTTTCTAGATAGAGTGACTATCCCTAGGGGGATTTGATTAAAAAAATGTTTTAGACTATAGAAAAAAGTCTTAGACTGTTAAAAATAGTTGTAGACTACAGAGGTGTTTTCGTACATGAGAACATCTCTTGTCCTTTTTACTAAGACTGCATCTTCCGGATTACATACAGCCAGAATTTCTGTAATAGCTTCTTCTTTTATAAGAAATGTTTTTGCGTTTCCTTTATAGGGATCACCATACATGCCCATAAACTTAAGAGATTTTAATACTCTTAAGTACTAAAAAACGTTATTCTTTCTAAACAAGCTAGATTAGAAAGGATGACGTTTTCTTATGAATCTCTCGATTCAAGATGAACTACAACCATTTGCGGAAGAATTACAGCGATATGTTACACCTGTATTTTTAGAAGAACTTGCAAGAGAACTTGGGTTTGTAAAGCGAAAACGCAAGTTTTCTGGCTCAGACTTAGCTGCTATTTGTATTTGGGTAAGTCAACGGGTGGCAAGTGATCCCTTGGTTCGATTATGTAGTAGGCTTAATGCTGCGACAGGTACTTTACTCAGCCCTGAGGGCTTAAATAAACGCTTAAATACAAAAGCAGTTTTGTTTTTACAACATATTTTTTCTTTACTGTTACAACAAAAAGTATGTGAACAAACGCAAATTTCTAACCATCTTTTCTCTTATTTCCAACGAACTCGCATCCTAGATGCCACCGTATTTCAAGTACCCAATGCTTTAGAGAATGTTATATCCAGGCGCTGGAGGATGTGCCCAAACAGCCGGAATCAAAATTCAATTAGAATATGATCTGCACAGTGGGGAATTTCTTAATTTTCAAGTTGGACCTGGAAAAAATAATGACAAAACATTTGGTACGGAGTGCCTAGATACCTTACGACCAGGAGATTTATGTATTCGTGATCTAGGTTATTTTTCATTGGAAGACTTAGATCAAATGGATCAACGAGGTACATACTATATTTCTCGTTTAAAATTAAACACGAATGTATATGTGAAAAATCCAAACCTAGAATACTTTAAAAATGGTGCAATTAAGAAACAATCGGAATACATACAAATCGATGTAAAACAGATTTTGAAACAACTACAACCTGGAGAAACATTTGAATTAAAAAATGCTTATATTGGTGATAAACAACAACTGTTTGCACGCGTCATTTTTAATCGATTAACAGAAAAACAACTTCAAAAACGACGAGCGAAGATTGCTGAAAAAGAAAAATCAAAAAATAGAACGTACTCAGAGAAAAGTAAAATTATAGCGGGGTTAAACGTGTACGTGACGAATACACCTTGGGAATGGGTTCCGATGGAACAAGTACATGAGTTGTATACTTTGCGTTGGCAAATAGAGATTGTCTTTAAAACGTGGAAATCACTCTTCAAAATAGACCATTATCGTCATGTAAAACAGGAACGATTAGAGTGCCAATTATATGGAAAGCTAATCGCTATTTTCCTGTGTACCTCTACTATGTTTAAAATGCGCCAACTTCTTTTGCAAAAGAAGAAAAGAGAATTAAGCGAATATAAAGCGATAGGGATGATCCAAGATTATTTATATCTTTTGTATCAAGCTATACAGAAAGACACCCAAGAAATAACAAAAATTCTAATCCGCCTATACCACCTATTACAGAAAAATGGGCGGAAATCTCATCGATATGAGAAGAAAACAGTCTTTGATATTATGGGTGTTGTCTATGAGTATAGTGGATTTGGAAAACAAAAGAAAGCTGCATAATTTTTGAAATTTGATTGATTGAGGTTTATTTGGCATGCTCATTTTTAAGGACAAAAAGTATTTTAAGAGTTTTTTAATTCATTTGAACGAAAGTTCATTTTGTTTCCGTTCTTAAGTTGATGGGCATGGGCTGAACCGTTACAAGAAAATATTTTTTATTTTTTTGTCACAAATAGCTAATTTGTGGTTTCTTTATAGTGAAAGTGCTTAATAAGGAGGAAGAAAAGAGTGGGGGTGAAAGCTTCATTGTTAAATATATATGAACAAGATTCAGTTTCACATATACAGTTTCAAGATGTGTTTAAGCAATATTATGTTCACGTTGTTAGACAAATTATGAGGATTGTGCGAGATCAAGCAATTGCTGAAGATTTAGCGCAAGAAGTATTTTTGCAATTATATCATACAGAATGGAAACAGATTGAAAGTTTATCAGCATGGCTTGCAAAGGCATCCATTTATGCGGCATATAACTATTTGCGATCTGAAAAAAGGCATCAAGCAAGAATCAAAAAAGAAGCAAATGATAAACATTCAATTAGCAGTCCGTCATCAGAAGAACAATGTATTCAAAAAGAAGAAATTACTCGTGTACAAAGTACATTAAAAGAAATGGATGAGCGTGAACGTACCCTCTTGCTAATGAAGTTTTCAGGATTTCAATACAAAGAAATCGCCGATGCTACTGACATTGAAGTATCCTCGGTTGGAACAATGCTGGCACGAGCGAAAGCAAAATTTCGGAAGATGTATAGAGGGGTCAAGGAGGAATGACAAATGAAATGCCAAGATATTGGATTTATTCAGGCGTATTTAGATGGAGAATTAAACCGCGATGACAGAAAGCAATATATTCAGCATCTTGATCAATGTAAAGCCTGTCAAAAGGCGTTAGAAGAAATGAGCAAGCTTAATCAATGGGTAGAAGTTGTAGTGGATGATGAATATACAAACGTTAGCCAAGAAATTGATATCGATGTTGATCAAGCTTGGGAAACCTTTGAACAGAATGTCAAAAATCATAAAACAGAAGAAAGAAATAGTGAAGAAAGTAAAAAGAAGGGAAGATGGCATAATATGAAGAAATCATCTAAACGTTGGATTACTGCAGCAGCAGCGGCGGCAGTTGTGTGTGTGTCTTTAACAGTTCCAGAAGTACGAGCAGGAGCAAGTAGCTTGTTATCGATTTTTCGAGTAAAGGATGTGCAGCTCGTTCAACTTACAGATTCGGACTTACGTGAAATTGAAGGATGGATCTCTAAAACGGAAGAAGGAGAAAAGTCCATTAAAGGAATTGGGAAAATAGGAATCAAAGATAACGGAAGCAAAAAAGATGCTCATTTTCAGTCGGAACAGCAAGCAAGAGAAGCTGGATATGCTGTTCCAAAAGTGCCAAATGGATACCGTGTAACGAATGTGGATGTGACTCCGTCGTTTATTATGCAATTTGAACTCGATACAGAAAAAGCAAATAAATTGTTGAAACAACTCCAAAGCAATACTCAGTTTGAAAGTGCTTTGAATGGTAAGAAATTCTCTATCACAGTTCCGGAATCAGTACGTACACAAATAGAAACTGAGGGCAATCGAACATCAAGTGGTTTTTCTTATAATGTGATTGATGCACCAAAAATTTCTGTTCCAGAAGGTGTAGATGTTACGAAATTACAAAAAACAGTTTTAGAGCTTCCAATTATTCCTGGGAATGTGAAAACGCAACTTGCAGGTATTCAAGATTGGACACATACATTGCCGATTCCTTATGTAGCAAAAGATGCAAAAGTATCAGAGACAAATGTTCAAGGAGTAAAGGCCGTTTTATATAATACAGAATATGAAAATGTGCTGATTTGGGAGAAAGACGGGAAAATGCACATGATCGAGCAACATAAAGAGCAGGGGAAAGATATGAATGCAAGTGATCTTATTAAACTTGCAAATGAATTAAAATAATGATTGAACAAGAGCGGCTCCGCAAAAAGGAGCGGCTCTGTTCCTGTATAGGGCGGAGGTAAAACATGAATCAAGACTGGATTATTCAAACGAAGAACTTAACAAAACAATATAACGGAAAAGGCGGTATCCGCAACATTTCATTAGAGGTACCGCGCGGTACTGTATTCGGATTTATCGGTCCTAACGGTGCCGGGAAAAGTACGTTTGTGCGAACGATGCTAGGCTTACTTCATTCGGATTCTGGAACGGCGCAAATGTTAGGACACCCGATTGGGACAATTGAATCAAAACGGCGCATTGGCTATTTACCTGAACTATTTCGCTATCCTGATTGGCTGACTGGATGGCAGTTACTTGAAACGCATGCGAAATTATGCGATCTTCCTTTTCGAGAGCGGAAAGCAAAAATGAATGAGGTTATTGAAAAAGTTGGTCTAAAGGGAAGGGAAAAAGAAAAGATTCGCGGTTATTCAAAAGGAATGCAGCAGCGTATCGGACTTGCTTGTGCCCTGCTTTCTGATCCGGAATTGATTTTTTTAGATGAGCCAACATCAGCACTTGATCCAATTGGGCGAAAAGAAGTACGTCATTTAATGGAAGAGCTTCGTGAACAAGGGAAGACAGTATTTTTAAACAGCCATCTATTAAATGAAATTGAACATCTATGTGATCACGTGGCGATTATTAATAAGGGAGAGTTAATTGTACAAGGAGATTGGCGCTCATTGGTGATGATTCAAACGGAAGTCGAAGTAACACTTGGTGAAAAGAGCGAATTATTTTTTAAACAACTGCCCTCGTTTATTAAAAATGTAAGGAAGATAGAAGAACAGCAAAATCGTAAACGTTCGATTATAACGCTGCAACAAGAAGACGACATTCCTAGATTGTTAGAAGCGTTTGTATCATTACATATTCCTGTATATCAGTTAAATCCGGTTCACCCGCATTTGGAAGATGTGTTTATGTACTGGGTAAATAAGAAAGAGGGGACGCAGCATGTGGACAATCGCCAAGTTATCATTTAAAGAAATCCTGTTAAAGCGTATTTTTACCATTACGTTATGTATGACTTTTGCCTTTTTAATATTTTATGGAGTGGCCATTCATTACGCCGTCAGTGAAATCATTCCAGGAGAATCTAGCGGTCTTTCGACAGCTCAAGATTTTATGAGCAAGAGTTTCTTTTCTACACAACTTCTTGGCATTGGTTTATATTTTTCTTCGTTTATTACGGCGTTGTTAGCTATTTTAAGTAGTGTTGGCAGTATTGCCAATGAAATTGAAAGTCATCAAATTGATACATGGTTAACGAGACCGATTTCACGCTTCTCATTTTTAATGGGGAAATGGATCGGCTTATGTTGCTTACTAATTGCGTATGCAGCTTTTCTATTTATAAGTATCGTGCTCATCCATCAAACAATGGGAGGCACGGCGTTTCATTTAGACTTCACGGCCGCACAGATTATAAAAGCATTGGCTCTTTTCTTGCTGCAGCCCGTTATTTTAATTAGCATAGCGATATTACTAAGCACGCGTATGGCGACATTAAATGCTGGTATTGTGTTAATTATTTTATACGGAACTGGATTTATTGGCGGATTTGTTGAACAAATCGGTACATTGGCACACAAAACAGCACTTGTGAACATGGGCATAATTGCAAGCCTTTTATTCCCAATTGATACGATGTATCGTAAAATGACAATTTATTTATTTGATTCAGCAGACAATCCTTTATCAATAGCCTCACAAGGCGTGTTCGGGAGTGTTTCAACACCGAGTAACATGATGATTGTTTATGCTGTTTTATATGTGTTAGCAGCTATTTTTATAGCGATTCGAACATTTAAATCACGTGATTTATAGGGGGAGCCTAAACCAATTGGCTAAAGTGTCAGATTCACTCTATCGATAGTAATTATGCTTCAATCGTTGTATGCGTCCAATCTTGTAAAGCGTGAGAAACAACTATTTCGATTTTAAAAAAAGGATGTATGTTTTTAGCATAAGCTTTATTGTTGTGACGGTTTTAGTGTATAAAGATTATTGGATAGAAAAGAAAAAAAGTTAAAGGAAACCCATCTCTATATAGAGATGGGTTTCCTTTAACTTCTCATTATCTGAATTTCACCAACTATTAATCATTTGCCTTCCTACCTAAAAACGACTACAATTTTACTGTTATTGAAGACCGAAAAAATAATAGAATAGGAGGGAAGAGGTATGCCAAGGCAAGTATGGCTATTAGTAGCTGGGATGATTATTAATGTCACGGGTGCTTCTTTTTTATGGCCTTTTAATACAATTTATTTACATGATCATTTAGGGAAGTCATTATCTGTGGCCGGAATGGTATTAATGATTAACTCGTTAACAGGAGTAATTGGTAATTTACTCGGCGGTGTTTTATTTGATAAATGGGGCGGATATAAGTCCATTCTAGTTGGTATTGTTATTACATTATTAGCGATTTTAGGATTGGTATTCTTCCATGGTTGGCCATTTTATGTTGTATGGCTTGCATTAATTGGATTTGGTTCTGGAATGGTCTTCCCGTCGATGTATGCGATGGTTGGGTCGGTTTGGCCAGAAGGCGGACGGAGAGCATTTAATGCGATGTATGTTGGACAAAACGTTGGGATTGCGATTGGAACAGCGTGCGGTGGTTTAGTTGCTTCTTATCGTTTTGATTATATTTTCTTAGCAAACTTTGTTTTATACTTTATTTTCTTCGTAATTGCTTTTATTGGATTCCGTGGTATGGAAGATAAGAGTGTAGAAGTAAAAGAAAAAACGAAAAAAGGTTGGTCACTTACACCAGGATTCAAGGCGCTTCTTATTGTATGTGTAGCATATGCTTTATGCTGGGTTACATATGTACAGTGGCAAGGAGCGATTGCAACGCATATGCAGGAGTTGAATATTAGTCTTCGTCATTATAGTTTATTATGGACGATAAATGGGGCGATGATTGTTTGTGCGCAGCCATTAATAAGTATGATTATTCGTGCGATGAAACGCTCTTTAAAACAACAAATTATGATCGGAATCGGTATTTTCGCAGTGTCGTTTATCGTATTAAGTCAAGCGCAGCAATTTTCAATGTTCCTTGTCGCAATGGTAACTTTAACAATTGGTGAATTATTTGTTTGGCCAGCTGTTCCAACGATTGCGAATATCCTTGCACCAAATGATAAGCTTGGTTTTTATCAAGGCGTTGTAAATAGCGCAGCAACTGTTGGGAAAATGTTTGGACCAGTTGTCGGCGGAGCAATTGTAGACCTATATAATATGGAAGTATTGTTTATGGCTATAATGGTAATGCTTGTAGTAGCATTTATCGCAACGACTATTTATGATAAGAGAGTACAGGTTGAAGAAACAGTAGAAGAAAAAATTGCAGTTTAGTTTGACGGAACATGTAACTTGTTTTAGAATATATTTTAAATAACTCATATGTAATAACAGTGATAAGGAGTAGTAGTAATAGAAGCTGGTTTAGAGAGTTGACGGTTGGTGCAAGTCAATCCACGTTTCGTTATGAACTCGCCTTTGAGTTGCAGTCGTGAAAGAAAGTAGCGATTTGCCGTCTATCCACGTTACGGATCTAAGCGAATGTATATTAGTGCTTGTTCAAAAAGGAGGATAAAGAGAGCAGAGCAGTTCGAGGCACGGAAGCCAGGAGGACACGGAGTGTAGAGTGACTACATGAGTACCGGACTGGCGACGTAACGAAGAAATGCGATAGCTATCTTTACCGGACGTTTTGAACATCCTTTATGACATTAATTTAGGGTGGTACCGCGGGAATCTATAACCTCTCGTCCCTTTTCTGGGATGAGGGGTTTTTTGTATTTTTGGCGGTGAAAATATATAGAATTTGAATGGAGGGTGTTTAATGAGCTTCAATCATCAAGAAATTGAGAAGAAGTGGCAAGCGTATTGGGAAGAGAATAAAACATTCCGTACGCCAGATGAAACAGAGAAACCGAAATTTTACGCACTAGATATGTTCCCATATCCATCAGGTGCAGGGCTGCACGTAGGACATCCAGAAGGATATACAGCAACGGATATTTTATCTCGTATGAAACGTATGCAAGGCTATAACGTACTTCATCCAATGGGATGGGATGCGTTCGGTCTTCCAGCAGAGCAATACGCACTTGATACTGGAAACAGCCCAGCAGAGTTTACAGAGAAAAACATCAACACATTCCGCAATCAAATTAAATCATTAGGTTTCTCTTATGATTGGGATCGTGAAGTAAATACAACAGATCCAAACTATTACAAATGGACACAATGGATCTTCCTAAAATTATATGAAAAAGGCTTAGCTTACGTGGATGAAGTACCAGTAAACTGGTGCCCGGCACTTGGTACTGTACTTGCGAACGAAGAAGTAATCGATGGCGTGAGTGAGCGCGGCGGACATCCTGTTGAGCGTCGTCCGATGAGACAATGGATGCTTAAAATTACAGCTTATGCAGATCGCTTACTAGAAGACTTAGATGAGCTTGATTGGCCAGAAAGCTTAAAAGATATGCAGCGCAACTGGATCGGTCGTTCTGAAGGTGCAGAAGTACACTTCAAAATCGACGGTACAGATGAGAAATTTACTGTATTTACAACGCGCCCAGATACATTATTTGGTGCAACGTACTGTGTGCTTGCTCCAGAACACGCGCTTGTGGCAGAAATTACAACTGCAGATCAAAAAGAAGCAGTTGAAGCATACATTGATTCTGTAAAAGCGAAAAGTGATTTAGAGCGTACAGAGCTTGCGAAAGAAAAAACAGGCGTATTCACAGGTGCTTATGCGATTAACCCAGTAAACGGTGAGAAATTACCAATCTGGATCGCTGACTATGTGCTTGCTAGCTACGGAACAGGTGCAGTAATGGCAGTTCCAGCACACGATGAGCGTGATTACGAGTTTGCGAAAACATTTGAGCTTCCAATGAAAGAAGTTGTAGAAGGCGGAGACATTACGAAAGAAGCACATACAGGTGATGGTGCTCACGTAAATTCTGCATTCTTAGATGGCTTAAATAAAGAAGAAGCAATTGCGAAAATGATTGAATGGCTTGAAGTAACGAGTGCAGGAAATCAAAAAGTAACATACCGTTTACGTGATTGGTTATTTAGCCGTCAACGTTACTGGGGTGAGCCAATTCCAATTATTCACTGGGAAGATGGTACAATGTCAGCTGTGAAAGAAGAAGAATTACCATTAATTCTTCCAAAAACAGAGAACATTCGTCCGTCTGGTACAGGCGAATCTCCACTTGCAAACATTGATGAGTGGGTAAATGTTGTGGATCCAGTGACTGGTAAGAAAGGTCGCCGCGAGACAAACACAATGCCGCAATGGGCAGGCAGCTGCTGGTATTACCTACGTTATATCGATCCGAAAAACAGCGAAGCACTTGCTGATCCAGAAAAAATTAAACAATGGCTTCCAGTCGATATTTACATCGGCGGTGCAGAGCATGCAGTACTTCACTTACTATATGCACGCTTCTGGCATAAAGTATTATATGATGTAGGCGTGGTTCCAACGAAAGAGCCATTCCAACAACTATTTAACCAAGGTATGATTCTAGGTGAAAATAATGAGAAGATGAGTAAATCAAAAGGTAACGTTGTAAACCCTGATGATATCGTAGCAAGCCACGGTGCAGATACACTTCGTCTATACGAAATGTTTATGGGACCATTAGATGCTTCAATTGCTTGGTCTGAAAATGGTCTTGATGGAGCTCGTCGTTTCTTAGATCGCGTATGGCGTCTATTTGTTCAAGACAATGGTGAACTAAGCGAAAAAATTACAGATGCAGCAAACAAAAATCTTGAAAAAGTATATCACCAAACAGTAAAGAAAGTAACAGAAGACTACGCAGAACTTCGCTTTAACACTGCGATTTCTCAAATGATGATGTTCATTAACGATGCATATAAAGCAGAAACCCTTCCGAAAGAATATGTAGAAGGTTTCGTAAAAATGTTAGCACCAGTTGCGCCGCACGTTGCGGAAGAGCTTTGGAGCAAGCTTGGACATAACGAAACAATCACATATGTAAGCTGGCCAACATTTGATGAGTCTAAACTTGTAGAAGATGAAGTTGAAATCGTTGTTCAAGTCATGGGTAAAGTACGTGCGAAGTTAACAATGAAAAAAGACGCATCAAAAGAAGAGATGGAACAACTTGCACTTGAGGCAATTAAAGAGCAAGTTGAAGGAAAAACAGTTCGTAAAGTAATTGTTGTTCCTGGGAAACTTGTAAATATCGTAGCGAATTAATGAAAAAGGGCACCTTTTTAGGTGCTCTTTTTATGTTCTAACTAGGATGGAAGAGCTCAATTTTAGAGCAGACAAACACCTATTTTTCTTTTTGCAATATGATAACATCGACACAGTAAATTGTGAGGAAGAGGTGAACGAAATGAATTATAATGAACAACGACAAATCATTAGTCCATATGGTATGGGTGGATTCCCTACAACGCAAGTAGGATATCCACATGGAGGATATCCTTATGGCTATCATCATGTGGGGTATCACCCACATTATCCATATCATCATGGTTATCCTCATCATGGCTATTATCCTCATCATGGTTATTATCCTCATCATGGTTATCATCACGGCCAACATTATGGCATGCCGCATCAAGGTATGCCGCATCAAGGCTAATATCAGAAGAATGTAAGATTAAACAACTATGGAATAGGACGTTAGTTCCTTAAAGAAAATCTCCTTCTATGCAAGGAGATTTTTTATTTGGGAATGATAAAGAAAAAGGGGGTGTATACATATGGGTAAAGGAAGAAGCAATAACGCTGGACAAAAACAACCGAACTTCGATGATTCATCTAATTTCTCTAAAGGGAAACAAAGTCAAAAAACAGCACCGAAGAAGAAATAATGCAAAAGGAGCCATCTATATAGATGGCTCTTTTTCAAAGTATCAATATATCGGTGCTTTTTAAGATATAACGGCGTTTCGCCATAAAAGAAAGACCCTTCGACGATATGTGACATGATTTCGCTATTATTTTCCTGCTTTTTCAAGTGCTTCTTGACGCTGACGCTCAATTTCCGCACGAAGTTGTGGTTCTGGTGCTTCCCATCCTTCAGGTTTTAAAATCTTGCCATCACCTTCGCGGAAGCGCGGTTTACCGTCTGGGAATAATTTTGCCATGTTTGCATTGTTCACGATCTCAAAACCTTTATCAGGACGTACACCCATTTCTGCAAACGTTCCAAATGCAAAGTAAATTAAGTCAATTAATGCATCATATTGATCTTCTACTGTGTTTGCTTCTAAGAATTCTTCTAGTTCTTCTTGCATAAAGCTTGCACGAATCTTTGCGCGTTCTTCTGTTAATTTTGTTGGAGCATCAGCAACTGGGTGGCCGAATACTTCATGCATTTTCGCAACAAGCTCATATCCTTTATCTAAACCTTTTTCGTTTGTCATGTTGTTTCATCCTTTCTCGTTCTTTGCCGATTTTTATTGTAACACGATTTACGCTAGGGAGGCTTAAATTCTGTTTTTACTAAAAAAGATCCTCTATCTAATTTAATCTTAGGAAAGAGGATCAATTATGTTACTCAATAACGCCTGAATTTGTAATATCGACTGTAAATTTAACTTTTACAGGAACATCTTTGTACATTTTTTTCCACTCTTTTAACTTAAAAGGTCTGTAGTGTTGTTTAAATTTGGCTCCTAAAGCGAGTGGGTCTGTACCAAGCGATTGAAATTTTTTAATTAGTTTTACTCCATCTTTATTTAAGTTTGTTTCAATGTCTTTTTTTATTTTTTCTACACTTTTTGGGTTTTCTAAGTTGACATTCTCCGAAATCTCTTGAATGCGAGCTTTCATTTTTACTTGAATAAAAAAGGAAGGTTTGCCGCCCTTTACATATACATGGTAAGAAGGAGAAGAACGAATGTTGTTAATGATTGTATAGCCTAATTTTGTTTTAAATTCATGTGAATCCAGTTCACTTTTTTCGAGCAGTGTTTTAAAAAGAAACATATCTTTTTCTTCTACTTTTCCTACATATTTATCTTGTTTGAAAAGAGCTATACTCGTAATTTTAATACTTTTCTTTTTCTTTTTTAATATAGGCATATACGTATCTTGCCCTTCGCGGTAATAGCGAAAAGCTTGAAGGTGTAAATTATCTTTTGGTAATACACCTGTTTTCATATTATGTTCTAGTATTTTTGTCATGTAGATTGCTACGTTAGAAGCTGTTTCATATTGGCCTGATAGTAGTTTTTGACCTTCTCCATTTCCTCCGCCTTCAACTAGACCAACATATACTAAGTTTCCGATATTTACATCACGAATAAGTGTATCAAATAAGCTGGAGAGTCCTTTTTTAGCTAATTTTTCTGTAAAAAGAGTAACGCGTATTTGTCCGCTGGCAAGAGGTTCTCCAGATTCTAAAGCAGTTGTTACTTTAATTTGTTTGACTGTATTTCCATATCCTTGAAGTACTTGTACTGTTTTCCCTTTTTTTCGAATAGGACAAACGTAAGTCACTTTTACTTTTTCCTTCTTTGAGCCTGTATCTGAAGCGACATCAAAAACAGAACCTTGAATAAGACTGAGATCATCAACGATGCTTTTGGGCACACATGCTGTTGTAAAAAATAAGCACAAACTAAAAAGGAATACTACTTGCTTTTTGATGTTTTCCATTTGTTTTTCACCCACATTATAAGGAATAAAACTGGGATGTACACATAAACAATCCAAAAATCTACCTTTGAGACATGAGTAATAAAGTTATTAATATCGTGCCGTTCCGTTAGGAATTGTGAAATAATGACGGTTACAAATAATAAGGAAATTAATATATATTTCTGCTTTATGCGAAATAGTTCATAAAATCCTCTTGTTGCACCCCATAATGGTAAGATAAAACTTGTAATTGCAATGATTGCGTAGCCGGAGATAACAATATATTCTAGACGCTCAATGAAAGGAAGACGAATTACTTGTGAAATGGATAGCTGTGACCAAATTGTTTTTGATAATTGTTTTTCGCTAAAGAACGCAAAGGCAAGAATGGTACTTAGTAAAAATAAAAAGTTAGAAAATAAAACACCATATTGCGCAAATTTATGAGATTTTTCCGGAGTTTTGATAAACGGATATATCATCAAAATGAGTTCGAAGCCAATCATGGTATAAGTCGACGCTTGAGCTGATTTTAAAATATCCCCAAAAGAATGAGAGAATATAGGTAGTAGGTTTCCAAAATTAGCGTATTTAGTGGTTATAAGCAGCATCATGATATATCCGCATGTAGCAACAACGGAGATAACACAAATACCAGTCATAACCCGAAAGCCAGATGAAATAACATAATAGCTAAGTATGCATAGAAAGATTGTTAATTTCCATGTAGATGCTGTTGGAAACATCCAAACTTGAATAATTTCTACATATGTGCGTATAACGGATACGCTGTCTAGAAAGAAATATGTCATAAAGATTAGATTGAATGCATTGCCTAGCCATTTTCCAAATATATTTTGATGCACTGTAAGCAAGTTTCCATTTGCGTTTCTTAATAGACGATACATCATCCACATAAGAATGTGAACGCCTATCCCCGCTATAATTACACCCATCCATGCATCATATCCGGCAGCTTTTGCAATAATACGCGCAAATCCGAGAACCCCAACACCGAATTGAGCACCATGGATTAAGAAAAAAACAAAAATGGGAGATACTTTATAATTTGTTTTAACTGTACTCATATGCTCTCCTCGTTTCTTACTCATCAAAATCTGTCATGCGTTTTTGAAACACTTCTTTTACATAACGACCGACATGTTGCGGCCTTGATTGAATATTACGCGTATCTATTTCAGATAAGGGTAGTTGTATGAGTGAGTCTTTTATTGACTGTTTCCGAAATGGATAAAAAAAACCATACGGCTTTCGAAGGGACGATAATCGAAAAAGTCGCGTTAAAAGAAAGATAAATCCTACTGAAATTCCTAATAGTCCCCATAGCTCGGCGAGTATTAGAAATGGAAAACGAAGTACACGAACGGCATTGCCCATTTTATAAATCGGTGTAATAAATGATGCGAGTGCTGATAAGGCGACGATAATTAACAAAATATTACTTGTTAATCCTGCTTGTACAGATGCTTGTCCAATAACGATACCGCCTACAATACCGAGTGTTTGTCCAACCTTCATTGGTAAACGTGCTCCTGCTTCACGGAGAAGGTCAATAGCTAACTCTAAAAAAATAGCCTCTATTAAAGGTGGGAATGGCACCTGTGCCCGCGATAAAATCAATGTCTCCAGCAAGTCACTTGGAATCAATTCGTAGTGATAATTAAGTACCGCTACATATAGAGGTGTTGCGGCAATTGAAAAAATAATTGCTATAAAACGTAATAAGCGAGAAAAGGTTGCATAAAACCATGACACACTGTAATCCTCAGGCGAGATGAAGAAATCCAGTAGAGATACAGGTGCTAATAAAATATTTGGTGCACCATCGACAAATATAGCAATTTTTCCGTCAACGAGCCCGCTGCTCACACGGTCAGCACGTTCTGTAGTAATAAAAGTTGGAAAAATAGATGTATCGCCCATTAGATGAGCAATATAATTGCTATCATTAATTTGGTCATATTGAATTTTGTTCAGGAGATCTTCTAAATATGTGATGGTTTCTTTTTCTGCTATATTATCCAAATACATCATTACAACCTTTGTTTTTGAAAATTCTCCAATTAGTAATTCTTTTGTTTTTAATTCCAGAACTGGCAACCGTTTACGAACAAGGTTAATGTTTGTATCGATATCCTCTACAAATCCTTCTTGCGGTCCAGTAACGGTTGATTCGTTTAATGGTATGCTCGGTAATCTGTATTTCTCAATTGCGATGTTTGCAAGTAGACATTTCGTATCATACTCTTGCAGTTGAATAATGGCGTGACCTTTTAGGACCATTTCTTCAATTTTTTTTACGTCACTCGTAATGATAAGGCCGCTTATTGGAATCATTTCTTTTATTTCTTCTAGTGTTGGTGCAGTGTGATGTAATAAAGCAGGCATTAAATAATTTTGTAATCTCATACCATCCATTGACGTACGAAAATACGAAATCCAATAAGGTTTAGCTGGATCTTCAGAAGTATGAGAACGAACAAAATCGCTTGATTCTTGTAATTTTTGAAAAAGTTCTTGTAGTGAATGAGCTGTTTCATGCTCTGGCTTACTAAAATTGAAAATGCTGTTTTTACTTTGCTTGGAATATTGTTTGTTTGATTGTTGCTTACTTGCTTGGGCTTGTTGTTGCTCTGGCTGTTGCTTACTTGCTTGAGCTTGTTGCTGTTCTGGTTGTTGCTTACTTGCTTGAGCTTGTTGCTGTTCTGGCTGTTGCTTACTTGCTTGAGCTTGTTGCTGTTCTGGCTGTTGCTTACTTGCCTGAGCTTGTTGTTGTTCTGGTTGTTGCTTACTTGCTTGAGCTTGTTGCTGTTCTGGCTGTTGCTTACTTGCTTGAGCTTGTTGTTGCTCTAGCTTACTAAAATCGAAAATGCCGTTTTTACTTTGCTTGGAATATTGTTTGTTTGATTGTTGTTTACTTGCTTGAGGTTGTTGTTGTTCTGGCTGTTGTTTACTTGCTTGAGCTTGTTGTTGTTCTGGCTGTTGCTTGTTTGCTTGAGCTTGTTGTTGCTCTGGTTGTTGCTGTTTCGGTTGTTGCGTGCCTTTCATTTGTTCCTTCTTTGTTGTATCTGTACTGTTCTTTTTTCTATGAAACCATTTGAAAAACATATGTATTCCCTCTTTATCCAAATAAGATAACTTTAGTCTGTGGGAATTTTTATATATTATGCACATATTTGTATTTAAAAAAGTGAAACAGATGGCTTGGTTATGGTAGAAGGAAATCATGCCCTATCGTACGAATAAATATAATTAATGATGACGTATGTGTATTCTTGTAACAAAGGATATATTTGCAGCGGCTTTTTTCGCTCTGTCTTCAGTATCACACTTTGTTTGTACTAGTAGAAATGGGGAAAAGTGTTACGTAAGGAGGGCAAAATGGTGTTGTATGTAGAAAAACAAGAATTCAGATTAAAGAAATTCACATTTGAAAACGGTGCGTCCATCCCAATTCAAATTGGTTATGAAACATACGGTACATTAAACCGTGAGAAGTCAAATGCGGTTTTAATATGTCATTATTTTAGTGCAACGAGCCATGCAGCAGGAAAGTATACAGAGCAAGACCAGGTTCCAGGGTGGTGGGATGAGTTAATCGGACCAGGAAAGGCAATCGATACAAATAAATATTTTGTTATTTGTATGGACAATCTGTGTAACGTACAAGTGAAAAATCCTTATGTTATGACAACAGGGCCAAAGACGATAAACCCAGAAACAGGTGCAGAATATGGGATGACTTTTCCTGTCTTCACGTTTCTTGATATGGCTCGTATTCAATATGAATTAATACAGCATATGGGGATTGCTAGATTGCATACTGTGATTGGTCCATCAGCTGGAGGCATGATTGCACAGCAATGGGCGGTTCATTATCCGCATATGCTTGAGCGGATGATTGGTGTCATTACAAATCCGCAAAATCCGATCGTGACGTCTATTAATGTCTTGCAAAACGCAATAGATACAATTCAATTAGATCCAGCTTGGAATAATGGAAATTACGGTGAGAAGCAGCCGATGAAAGGGCTGCATGTAGCAGCTAAAATGATGTTTATGAACGCATTTGATGCGCATTATTATGAGACGATATTTTCGCGGAGCTATGCAGAATCTGCACCATATCAAGATTTCTTTACATTAACTTCATTTAAAGAAGAGATCAACGAAGTAACATTACATAATATTGCATTTGTCGATGCGAATTCGTGGATGTATACAGCAAAGGCAACGTTATTACACGATATTGCACGCGGTTTTTCTTCATTAGAAGAAGCGCTTCATCAAGTAGAAGCGAGTGTTCTTATGATTCCTTGTAAGCAAGATGTACTCCAGCCTTCTCGTTATAATTATGAAATGGTTGAATTATTGAGGAAGAATAGAAAGTTTGCAGAAGTGTATGAGATTGAAAGTATATATGGACATATGGCAGGTGTACTAGAGACGCATTTGTTTGCGAAAAAAGTACATCAATTTATGGATCAGCGAATTTCAAAGATTTTCTAATGAGACTTGGGTGCATATCTTGTTTTCTAGCTGTTGCATGCTAAAATTGAGAATGAATCGAAAGAAGGAGGCAGTTCCATGTCTGAAATTAAAACAATTAGGCCACAAGAAGTACAAGAGCGTTTAGAAAAAGGGGAAACGTTATTTTTAGTAGATGTGCGTGAAGATGAAGAAGTAGAATACGGGAAAATTCCAGAAGCGGTTCATATTAAAATGAATGATATTCCGCATAAAGTAGACTTCTTTGATAAAGAAAATGAATACATTTTTATTTGTAGATCAGGTGTGCGCAGTGAAAATGTTTGTCATTATTTAAATGAACTAGGTTATAAAACAGTAAACATGGTTGGCGGCATGATGCAGTATGAAGGTGAAACTAAATAAAGTGAAACTTCCATCAGGGGGATCCCTGTTAGGAATAATTTTTTAAAACTTGAAACGCGTCCGTTTCAAGTTTTTTTCTTTTGCATACAGTGTAGAAAGAACGAGATATTGTTAAGGAAGGTGGCTTACGGGTGAATCCACTTATTCGAAAAATTAAAGTTATAAACAACACAGGACCAATCAATATGGGGAATTGTTATGATCTTTCTCCGTTTATTGCGTTGAAGAGATTTAGTGGAGCTGGTGGATCAAGCTCTGCTAGATTGTTAAATGGGAAGTTAATGCCATTTACAGCACCACGAGGTAATACTGAATTTACTGCGGCGGACATAAGTTCAACAGCAGGAGTGTAAATAGAAAGGTTGTATGAAGATGGGGGTTTGTATTAAAGAATTTGTTATTGTAAATAATTCTGGGAATATATTCACAGGAGATAATTTACGAGATACTTCGTTTGTTGCAACGAAAACATTTACCGGATCAACAGGACCAACATGTATGGATGTTGTAGTCGTTATCGGAAATACAAATGAAGTTTGTTTACGACCAGGAGACACAATTACAACAACTATTACACGAGGTAGCACCTTGACAGGTGCTGCTGCAAGTAGTAGTGGGATGACAGGTGCTTTACCGGGGGCCCAGAATAGCAGCGGGATGACCAATGCTTCACAGACAGCTCAGAATAGCAGCGGGATGACCAATGCTTCACAGACAGCCCAGAATAGCAGCGGGATGACCAATGTTTCGCAGGCAGCTCCGAATAACAGCGGGATGACTAATGTTTCGCAGACAGCTCAGACTAGCAGAGGGCTGGCCGGTACTTTGCAGGCCCCTCTGAATGCGAATAGTACAACTATATAGTAGGATAAGGAAAAAAGCATTCCGATGAAAGGAATGCTTTTTCATTGTTGTAAAACATTTATCCCGCTATTCGTGGGCAGTAATATTCCCACCTCAAAATTCGGTGAAAGCATTGTCCAGCTCTAGCGGCTAGAATCTCTGGTCGTTTCGCCCCCTCGGACGAGGCAAAAAACGCCTCTCTGTCGGAGGCTCCAACGCCCTGCGATTCTGAGCGAGCCGCTTCCGCTTTTCTAAAGAAGTTAGGTGGGAGATAAACTACCCGTAAAAGCCCGATTGGTGAGGGCTGATAATCAGTGGAGGATGAAGAAAACCCCCACTGATTAAAGTTTCACTTTATTATAGATGAGTGAGAATGAGATAGGTATGCGAAGTATGGCTACAATATTTGTGTATACAAGTTCCGACAGATTAATGAAAATCTATTATTCTTTTTATTAGGATATTATTTTATGGTAAAATAAATCTTTATTACTATTATTTGGATGTAATATAATGGTGATTGATACATAGAAAGATAGAAGGGGGAAGGGAAAATATGAAAAAAAGCATGAAAATGTTAGCTATGACATTTGGACTAGCTATTGTGGGATCAACGACATCTGTATATGCAAGTCCTGGTGGATTAGATGCAAACGGAGGACATCATTGTTATACAAATTGTGCGAAATACGGACTTGAAACAGGAGAATATCATTATCACAATAATTGGAAACAGGATAATGGAAAATGGTATTTCTATGACAAAGATGGAGCGAAAGCGACAGGTTGGAAGGCTATTAATGGTACTTGGTACTATTTTTATAGTAATGGCCAAATGGCAGCAAATACAACGATTGACGGTTATACACTTGGCGCAAACGGTGCGATGCAACAAGCTCAAACAGTACAAACGGGTTGGAAACAAAACGGTTCTGTATGGAATTACTACAATGAAAACGGCGTGAAACAAACCGGTTGGAAACAAATAAGTGGTGTGTGGTATTACTTCAACGGAAACGGAGCAATGCAAACGGGCTGGCAGTCAATTAATGGAGCATGGTACTACTTCAACGGAAATGGAGCAATGCAAACAGGCTGGCAGTCAATTAATGGAGTATGGTATTACTTCAACGGAAGCGGAGCAATGCAAACGGGCTGGCAGTCAATTAATGGAGCATGGTACTACTTCAGCGGAAGCGGAGCAATGCAAACGGGCTGGCAACAAGTAGGCGGCGTATGGTATTACTTCAATGGAAGTGGAGCAATGCAAACGAGCTGGCAACAAGTAAGAGGAGCATGGTATTACTTCAATGGAAGTGGAGCAATGCAAACAGGTTGGATTCAAGATAATGGTAAGTGGTACTACTTAGCAAGTGACGGTATTTGGGATCCGAATGCTGTGTATGTAGATGGTCTTACCGAATATCATGGGGCTTGGAGTAATGTTGAAATGCCAGCAGATATTGAGGATTTGAAGCAAGTTCCAACGAATCTAAGTACAGTAATTAATTTCACATCTGGGAACGAGGCAGAAGTTGCAGTAGGTTACATGTCCCAAGGAGCTGCACACTTTGCTTCAGCTCATGACACTGTAACATTCCAAAATAATAAAGCAGTCTTAAATTTTGATAATGATGGATGGGGACATGCTGGTAAGATTGAAATTACATTAAAAGATAATAAAGTATACTTAAATATTTCAACAAACCCAGAAGGCAGTAGTGAATGGGGGCTTCCATCAGGTCAGCATACTTTAACGTATCATTATGACTCGGAAGAAGAAAGCTTTACGAAATAATGAATTGAAAATGAAAGATGAAATAGCACCTAATCAGATGAGATAGGTGCTATTTTTTTATCGCGTAAAACGGTTGCTGATTAAAATTCTATTTCGTTAGACTCTATCGGTTTTCTTTTTCGATAAATAACATAGCTGCGTCGTAAATATTTCACAGGAACGCTAAAGACATGAACGAGTCTTGTAAATGGCCATGTTGCAAACAGTCCCATAGCAGAAGCGATGTGAATTTTAAACCAAGTTGGTACCTCTGCCATATACTCGGCTTTAGGTTGGAAAATAAAGAGGCTGCGGAACCATGGTCCAATCGTTGTTCGATAATCAAAACCGTTTGAATCAATATTTAAAAATGTAGAAGAAAGTCCTGCGAGCATTACGATGAGCAACATGACGAGAGCAATGTAGTCTCCTGTTGTACTTGTTGCGATAATACGTTTTACGGTAAAGCGGCGATACGTTAAAATGAATAATCCGATTACAGAAGCAATACCTGCCGGAAGGCCGAAACCGATTGCCATTATATGATACGTATGTTCAGAAATGCCGAGGGAACTATAGACGGATTCGGGGATTAAAATTCCCATGACATGCCCGCCAATTACGAACATAATACCAAAATGAAATAATAAACTTCCGATTCGGAGCATTTTCTTCTCTAATAGTTCACTAGATTTTGATGTCCAACCAAATTGATCGTAGTTATATCTAAAAATATGCCCGCCAATGAAAATGACTAAAATGATATATGGAAAGAGTACCCATAAAAATTGATTCATCATCTTTGCCGTACTCCTTTCTATTTTATTTCATACTGCCACGCACCAATAGCAGTAAGGATGCATCGGACAATTGGTTCGTACATATTGTTTGCGTCTTTTAATTGTTGATGCAGTGCTTTGATATTATTTTCATATTTTTTCATAATCGGCTCGCTATCTTCTTCCTCGGCATTTGCGAGAAACTCTAACATAAGCGGTAAATAATCAGGCAGTTCTTTATCTGTTACGGCTAAGCCTGCTTTTTGGTAGTGTTGTTTTAGTTCTAGCAGTTCAATTCCTCGTTCTCGTTGTTCACCAGTATTCATGTAAGTGAGATACATATTTGTTTTTTTACCAAAATCAAATGTATATACATATGCTTCAATTAATTCGTCATTTGTTTTTTGCTTCGCTTGTTCGATAAATGTTGTAAGAGTAGTACGAATTTCCTCATGTTGGATAGTTTGAATATCATCCTGTAAATAAGGAAGTGCTTCTCTCCATCTCTGTTCAGGATAGGAGAGAAGAAAGGAAGAACAAGAAAAAGCTGTTTGTAAACTTTGTTTCATAGTTGTTACCTCCTTTATTTTAAGAGATTGTCATACAAGAGCCGGGGCCACCAGCAAAGGAAAGACCGCAGCTTCCTTGCTCGTTATAAAGGTCTGCCACTTGCTCGCGGTGAGAAGTTGGAATGACGAAACGATCTTTATATTTCGCAATCGCAAGAAGACGGTACATATCTTCAATGTCTTCTTTTGTTAAGTTCAGTTCTTTTAATACATCTTCATTTAGTTCTTTATTTATTTGCAATGCTCTCATATGAGTACGCATAACAGCCATTTTTTTCAATGTTAGACGAATATGAGATTCATCGCCTGCAGTTAATAAGTTTGCTAAATATTGAATCGGAATACGCATATTATCAATAGCAGGGAAAATCTCTTCCGCTTGCCAGTTGCTTCCTTTTCCTTCGACCATGTTCATAATTGGGCTTAATGGCGGGATGTACCAAACCATTGGCAATGTACGATACTCTGGATGAAGTGGCAGAGCAATTTTCCAATCGATAATCATTTTATAAATAGGTGATTGCTGAGCAGCTTTGATCCATTCTTCCGGAATACCTTGTTTCCTTGCTTCAGCGGCTATTTCTGGATCGTTTGGATCTAAGAATACGTTAAGCTGAGAATGGTATAAGTCTTTTTCATCTGGTACAGATGCTGCTTCTTTTACTTTATCAGCGTCATATAACATAACCCCGATGTAACGAATGCGTCCGACGCATGTTTCCGAACAAATTGTTGGCATACCGGCTTCAATACGCGGGAAACACATCGTACATTTTTCAGCTTTATTCGTTTGCCAGTTGAAATACACTTTTTTGTACGGACAAGAAGAGACACAAAATCTCCAAGCGCGGCATGCGTTTTGATCAACTAGGACAATTCCATCTTCATCGCGCTTATACATAGAGCCAGATGGACAAGAAGAGACGCACGGCGGATTGATGCAATGTTCACAAATACGCGGTAAGTACATCATGAACACATTTTCGAAATCCGTTTTAATTTCTTCTTCCATTTTCTTGACATTTGGATCTTGTAAGCCTGTTACATGTCCGCCCGCCAAATCATCTTCCCAGTTTGGTCCCCATTCAATTTTATCGATAAATTCACCTGTAATGGCTGATTTTGGGTGAGCAACTGGCTGATGTTTTCGCTGTGGACTGTTTGTTAATGTTTCATAATCATAGTTCCAAGGCTCAAAGTAATCATCAATTGTTGGCTGATCCGGGTTATGAAAAATGTTCATGAGGCGTTTCATTTTTGAACCGGATTTTAACTGAAGGTCTCCATTTTTCAGCTCCCAGCCGCCTTTATATTTTTCTTGATCTTCCCATTGTTTTGGATAGCCAATGCCCGGTTTTGTTTCTACGTTGTTAAAGTACATATATTCAGCACCTGGACGATTCGTCCAGGTGTTTTTGCACGTTACGCTACAAGTGTGGCAACCGATGCATTTATCTAGGTTCATTACCATTCCGACCTGCGCTTTAATCTTCAAGCCAATCTACCTCCTTCAGTTTGCGGATGACGACGTTTAAGTCACGTTGGTTTCCTGTTGGACCATAGTAGTTAAAGCCGTAGCTTAATTGGCCGTATCCGCCAATCATATGCGTTGGTTTTACGTGAATACGTGTCGGGCTATTATGTGTTCCTCCGCGGTTACTTGTTAAGTTCGTACCAGGCACGTTAATATGGCGATCTTGTGCATGATGCATAAAGGCCATTCCACGCGGCATGCGGTGTGTTACGACAGCACGTGCAACAACGACACCGTTTCGGTTAAAGCATTCAATCCAGTCATTATCAGCAACACCGGCTTCAGCAGCGTCATCTTTATTCATCCATACTGTTGGTCCGCCGCGGAACAGTGTTAACATCGGCAGTGAATCAAAGTACATACTATGAATGGACCACTTGTTATGCGGTGTTAAATAGTTCAGCGTAATTTCTTTTCCTTCTACTTCAGGGCGAGATTTACGGAACGGTTTATGCTGTAAAATTGGTTTGAACGTTGCCATTGTTTCGCCAAATTCTTTCATCATATCGTGATCTAAGTAGAAAGATTGACGTCCTGTTATTGTTCGCCAAGGAATAAGACGTTCTACGTTTGTTGTAAACGGTGAGTAACGGCGTCCTCCTTTTTCTGAACCACTAAAAGCAGGGGATGTAATAACTGTTTTTGGCTGTGCTGTAATTTGTTCGAATGTGAAGCATTCTTCTTCACGTTCTTCTGCTAAATCACGAAGTTGTAAGTCCGTTTGTTTTTCAAGCGCTTCCCATGCTTTTACTGCCATATGACCGTTTGTTGTTGAAGAAAGGGTTAATACAGCTTCAGCGGCATTGATTGCTTCTGTTATGTCAGGGCATCCTTTCGCGATCGAATCAGCGCGAATTACACCTAATTTACTCTTTAATTGTTCGTATTCTTTTTCCGCAGACCAGGAGATACCTTTTGTACCAATCGGTTGTTTTCCAACGTTTGGTCCAAGTGCGGTCATTTTGTCATAAATCGTTTTATAGTCACGTTCTACAACATGAATTTGCGGCATTGTTTTGCCTGGGATTGGCTCACATTCCCCTTTGCTCCAATCTTTAATTTGTCCAAGCGGCTGCGCTAATTCTTGCGGTGTATCGTGAAGAAGCGGTGTTGCAACAATCTCTTTCATTGGCTCAAGGTCTAACTTTTGTGCTAGATCAGAGACTGCTTTTGAAAGGGAGCAGAAAATATCCCAGTCAGAGCGTGCTTCCCACGGTGAACCGATTGCTGGGTTAAATGGATGCACGAACGGATGCATATCTGTACTGCTTAAATCATGCTTTTCATACCACGTGGAAGCAGGAAGAACGATGTCAGAGTATAGTGCTGTTCCAGCCATGCGGAAATCTAAGTTGATAAGTAGATCTAGCTTTCCTTCAGGTGCTTCTTCATGCCACTTTATTTCCTCTGGTCGTAATGAATCATGATCGTCGTTCATTAATCCGTTTGTTGTACCTAATAAATGTTTTAAGAAATACTCGTGTCCTTTACCAGAGCTTGAAATTAAGTTCGCGCGCCATACGAATAAGTTGCGCGGGAAGTTATTTTTGTTATCTGGGTCTTCAATCGCAAATTTGAGCTCTTTGTTTTTTAGCTTCTCTGCAACATATTTCCCGATTTCCTCCCCCGTTGTTGCGCCACTAGCGACCGCTTCTTTATATAGTTCAATGCCATTCTTTTCGAACGTTGGATAAGAAGGTAGCCAGCCAAGACGAGCAGCTAACACATTGTAATCACCATGATGTTGATAGCGTGAATTGCCAACAACTGGCGATGCTAAATGTCCAACTGGTGTATCTTCATAGCGCCACTGATCTGTAACGAAATAGAAGAAGGATGTACCGTTTTGCAGTTTCGGCGGGCCTTGCCAATCCTTTGCTGTTGCGATGGTTTGCCAACCTTCTGCTGGGCGTAATTTTTCTTGGCCGACATAATGAGCCCAGCCGCCGCCGTTTACACCTTGTGCACCAACAAGAAGAACAAGGTTTAACACAGCGCGGTAAATCGTATCAGAGTTAAACCAATGGTTAATACCAGCGCCAACAATAATCATTGAGCGTCCATTTGTATCAACTGCATTTTGAGCAAATTCACGAGCGATTTGAATAATAAGTTCTCGTTTTACACCTGTCATTTTTTCTTGCCATGCTGGCGTAAATGGAACATCTTCATCAAAGCTCTTCGGTTCTTGGCCGCCAAGACCGCGGTCTACACCGTAGTTTGCTAATGTTAAATCATAGACGGTTGTTACGAAAAGATCTCCGTTTGGTGTTGTAATCTTTTTCACTGGAATGGAACGTTCTAATACTTCATTTCCGTCATCAGAAAAGTACGGAATTTGTACAGTTCCAATTGCATCCTCCATACCAAGTAAAGAAAGACGCGGATCAATTTTTTCGCCTGTTTGTTCATCTTCTAAACGTAAGTTCCACTTCTTCTCGTTATCCCAGCGTGATCCCATTGTGCCGTGCGGCGTAGCGAAATCATGACCGTTATCGTTCCAAAGAACAGGTTTCCATTCGCCAAGCTTCGTTTCCCGGTCAATATCAGCAGCATTTAAGAAGCGATCTGCAACAAATTGATCTCCTTGTTGCTTTAACGTGACAAGGAATGGGAAATCTGTATATTGTTTCGCATAATTTATGAAGTAGTCCACTTGTTTGTCCACGTAAAACTCTTGTAAAATGACGTGCCCCATTGCCATTGCAAGTGCACCGTCTGTTCCTTGTTTTACACTGATCCAGTCATCAGCGAATTTTGTTGATTCGGCAAAATCAGGGCTAACAGAAACGACTTTCGTTCCTTTATAGCGCACTTCCGCTAAGAAGTGGGCATCTGGTGTTCTTGTCATTGGTACGTTTGAACCCCATGTCATAATGTAACCGGCGTTGTACCAATCACTACTTTCTGGTACATCTGTTTGATCACCCCAAATTTGCGGTGAAGCTGGCGGTAAGTCAGCGTACCAATCGTAGAAGCTAAGCATCGGTCCGCCCATAAGCTGCATAAAGCGGCTGCCTGCTGCGTGACTTAACATTGACATCGCAGGAATTGGCGAGAAGCCGACATTTCGATCCGGACCGTACTTAATTACTGTATATAATAAGGAAGCAGCAACAAGCTGTAATACCTCATCCCAATTTGCACGAATGAAGCCGCCTTTTCCGCGTGCCCCTTTATATGTGCGTGCTTTTTCTGGATTTTCAACAATGCTTTTCCAAGCGTCTAACGGTGATTCATGTTTTTGTAGTTCTTCTTGCCACATATTCCAAAGAACGCCGCGTACATATGGGTATTTCACACGAAGCGGGCTATAGATGTACCAAGAAAAGCTTGCTCCGCGCGGACATCCGCGTGGCTCAAAGTCTGGCATATCAGGACCAGTAGTCGGATAATTTAGCTCTTGTCCTTCCCAAGTTACAATTCCATCTTTTACGTAAATGTTCCAACTGCAAGAACCGGTGCAGTTTACGCCATGCGTGGAGCGGATCACCTTATCATGCTGCCATCGCTTTCTATAAGCGTTTTCCCATTCGCGGTCTTCGTATGTTTCTTGTGTATGATTATCGTTGTAACGATCTATTGGAGAAAAATATTTTAAACGTTGCATGAATGGTGATGGTTTCTTTTTCATACTGTTCACTCCTTTATTGCGTCTCTCTTGCTTACTTTCACTATAAGAGGGCGTGCAAAATAGAGATGTGATATCTATCACAGTTCAACAGATTGTCAAAAATTCATGAATGTGTAAGGGAAAAAAAGAGAAGATGTGACATTTTGCACATTACAAAACAAGTTTAAGATGTAGAATAAAAAAAGAGCAGCATCTAAATGAGATGCTACTCAATACTACAAATAGAGGTAGGGCAATCTTCACAAGCGATTGCACATTTTAAAAAGTGTAAATTATGAATGGTAATCTTTCCTTTATGAATGGAGATAATGCCTTGTTTTTTTAAATCATTTAACATGCGATTGACACTTTCACGAGAGGTTGCACAGAAGTTTGCAAGCTCTTGATTCGTTAATGGAAGATCAATGAGAATACCATCTTCTTTTAAAACCCCATAACTATTCGTCATGCGAATGAGAGTCGAATAGAGCGCTCCCTTTTTGCCATGCAATACTAAATCACGAAACTTCGTTTGCATTCTTCGTAAATGCTCACTAACCCACTTCATAAATTCAAACGCAAGAGCTGGTTTTTCCAGCAATGCTTTTTCTAATGCATCTCGTTTAATGACACCAATTTCTGCCTGCTCAAGCACTTTTGCATTTAACAAATATTTGGCATCCTCTGTAAACAATGTAAGTTCTCCGATAATATCATTTTGCGAACAAATGCGCAGTGTCAATTCTTGACCATCGGCACTAATTTTACTAATTTGTACTTTTCCAGAGTGAATAATGTATAGTTCTTTTGCCACCATACCTTCTTGGAAAATATAATTAGCTTTGCTTACTTTCATTTTATATTCGACAGATGCGAGCAATTCTTTTAAATCATTTGATAATGCCGTACTGTTTGCCACAGCAATCACCTTTCTTTTCAGAACAGTCTATTTCTTATTTTGAATGTAAATATAGTGAAAATGCAAGAGATATTTTCAATGTAGTATAAGAGATATCGTAATTTTTATCTGTGAGTAAGCGTACTTTTAGAAAAGAAAAAAGATGCCTGTTGCAGGCACCTTTTTTCTTTATTTAATCCATTCAACAACTTGATTCATTGATTGACGCGTTTTATCATGTTTTGGTTCTTCCGCGCGATAACCAAAAGCAACGAGAACTGAGACACCAAATGTATCATCTGAAATAATTCCTTCTTCTTTTAAAACTGCATTTACTTTTTCTGGATTGAATCCTTCAATTGGACAAGAATCGATACCAATCTGAGCAGCTGCAGTCATCATATTACCGAGAGCGATGTAAGTTTGTTTAGAGGCCCAATCAAACATTGCACGATCGCTTTCTAATAATTGAAAATCAGATTCTTGAAACTTCTTATAAAAGCCACTCATCATTGCTATGACTTCTTCTGGAAGCTTCTGAATATTTTTCATGAAATTCGAAATATAGGAAGAATTATAAAGCATTTCTTCTTTTTTACGAGCTAATATAACGACAAAGTGGCTTGCTGTCGGTAATTGTTTTTGAGCCCCCCATGCTACAGGGAGAAGTTTTTCGCGAAGTTCTTGATTTTGAATGACAACAAATTTCCAAGGTTCAAAACCAAATGAACTTGGAGAAAGTCGGCCAGTTTCTAAAATGAAATGAAAATCTTCATCAGAGATTTTTTTATTTACATCGAATTTTTTACACGCATGTCTAAAGTGATAAGCTTTTAAAATTCCTTCTTTTGTATGTTTCATTTACATAACCACCTTTTCGTAATTTGCTTTTTTATAGTAAGTTGATTACAAAATAGATTCTACAGTAGTACAATAAATGATGTAAGTACGCACATTTTTAGCATATAGTATCAATTTGTATACTAATGGAGAGTGATGAAATGAAAAATGAAGAGATATATCGTTGTCCGGTAGAGTTAACACTAGATGTAATTGGGGGGAAATGGAAAGGGGTTATTTTGTTTCATTTAATGAATGCGAAAGAAATTCGTTTTAATCAATTTTTGCGATTAATGCCTGGCATAACGCAGCGCATGTTAACAAGACAGTTACGAGAGCTCGAGGCTGCAGGTGTAATTCATCGGGAGGTATATAAAGAAGTTCCGCCAAAAGTGGAGTATTCTTTAACGAATTTCGGAAGATCCCTTACGCCAATTATTACGCTTATGTGTGAGTGGGGGAAGGAATATCGGACGCAAGTATAAGTGGATTAAAAGCAGTAAAAAGTGTGCAACTTAGATTGTACACTTTTTTTGTAATGGGTTGGGTATCAGGAATTTCATACAATGTGAACAAAATACGGACAGATTTGTGAAGAATTTTTGAATGGTATATATGATGTGAGAAATATCACAACATAGATTGTCGTTCTTTTTTATGATAAAGGCAAATGAAGGGCAGTTAAAAAAGATAAAGAGTTTTGGGTAAAAACACCCCGTTTAAAAATATATTATAATAAAATAAAATAAAAATAGATATACATGCAACAAGAAGGAGGGGTGAAGATGACTGAGAAGATTTTCGATGCATGGCAGCGTCCGCTTCAAGATTTACGTATTTCTGTTATTGATCGTTGTAATTTTCGATGCACATATTGTATGCCGGCTGAAGTGTTTGGACCAGATTATGCGTTTTTAAAAGATGAGTTTTTACTCACATTTGATGAGATTGAGCGAGTAGCTAAGCTTTTTGTTCGCATGGGTGTCAAGAAAATTCGATTAACTGGCGGCGAACCGTTACTTCGTAAAGATTTACCAAAGCTCATAGAACGTCTTGTAAAATTAGAAGGTCTAACAGATATTGGGCTAACGACGAACGGTATTCATTTAACGAAGCAAGCGAAAGCTTTAAAAGAAGCTGGTTTAGGGCGAGTAAACGTCAGTTTAGATGCACTAGATGATGATGTATTTCGAAGCATTAACGGCCGCAATGTAAGCACGAAGCCTATATTACGAGGAATTGAAGCAGCAAGGGCAGCCGGATTAGAAGTGAAAATCAATATGGTCGTGAAAAAAGGAATGAACGATAACCAAATTTTGAAGATGGCCGCTTATTGTAAAGAGCAGTGCATTCCTCTTCGCTTTATCGAATTTATGGATGTTGGGAGTACGAACGGCTGGAATTTCAAACAAGTGATTACGAAAAAAGAGTTAATCGATATGATTGGCCGTGTGTATCCAATTGAGCCAGTAGATCCGCATTATTTTGGTGAAGTGGCAAAGCGTTATCGATATGTTGGAACTGAGGCAGAAGTCGGCTTTATCACATCTGTTTCTGAGTCATTTTGCTCTTCTTGTACGAGAGCACGTATTTCAGCAGAAGGTAAATTTTATACATGTTTATTTGCAACAACAGGAATAGATTTACGAACGCTGCTCCGCGGGGGTATAGACGACGATAAACTATTACAAGTCGTGCAAGATGTGTGGAATAAGCGCAGTGATCGTTATTCAGATGAGCGAACGGAAGAAAGTGCAAATAACCGTCCGAAAATTGAAATGTCATATATTGGCGGATAAGAAAGAAGGGGTCTAGATGCAAGAGCGGTACTCAAGGCAAATACTATTTTCTGATATTGGTGAAAGTGGCCAGCGAAATTTAGGTGAAAAACACGTACTCATCATCGGCGCTGGTGCACTTGGTGCGGCAAATGCCGAGGCGCTTGTCCGGGCGGGAATTGGCAAGTTGACGATTGCGGATCGTGATTACGTCGAGTGGAGCAATTTACAAAGGCAGCAATTATATACAGAAGAAGATGCGAATCGTTATGTACCGAAAGCAGTTGCAGCGGCGCAGCATTTAAGTCGGATTAACTCTGAAGTAGATATCGAGCCAGTTGTAACAGATGTAACGGTGCAAGAAATGGAACAGCTTGTTAAGAACGTGGATGTAATCATAGATGCAACAGATAATTTCGATACGCGTCTTCTTATTAACGATATTTCACATAAGTATAACGTTCCGTGGATATACGGTGGTTGTGTAGGGAGTTATGGTGTAACGTATACGATTATCCCAGGGAAAACACCATGTTTTCGATGTTTAATGGAGCATCCAACGAGCGGCGCAACGTGTGATACAGCGGGGATTATTCAACCAGCTGTGCAAATGGTCGTTGCTTATCAAGTTGCAGAAGCTTTAAAAATACTAGTTGGAGATTTTGAAGCATTACGGGAAACGATGGTAACATTCGATCTTTGGAACAATCAGTATATGGCATTTAAAGTAAACAGGCAGAAAAAAGAGAATTGTCTGTCTTGCGGTAAATTGCGTACATATCCAAGCTTAACATTTGAGGCACAAATGAAAACAGAAGTGCTGTGCGGTCGAAATACAGTTCAGATTCGCCCAGGCATAAATCAGCTTCTTAACTTAGAAGAAATAGAAAAGCGCTTACAAAAGAGCGTAACGATGCAGAGGACACCGTACTTATTATCATTTCATGTCGATGAATATCGCTTTGTTTTATTCCAAGATGGGCGAGCCTTTGTTCATGGTACAAATGATATACAAGTGGCAAAGCGATTATACGCTCGTTATATAGGGTGAATCCAAGGGGACGCCCCCTTGGATTCGATGAAAGAGTTTAAGACTGATTTCTTGTATAATCGCCGCTTTTGCCGCCTGTTTTTTCAAGTAAGTATGTTTCACCGATGATCATGCCTTTATCGACAGCTTTGCACATGTCATATACGGTAAGAGCGGTAGCGGAAGCTGCAGTTAAAGCTTCCATTTCAACGCCGGTGCTGCCCTCTGTTTTCACTTTTACTTCAATAAGTAAACGATATTGTTCATCTGCAATATTCCAGTCAAAGGAAATATCAACACCTTTTAGAAGGAGTGGATGACACATCGGAATGATATCAGAAGTACGCTTTGCTGCCATAATACCAGCGATTTGTGCAACCGCTAGAACATCGCCTTTTCCGATTTCATTATGGGTAATTTTATCATAAATTTCTTTCGTCACTATGATGCTAGAACGAGCGATAGCTGTTCGCACGGTAATCTTCTTATCGCTAATATCGACCATTTTGGCACGGCCTTGATCATTAAAATGAGTAAATGAAGACATGAAATTCCTCCTTGAAGTAATTGCTATTATGATTAGCATTGTACAACAAAAATTGTAACGAAGATGTGATATTTTGCAAATGTGGGGTGAAAATGATGCTAGAAAAACGAATACCAATTGCAGTTAGCGATGCAGTGGCACATGTGATGAAATATGCAAAACATGGCGACGCAGAGCGAGTACCGCTTACAGAAAGTTATGGACGAATTCTTGGGGAAGACGTAGTAGCGGATCATGATGTTCCTCATTTCGACCGGTCTCCGTACGATGGTTTTGCCATTCGCGCAGAAGATACGAAGAAAGCGAGCTCTGAATATCCAGTGGAATTTGAAGTCGTGGGAGAAATTGGTGCGGGCTTTGTTTTTACAGAGGAAGTGAAGGCATTTCAAGCGGTGCGCATTATGACCGGTGCAGCGATTCCAACTGGTTGTGATGCGGTTGTCATGCTTGAGCTTACAGAAGGATTTCAAAAAGACGAGAAAACATATATGAAGTTGAATCGTCCGTTTCAATCAGGCGATAATATTTCATTTAAAGGTGAAGATGTAAAGCAACATGATGTACTTGTGGAAAAGGGAACAGTGATTAATCCAGGAGTGGCAGCGCTTCTTGCAACGTTTGGCTATAGTGAAGTAACTGTTGCAGGGCGTCCCGTTATTGGAATTGTAACAACGGGAAGTGAACTGTTAGAAGTTCATGAGCCGCTTGAACCGGGAAAAATTCGTAACAGCAACTCCTATATGATTGCTGCGCAAATTATGCGAGCGGGCGGCACTGTCCGGTATTATGGACAATTCGCAGATGACTTCGATACTTGCTATGAAATGGTAAAAAAGACAATGGAAGAAGTCGATATTCTCATTACAACAGGCGGTGTGTCAGTTGGAGATTATGATTACTTACCGGCTATTTATGAGAAGCTTGGAGCGCATGTACTGTTCAATAAAGTAGCGATGCGGCCAGGAAGTGTAACGACGGTAGCGGAAGTAAACGGAAAATTATTATTTGGATTATCAGGTAATCCGTCTGCTTGCTATGTTGGATTTGAATTGTTTGTGCGTCCTATTGTTCAGACATTTCTACATAGGAAGCAGCCTCATATGTATCGCGGCGATGCCATTTTAACGAAGGGGTTTCCAAAAGCAAATCCATTTACACGTTTTGTTAGAGGAAAAGTAGAAATAGTAAACGGACAACTGCAAGCAGTGCCAGTTGGACTGGATAAATCAAGTGCTGTGTCTTCACTCGCTGATGCGAATGCGTTTATCGTCTTACCAGGTGGTACGCGCGGCTTTGAAGAGGGGATGACTGTTACTGTCCTTTTACTAGAAGCAGAGCAAGGAAGTGAGTGGCCATGGAAAGAACCGTTCCAGTCTTACAAATCGTAGGTTATCAAAATAGCGGGAAGACGACAGTGACAGAGAAACTGGTTAAGGCGTTAACGAATGAAGGTGTGCGAGTAGGGACGATTAAGCATCATGGACACGGAGGATATCCAGAGCTGCCGCTGCAAAAAGATAGCGAACGCCATCGCCAAGCTGGAGCGATCGTCAGTGCAGTAGAAGGAGACGGATTATTGTCTTTATCTGCTGCGAGCCATTGGTCTTTAGAAGAAATCATTCGTTTATATACATGTTTTGAAGCAGAAGTCATTATCGTTGAAGGATATAAAAAAGAACCATACCCGAAAGTTGTTTTACTTAGGTCAGAGGAAGATGCCTCTTTATTAGAAAGTGTGGGAAATGTGATCGCCGTTATTACATGGAATGAGGCACCGACAACATGGCACGAAAATTATAAAGTTTTTCATATAACAGAAGATGAAGAGTATATAGATTGGTTCGTACAAAGAATGAGGGATGCAAAATGACAAATACGTATTTTGAAGTAGTGGATACGCCCATTTCCATTGAAGAAGTGACAAAGAAAGTCATTCGCCGTGAATGCGGTGCTGTGACGACATTCACTGGCACAGTGCGCGAGTTTACGAAAGGACGCCGTACACTTTACTTAGAATATGCTGCATATCGTTCGATGGCTGAAAAGATGCTTGCCAAAATTGGTGAGGAAACGAAAGAAAAATGGCCAGGAACACATGTGGCGATTACACATCGCATTGGCACACTGCAAATTTCTGATATTGCCGTAGTTGTTGCGGTATCAACGCCGCATCGAAAAGCGGCATATGAGGCAAATGAGTACATTATGGAGCGTATTAAACAAATTGTTCCAATTTGGAAGAAAGAATTTTGGGAAGACGGTGAGAAATGGATTGGTGATCAATTAGAACAAACGTCGTATCCAAAGGGAGAACCAGGAAAGGAGAATATGAAATGATTACAGTATTATTATTTGCTCATTTACAAGAAGAAGCTGGAGCGCATCGATTACAAATCGATGTACAAAATCTTGCCGTATCAGAATTGAAGGAACTTGTGATGAAAGACTACAATGTATCCCTTTCACAGCACACAATGGTAGCAATTAATGAAGAATATGTGAATGAAGATGATATCATTCAAGATGGTGATGTTGTCGCATTGATTCCACCGGTAAGTGGAGGCTGATTCTTTCCTGCCTAATCACGCTCTATCGTGATTAGGTAGGAGGGAAGCAATAGAAATTGTGAAATATTGAACAAAATTGGAGGAGAGACTGATGAAAAATCCGAATTTTCAGTTAGGATTACAAACTTCAAATCTTGTAATGGGCTTTATGGTATGGGTTATTTTATCTTCTTTAATGCCATTTATTAAAGCAGACATTGCGTTAACAGCAGGACAGATTTCTCTTGTCACAGCAGTACCAGTTATTTTAGGATCTATTCTTCGCATTCCAATTGGTTACTGGACAAATCGTTTCGGAGCAAGAAAATTATTCTTTATTAGTTTTATTATTCTATTATTCCCTGTTTTCTATATTAGTAAAGCAACATCGATGCTAGATTTAATTATTGGTGGTTTATTTGCCGGAGTTGGTGGTGCTGTATTCTCTGTTGGGGTAACAGCTCTTCCAAAATATTATCCGAAAGAAAAGCATGGTTTTGTAAACGGAATTTATGGAGTAGGAAATGCAGGAACAGCGGTTACATCGTTTCTTGCACCAGTACTTGCAACTTCATTTGGCTGGAGAACGACTGTACAAATGTACTTAATTTTACTCGCTGCATTTGCACTGCTCAATTTTCTGTTAGGGGATCGTAACGAGAAAAAAGTGAATACACCATTAATGGAACAAATTAAAGGTGTATATAAAAATGAAAAACTTTGGTTCTTATGTATTTTCTATTTCTTAACTTTCGGTTCGTTCGTCGCATTTACAGTTTATTTACCGAACTTTCTTGTATCTCACTTTGGCTTAGCTAAAGTAGATGCTGGATTACGCACAGCAGGTTTTATCGTGCTAGCAACAATCATGCGTCCAATTGGGGGTTGGCTTGGTGACAAATTTAATCCATTTAAAATTTTAATCTTTGTGTTTATTGGATTAACATTATCAGGCATTATTTTATCCTTTATGCCAAGCATGCACGTATATACATTTGGCTGTTTATTAGTTGCATTTTGCGCTGGTATTGGAAACGGAACGATCTTTAAACTTGTACCAATGTATTTCTCGAAACAAGCTGGTATCGTAAACGGTCTTGTATCGGCACTTGGGGGACTTGGCGGTTTCTTCCCACCATTAATTTTAACGTTACTATTTCAATTAACAGGACACTATGCAATTGGATTTATGGCGTTATCAGAAGTAGCGCTTGCTTGTTTAATTATTACAGTGTGGATGTATAGTCAAGAAAAGTTACTTGCAATGCTAAATCATAGATAAAGAGTAGAAGAGGGTGTTTCCAAGTCGCAATTTTGGAGACACCTTTTTTTTATTTTTTGGCTCTGTTAAAGAAAAATGTTGATATTTAATATTTGAAAAAAGGACTGTCAAAATTTTGACAGTCCTTTCACGATCTTATTGAACTAAAGCATGCGTTAGTTCAATAAGGTTATAAACTATTAGTGATATATATAAAGGTATATAAACAATTAAGGTAAATGTAAGTGCACTGTCTAATCGTCAACTTCGAGTAAGAGTCTCATGGTAATCGTTTATTAAGTCATGCACCAGCATAAAGGGTCACTTCCACCACAATGAGGGCAACAACCTCCTGTATAAGTAATTCTAATTTGATCTGAATGAAGTACATAATAATCAGTAATTGGTTCGACGCCAGGGATCTCTATCCCGCCTGGAATCGCCGGCAATATAACCTCCCGCACTGTCATGTCCGACCACTTACCGCTCCAGGAACAAATACTGCACTTTAATATCTCTTCCGAAAAGTTCGGAGCATTTTGGATGACAATAATACATTCTCTACTATAGGTATTACAATTAGGACAATCGTGTACTTTCACGAATCTCCACCTCTCATCAAATTTAAAACTTTTCACGTACCTTCTTTTTATTATTCTTTTTTACAGTCAATTAGTCCTTTTTAATAAAATAGAGGATAATCAAATGATTACCCTCTAAATGTTGTATAACTAACGCATTCGTTAGTTATATAAGAGATATCAAATGATAGGATATTTATCTAAATAAATTATTAAATTCCATAATTCTTCAATCTCTTCACTATCCCACTTTTTTCTATCAAAATCTCTTATGACCTTTTTGGATGTGGAAAATAATGAATCCCTAAATTGAATCATGTTACATTTCACTGTGAATTCTACTATCCCATTTCGAAAACAAGATAATTCAATTTCTTCATTCGTTATTTTTTTGCCAAGACCTAGATGCAGAGTGCCGAAAAAAGTGAAGTAAACAAAAAGTAACTCCAAAATTAACTTTCATTGTATATTTTGGAGTTACTTTACGTTTACAGAAAATCAACAAAATATTATAACAGAGCCTATTTTTTAGGAGAGATTGTTCATGGAAAGCTCTCACCAATCAGGCTCCCCTTTTCCAAAAGCAGCAGGATAAATGAGAGAGGAATTATCTCGATAGTATAAGCATACTAGTTTATAGAGTGTAACTTTATACATAAGGGGAATGAAGAGAATGGATGGAATGAGAAAGGTAAGAAAAAATGATTTTGTTTCTGGGTTTGTATCACATCATAATCATGGGTCAGTGGATTATACATCTGTTGATGCAGGACATGTACATCAATGTCTAGATGTAATATCTCCGCCTATTAAGACACAAGAGGGTGGGCATATACATTATACAGAAGGATATGTTTTGTTCGAAGATGGGCATACGCACTATTATAAGGCGTACTCAGGACCAGCAATTCCAGTTGGAAATGGGATGCATGTACATTATTACGATTTTTATACGACGGAAGATGACGGACATAAACATCGTATTAAGGGCGTAGATCAGCCCGCTCCGGGTGATAAATAAAGTGAAATTTTCATCAGTGGAGGGGTATCCCTCACTGATGGTTAGTTGAACCAATCGGGCGCATGCCAGCAGTTATCCCCCACTTATCTTCTTTGCTTTTCTCTGAATCTTGAGGTGGGGTTTTACTGCCCAAAAGTAGCGGAATAAAGTTAATACGAAAATCCCTCTTGCTGTTAAATGGTAGCTTTTTTGTCTTATTTTTGTTTTTAATAATTAAAACGCAAGCGCCTAATAGCAGCAGCTTCAGAACAGAAGAAATCACTTTGGAGTCGTCTGTTTGGTAAGTAAATTAGAATGATTATTTATGTTGTGATGAATAGAAAAAAATAAGATTATTTTTATAGCCAGACGGAGCTTTTATTGATGGTATTTTTATATATCTATTCATAAGAATAGAACTAGCATAGTAATTACTGGAGGGATTGAAAATGAATAGGATACATCCTGATACGGGTGTTACATCTGTAATGTTTGTTGAACGATCATTAAATGAAATTCGTTTTTGGTCTAGAATCATGAAAGAGCATTCTTTATTTCTTCGATTGGGGTTTAGATGTGAGGATACTCAACTAATCCAAGAGGCTAATCAATTTTACCGATTGTTTGAACAGATCGAACAAATTGCACATTCCTATACAAATCAAACAGATCCTGGACAAATAAAAAGATTTAATTCAGAAGTACAACAAGCTGCAACTAATATTTTCGGATTTAAACGAAAAATTCTAGGATTAATTCTCACATGTAAATTGCCAGGGCAAAATAATTTTCCACTGTTAGTTGATCATACAAGTAGGGAAGCTAATTATTTTAGAAATCGTTTAGTTGAATTAAATGAAGGTAAATTGGATGCTCTTCCTGATGCTATTATTAAAGAAAATGTTTTCTTTTTAAGGATTATGGCAGACCATGCTAAATTTATTGGTCATCTTCTTGATCCATCGGAAAGAAAGCTTGTAGATATGGCTCGGAATTTCAGCAATGATTTTGATCAATTGATGTATCAAGCAATTGACTTAGAATCTATGAAACCACAATCTCAAACAGTTCCTCTTTTAGATCAATTCCTGGATCAAAATCGTGTGTCAGTCACAGCTCTTCGGGATTTTAAGAAAACGGCACGTGACTTAATTGAGCAATGTAAAATAAAGAGTATCATTCATCCACTATTAGCAGACCATGTTTTCCGTGAAGCTGATAGATTCCTTGAAATAATTGATATGTTTGATGCTCATCTTACAAGCGTTAAATCACAACCTAGGCAATAATAGAAGAGATCTCGGACTTCTATCTTAAAATTAAGAGATAGCATCATATTGCTATCAACCTAAGAGAATTAAATACCAAAAAAAGAGCTTATATTACTATAAGCTCTTTTTTTATGAAATTTCAAATCATCGATGTTGGCTTGATAGGCATGTGGTGTTACCCCATTATAAAATGGGATATTGAACCACACTCTATCAACCTCTATTATGAATATATGGGATATTATGTATTTTTGTGTTGAGGTGGATTTGTATGTCAAAAATATAAAGGTTCTATTCTTGCAATAGCTAGTACTGTTATTTACATTGTAACAACACTTATCGTTTCAATACATAGAAAGAGGAGAGTTCTGTGAAAATAAGATACATGGTTCAATTCGGAGTAGCTCTTATATTCTTCATCGTTTCAACTATTATCAGTTGGTATGAAGGAAGTAATTTAATTGAGGATTCATTTGACTGGAAATATTCCGCTAAGTTTACGAATTATTTCAAAGGGCCTGTTTTAGATTCCCATGACATCTTGCAAATCGATTTTTTTGTATATGCAGCTAAATTTTATCCTATACCAGTTATCATTATGGTTGCTAGTTTTGGATATATGTTGCTGTTAAGTGTGTATATTGTTTTGAAAAGAAGACTGATTTCTTAAAGATTGTTTTATACTCCTATTTTCGTACCTCGTTCTAACTCTAATGGGGGATTTTAAGAAGCATATCGCTATTTTATAGTAGTAGTAGATGAAAGTGCTCTTGAATTCATAGAGGGAGGAATTTATATGAAAAAATGGATTCAGTTTAGAATAGCAAGACCGACAGACAAACTTGAAGAAGTAATTAAGTTTTACGAAGAAGGATTGGGGTTAAAACGCATAGGCGAGTTTCATAATCATGAAGACTATGATGGGGTAATGTTTGGATTACCTGGTGTAGAATATCATTTAGAGTTTACAAGGCATATGAATGGAAGTCCATGTCCTGCTCCAACAAAAGATAACTTACTTGTATTTTATTTTCCTGATAAAAGTGAAATCGAAAAAATACATCATAGACTAAATACAATGGGATATGATGAAGTTGAGCCGGAAAATCCTTATTGGAAAGAAAAAGGAATTACAATAGAAGACCCTGATGGATGGAGAATTGTACTCATGAATACAGAGGGATTGCGCTCTCGCGATTAAAGATGCAAGCTCATTAACGGAGCGGGGGTTCTATATTACAAAATTTATTGTTATAAATTTTTATTAAAAACGGAGAACGATTATTTTGTTTATAGTTTATAGGTTTACCTCAAGTTTCTTCTTTTCTCCTTAGCATATCCTCTTAAATTTCATTCATAAAATAAAAAATTCTTAATACAATAAACCAAATCCGTTCTTTTTCGAAAGGAGGGGTGGGGGATGAGTCGCACAATTAAAATCGATATTACAGACAAGGTAGTAGCGAAATTTAAGACAGATTATTTGGAATTATACTCTAATAAATTTATGATTGGTAAATTTTATGTCTATACTGAAGAGAAGCAGTATGTATTAGAAGATGGTTATTTGTATGAAGATGGTAAGTTTTATCGCATCATTGATACGCGCCGAGATAATAGTCCAGCAGTAGAAGGTTGTGACTTAGGATGGTGTTAATGTGATTCGAGTAAAGATATTTGATGAAAGTCATGAAAAGGATTTAGAAGAGGCGATCAATGTCTTTTTAAAGAAGATGGATGAAGAACAAATTGTAGATATTAAATACCAAGTATCGGTTTCGAACAATGATGAAGAGAGTCAAATTTATTGTTTCTCAGCAATGGTTGTATACCGAAGTTAAATAGAAAAAGTACAAAAAAGACGACGGGAAGTCGTCTTTTTTGTATTCTCGTTTTCATATGAATATATCGGTGCTTTTTACGATATATCGATCATTCGACAACACACGATATGAATAGTTTTTTACTTATTTACAGCCTTTTGCTTAGGTGATTCAGCATTTTCTTGGTTCGGTTTTAAGAGTAACCATGAAATGAGTAAACTCATAACAGCTAATATAAACGTGCCGCTAAAGATAATATGAACACTAGAAGCTAACACTTCTTGCGATCCTGATACGGTACTTCCGTGTTCTGAGGTTACTAAGTTTACATTTCCGTTTCCTGCACCGTGAATCATTGTATTGAAGATCGTTCCAAATACAGCTGCTCCTAGCGTTTGGCTAAATGTATTAATAAATGTATTTAAACCGACCGCTGTTCCGCGTTTATTTGCAGGGACAGAAGCTTGAATTGTCACCATAAAGATTGGTGTCACAAGTCCCATTCCTAAACCAAACAGACCCATTGCGATATAAATGAGAGATGGGTGCGAATGAGTAGATAGTGCAAATAATAGGAATGTTGCAACCGATAAAATGCTGCCGCCAAGTAAAATAATTTGTTTCGTTTGTAATCGGCCAACTAAGTTACCAGATAGCATGGCTCCAACTGTCCAAAGGACTGGAATTGGCATGAGAATCAAACCGGCTTCTGTTGCATTTTTGCCTAATACACCTTGGGTCCAAATTGGAAGATACATTGTAATACTAATAATCATACCACCAGCAATTAACGTTAATACGTTCACAATAGATACAGCTCGATTAGAGAAAAGTTCTAATGGAATTAATGGTTCTGGTGATTTTTTTTCTATGAGTAAGAAAATGATGAATGCGACAACTGCGAATAGCAGCAGGCCAATAATTGTGATGTCTCCCCAGTTTTGATGCTGACTTCCCGTTAATAATGCATAAAGTAAGGCAATCGTACTAAGTGAGAAGATAACAGCACCTGGATAATCGATATGGTGTTTTGATGGTGTGATAGATTCTTTATAAGAAATCGCAATCATCACACAAGCAAAGATTCCAAATGGAATGTTTAAGAAAAAGATATAACGCCAAGAGAGTGAATCGACTAAAAACCCGCCAACTAATGGTCCGACAACACCAGATACACCCCAAACAGCACTCAGCCACCCTTGTGCTTTTGCTCTGTCCTTTGCTTCGCTGTATAAGTCACCAATAATAGTCATTGTAATTGGCATGACAGCTCCTGCACCTAACCCTTGCAGGGCGCGGAAAAGAATTAATTGTTCCATTGTCGCTGCAAGGCCGCATAATGTAGAGCCGATTAAAAAGATAGTTGCACCAATTAATAGTACCTTTTTACGCCCAAATAAGTCTGCTAACTTCCCATAAATCGGTGTTGTTACTGCGGTTGCTAACATATAAATCGCATATACCCAGCTTACGAGGCCTACGCCTGATAATTCGCTTGTAATGCGAGGTACAGCTGTGCTAACGATTGTTCCTTCAACGGCGGAGAGGAATGTCATTAACATTAAAGATATCATAACTTTTTTTCTCATCTGTTTACCCCTTTGTTTCTTTCATACTGATACATCGGTGATTTTACAATATCTGACATTTTTTACTATTATATGTTAGCATTTTGACCAGCAGTCATTCCAGCAATTCGGCCTGTAATAAGTGCAGAAGTAATATTATACCCGCCTGTATAGCCGTGAATATCAAGAACTTCTCCGCAGAAATATAAGCCGTTCATGAGTTTTGATGACATTTCTTTCGGATTAATTTCTTTGACAGAAACACCACCGCCTGTTACAAACGCTTTTTCAAGAGGCTGCGTTCCATTTACGGTAAAGGTAAAGCCTTTAAAGTCTGTAGCAAGAGCACGGATTTTTTCGTGAGAAATTTGCCCGCATTGCTGACTGCCGTCAATTTCATTTTTTTCTAATAGGAATAAGAAATAACGTTCAGGTACATAACCTTTCAGTACATTTTTCAATCCTTTTTTCGGTTCTTCTTTTATTTGTTTCATCATGCGCTGGAAGAGTTGTTCACTATTTTCATCTGGCAGTGCATCAATGCTCATTGTTACTATGTTTGTTTTGAACTTTTTCATCGTTTTCACAACAAACTGACTGCAGCGAAGAGCAGCTGGGCCAGAAATACCGAAATGGGTAAAGAGCATGTCCATTTTATGAGAGATAACAGCTTTTCCTTTTGGATTTAACACGCTTAGTTCTACATCACGCAGTGCCAAGCCCTGTAATGTTCGTTCACGAATAAATGGTTCATTAGAAAGGATCGGTACCTCAGTTGGGAATAGTTCTGTAATTGTATGTCCAGCTTTTTCAGCCCAAGCATAGCCATCACCAGTTGAGCCCGTATGCGGTACAGATTTACCACCAACAGCGATTACAACATGATTTGTTTCAAGAATTTCTCCATTTTGCAGAATAACCGCTTTTGTTTGCCCGTTTTCATACTCTACTGTTTTAACAGGAAGATTCGTACGAATCGTAACGCGCAGTTCCTTTAAGCGTGTTAATAAAGCATCGACTACTGATTGTGCTTTATTCGATACTGGGAACATGCGGCCGTGATCTTCTTCTTTTAATTTCACGCCAAGGTTTTCGAAAAACTGAATAATATCTTCATTATTAAAAATAGAAAAAGCGCTGTATAAGAAACGACCATTTCCAGGAATATGTTTTACAATTTCATCAAGCGGGAGACGGTTTGTCACATTGCAGCGTCCTCCACCAGAAATCGCAAGCTTTCTTCCTAATTTATCGCCTTTATCAAGAAGTAAGACGCGTGCACCTTCTTCTGCAGCACCGATTGCTGCCATTAATCCAGAAGGACCTCCTCCGATGACAATTACATCATAATGCATATAAATCGACCTCATTTTCTTGTTTTGCTGCATTCAAGAATATCACGTTTTCATAGAAAAGAAAAATAAGGGAAGGTACTGTTTACATGAGAAATTGTGGTACAATACAAAAGTTAAGTTCAGCGTTTTGAATAATGGAGGAGGATTTTTTTATGTCCGATTCAAAATTTTTACGCGGAACGCTTATTGTGACGCTTGGGACATTTTTAGTAAAGTTCCTCGGTATGATTTACGTCTTTCCGTTTCATGCGTTAGTTGGTACAGAAGGCGGGACGCTGTATACGTATGGATATATTCCGTATACAATTTTTTTAAGTATCGCAACGGCAGGAGTGCCGCTTGCAGTTTCGAAGTTTGTTTCGAAGTATAATGCGCTTGGAGATTATAAAACAAGCCGAAGAATGTTTCGCTCAGGTATGATTATGATGATTGTGAGCGGGATTCTTTCCTTTTTCGTATTGTATATGTCAGCGCCGTTATTTGCTGAGGCAATGCTAGGGAAACAGAGTTTACATAACAGCTTAGAAGATGTAACAATGATTATTCGTCTCGTTAGCTTTGCACTTATTGTTGTCCCAGCAGCGAGTTTAATTCGCGGCTACTTCCAAGGTCACCAATCAATGGGACCGACAACTGTTTCACAAATTATTGAACAAATTATTCGTATCGTATTTTTACTTGCAGGTAGTTTTATCGTAATAAAGGTATTGAAGGGTTCGGTCGCAACAGCAGTTGGTGTGGCGACATTTGCAGCGTTTGTTTCCGCCGTCGGGGCACTAGCTGTGCTCATTTGGTATTGGATGAAACGAAAGCATCATTTAGATCAATATATTATGAATCAAACAGTACCAGAATCAACAGTTCGTACATTTGACCTATTTAAAGAGCTGTTTGCTTATGCGATTCCTTACGTTGTAGTTGGATTAACGATCCCGCTTTATCAGCAAATTGATGCGTTAACATTTAACTCAATTATGCAGGCAATTGGACAAGGTGATATTGCAGAGCGTGCTCTTGGTATTTTTACGATGTGGACACATAAGTTAATTATGATTCCAGTATCGCTTGCAACGGCATTTAGCTTAACGCTTGTACCAGCGATTACAAAGTCGTTTACAGAAGGGAAGTTCCGTTATTTAAAACAGCAAATTACACAAACATTTCAAGTGAATATGTTTTTAACATTACCAGCTGTCGTTGGAATTTCCGCTTTGGCTTATCCGATTTATACAGCATTTTATGAAGCTGATCCGCTTGGCGGAAAAGTATTAATGTGGTATGCACCAGTCGCATTATTATTTGCATTATTCACAGTCACATCAGCCATTTTGCAAGGAATTAATCAACAAAAGCATGCGATTATTGCACTTGGCATGGGGATTATTTTAAAATTCTTATGTAATGTGCTGTTTATTCGTTATTTTGGAACAATCGGTGCGGTCGTGGCAACAGGTGTAGGATTCTTCGCATCCATTTGGTATACAAATAAACAAATTCGAAAATATGCCCATTTTTCATTTGAACTTGTATTTAAACGAACGTTTCAAATTGCAGTATTAACAGCTGTGATGGTGATTGTTGTAAAGCTATTATTATGGATCCTTTCCTTTATGCTTCCATATGAGACAAGCCGTTTTGCGGCATTGGTTACAGTAGGCATTTGCGCAATGGGAGGAGCGGCTGTATATGGCTATCTAACACTTCGTACAGGCGTAATAGAACGAGTACTTGGCGGTGAATTTTTAGAGAAGATTCAGCGTAAACTTGGTAGTAGATTCAAGATTAAAGTGAAAACGAAAGGGGCGTAATTGTGCGCCTCTCTTTTTCTGAGTATAAAAAGAAGGTGTGAAACAATGAGATTAGATAAATTATTAGCAAACATGGGCTATGGTAGCCGAAAAGAAGTGAAGAAATTATTAAAAGACGGCATTGTAAAAATAGATGGCGTACCGGTGAAAGATGCGAAATATCATGTGAATGTGGAAGAACAAGAGGTTATGATTCACGGTGAAGTAGTTGAGTATAAAGAGTTTGTATACTTAATGATGCATAAACCGCAAGGCGTTATTTCTGCAACAGAAGATGATAATCATGAAACGGTTGTCGATTTATTAGAAATTGAAGATGCGATTTTCGATCCATTTCCAGTTGGAAGACTTGATATTGATACGGAAGGTTTTCTATTATTAACGAATGATGGAAAGCTAGCACATCAATTACTGTCTCCGAAAAAGCACGTACCGAAAAAATATTTTGCGAGAGTAGCTGGAAAAGTTACTGAAGAAGATGTTGCAGCGTTCAAAAAAGGTGTTATTTTAGAGGATGGATATGAAACGAAGCCAGGAGAGCTGACAATTCTAATAAGCGATGATGTCTCTGAAATTGAACTTGTCATTACAGAAGGAAAGTTTCATCAAGTAAAGCGCATGTTTGAAGCAGTTGGAAAAAAGGTTGTGTACTTAAAGCGTACAGAGATGGGACCTTTAGTGTTAGATGAAGAATTAGAACTTGGCCAATATCGTGAGCTGACAGATGAAGAAGTAGAAATGCTGAAGTCATATCATTCTCAAGCAGAGGGTTTAGAGAATTAATATAGTACCCTGAGACCGATTCCAATAACGAAAAAGAATCCCCTTTCTCTGTATAGAAAGGGGATATATTGTAAATCAAGTTAAATTTGTCACGAGGTCATTCTCACTTTCTTTCCTGTTGTTGTCCACTTACCGCGGCAAGGGCTATACACGAGTTCATTAAATTGCAACACATTCAGATCGCGCTGTATCGTTCGCGGTGTGATCCCGAACTCATCTACAAGGTCTTGCGTCGTTACGGTGCCTTTCTCATTAATGTACATATAGATAGATTTAATGCGTGTTAGCATACGAGTAGTTGTAGGTTTTATCAAAAAACCACTCCTCTACAAGTTTTTTGACCCATTCAGGAAAGAAGGTCTTTACTTCCATTGTACTCCATATGAAAAAAATCATGCTCTAACTTGCTCAAGTTTTACAAAATTTTAACATGTAATAGAGTTTGTAGAAAGAAAGTTGTTGATATTTTGTTTCTCTTTATCAACTATCTTACTAAATTTCTACGGAAAACGTCAAATTCCTGCAAAAAATTTTGAGAAAAATAAGAAAAAACCAATTTTAATTATCTGAAATATTTAAATTGTTCGGTATTAATCCTTTCCTTGCTAGCATAATAAGAAATCGTTTGCTATGATGAAAGAGAGAATAGAGAAGAAGGTGAAGGTATGACAAACATAAATTGGATGCAAGAAGTAGAGAAACGAAAAGATACTCTTATTCACGATGTACAGCAATTTTTACAAATTAAAAGTGTATGGGAAGAAGAGACGGCAAAAGAAGGTGCACCATTTGGCGAGGGTGTAGCAAAAGCATTATCTTTCATGCTGGATAAGGGAGAAGCTGACGGATTTCTTTCTAAAAATTTAGAAGGATACGCAGGTCATTTAGAGATGGGAAAAGGAGAAGAACTTCTTGGTATTTTATGTCATGTTGATGTTGTACCAGAAGGAGACGGCTGGACAACTCCTGCATATAGTGCGGACATTCGCGATGGTAAAATTTTTGCACGTGGTGCAATTGATGATAAAGGGCCAACAATGGCAGCTTACTATGCAATGAAAATTGTAAAAGAATTAGGGTTGCCGCTTTCTAAACGTGTTCGGATGATTTTAGGAACAGATGAAGAAAGTAATTGGAAGTGCGTGGATCATTATTTCAAACATGAAGAAATGCCAACAATGGGATTTGCACCAGATGCAGATTTCCCAATTATTAATGCAGAAAAAGGAATTTGTGATTTATATGTTGTTCAAAATAAAAAAGAACATGCAGCAGGAGAGAATGTATTAGTATCATTTTCATCTGGCCGCCGTTTAAATATGGTTCCTGATTTTGCAGAAGCTGTTGTAACGAGCGAAAAAGCAGCAGAACTTGCAAGTCAGTATGAACAATATGTGCAAAAAGCAAAGAAAAATGGAAAAGCAATTGTGGGAGGAAATACAGTTACACTGCAAGTAAAAGGCATTTCTGCACACGGCTCTACGCCTGAGCAAGGAGAAAATGCAGGATTAACACTTGCGAACTTCTTAGCGACAATTTCTTTAGATGAGCAAGGTGCAGCATTTGTTAGCCTAGCAGCGGAAACATTCACAAATGATACGCTTGGGAAAAAAGCTGGCATTGCTTATGCAGATGAGATTACAGGGCCATTAACAGTAAACGTTGGTCTTCTTTCTTATACGAAAGAAGAGGGTGGTAAACTGGGATTAAATATTCGTTATCCAGTTACAACAAACTTAGAAGGAACGCTGCAAACATTAACGAACTATGTGAGTGCAAAAAACTTTGCTATAACAAATATGTCAGACTCTCGCCCGCATCACGTAGATAAAGATCATGTGTTAATTCGTACACTTCAGCGTGTATACGAAGAGCAAACAGGCGAAAAAGCAGAGTTATTAGCAATTGGCGGCGGTACATATGCACGTTCATTAGAAGCGGGCGTTGCGTTCGGTCCTCTATTCCCAGGAAAAGAAGAATTGGCGCATCAAAAAGATGAGTATATTGAAATTGAAGATTTACTAAAAGCAACAGCTATTTATGCGCATGCTATTTATGAATTAGCGAAATAGTAGCAACAATACATGAACCGCTCTCTACAACGAGAGCGGCTTCTTTTGTATGTATGGAGAATAAGAAGACGTTTCACACTAATAATAGTGAAAAGTCCTGCTTGGATGTATTTTGTTAGACAGTTTAATAACAGGCAAAGGAGTTATAAAAGATGGCGAGACATTATTTTATTGCAGTGAAATTACCAAATGAAATAAAGAATGTGCTGGCGGAGTGGAAAGAAGCAATAGAAGAACTTACCTCGTTTCGTTCCTGGGTACATAAAGAGGATTATCATATTACGCTCTCGTTTTTAGGAAGTGCTGAGGAAACGCAGCTTAAAAAATTGAAACAAGACTTGCAGCAACTAACTAAAATTTTACGTTTTTCACTTACATTGCAAGGATTTCATACATTTGGCAGAAAAGAACAGCCGCGTGTTTTTTGGGTGGGAGTGGAAGAAGAAAGGGCTTTATTTGACTTACAAAAACAAGTGTATGCGATATGTGAACAAAATGGTTTTCAATTAGAAACACGTCCGTATCATCCTCATATAACCGTAGCTCGTAAATGGAGAGGTGAAGAAGATTTTGATAAGAACCAGCTTCCGTTAGTATCGCCGCGTATATTTGAAGTCGAAACAGTAACATTATACGAAACGCATGTGGATCAGGCGCCGAAGTACGAGGCAATCTATGAAATATCTTTACATAAGGCACAAGCTTGAAAACGTTTTCTGTTTTTTTGAATATACTATAGAAAATGGAATGTCTCTTGGGAGGATGTGAGTACATATGTTAAACATACAGCGTACGTTTGAAGCATATTTAGATGAAATGGATAAAATCACAATTTTACTTCCGCATGCGTACGGAATGAGTAGCATCTTCCATTTAAAACAAGGTGCAAATGAATGGGAGCTCATGATCGAACGTATCACCTCTCTTCCACATGCAATAAAATATGAATGTAAAGTGAGTGAGCCAATTACACTGAATCAGTGTTATATCATATGTGATGAGCGCGGTGTAGAAACAGATTTGCAGATGGGTGCTGTTATTCGAACAGAGAAGTTTGATGAGTTATATATGTACGATGGAAATGATTTAGGAGCTTCTTATTCAAAGGATCAAACGAAGTTTAAAGTGTGGGCACCAACAGCCACTAAAGCAAAAGTTCGTATTTATGAAAGCGCCGATGTGTATACAGATTATGAAATGAATGGACAAGAAAAAGGCGTTTGGTGCTATGAATTGCTGGGAGACTGGGACGGTGCGCAATATACATTTCTTGTCTGTGTCAATCTAGTTTGGCGAGAAGCGGTCGATCCATATGCAAAATCAGTTTCTTTAAACGGCACATATGGAATCGTCGTAAATCTTGCGAAAACATATATACAAGACTATGAACCGTTACCGCCAATGACTTCTATGACAGATGCCATTATTTATGAGACACACATTCGTGATGTGACGGTTCATCGTAATAGCGGTGCGAGTAATAAAGGAAAGTATCTCGGTTTAACGGAAGAAGGAACGGTAGGAAAAGATGGGACGTTAACAGCCCTTTCTTATATAAAAGAATTAGGAGTTACACATATCGAATTATTACCTATTCATCATTATGCCGGAGTAGATGAGGAGCAGCCGTTTACAACGTATAACTGGGGGTACAATCCGTTATATTACAACGTTCCAAATGGCAGTTATGCAACAAATCCGATTGATCCGTACAACCGAATTGTTGAATGTAAACAAATGATTCAAGCGCTTCATAGAAATGGTCTACGCGTTATTATCGATGTTGTTTATAACCATGTATATGAAAGAGAAACATCTTCTTTTGAAAAGCTTGTACCAGGGTATTATTTTCGGCACGATGAAAATGGAATGCCGTCAAATGGGACGGGTGTTGGAAATGATATTGCATCAGAGCGTAATATGGTACGTAAATTCATTGTCGATTCGGTATTATATTGGTTAACTGAATATAATGTGGACGGATTTCGTTTCGACTTGATGGGTATCTTAGATGTTGACACGATGAACGAAATTCGTGAAAAAACAAATGCAGTGAAAGAACATGTAATATTACTAGGAGAAGGATGGGATTTGCAAACACCACTTCCTACCGATAAGAAAGCAACGTTGCAAAATGCAATCCAAATACCATGCATTGCTCAGTTTAATGATCAGTTTCGAGATGGAATTAAGGGAAGTACATTTGACGTGCAAAAAGGAGGCTACGCTCTTGGTGAAACAGCAAATAAAGAGCATATTCAATATTTACTTACAGGAAGTATTCCTTATTTAAAGCCGTCTAGTTTATTTACAGAACCTGTGCAAAGTATTAATTATGTAGAATGTCACGATAACATGACAATGTGGGATAAGATTGCAGGCAGCAGTAAAGAAGAGGAACAGTTGCAAAAACGTCGTCATCGCCTCGCGACAACAATGACATTATTAGCACAAGGTATTCCGTTTTTACATGCTGGTCAAGAGTTTTACCGTACAAAACAAGGAAATGAAAATAGTTATAATGCCCCGGATTGCATTAATCAGATGGACTGGGATCAAAAGGAGCGAGAAGAAGAAAATGTTTCCTATATAAAAGGAATGATTCGTATTAGAAAATCACACGGAGCATTTCGTTTTGCTTCTTCTGAGCTAATTAAGCAGTATATATCCTTCTTAAATACAGTTCCTTCTGTTGTTGGGTATTATTTACAGGATGTGCAGCAGTTTGGGATGTGGAAAGAAATTGTCGTGTTCTTTCATAACGGAACAGAGGAGCAAACTGTGTCATTACCAAATAGCGGTATATGGCATGTGCTTGCAAATGATATAAAGGCAGCAGAGGTTCCAATTTCTTCATTTGATGGAGATACATTTGTGATTGCTCCGATTAGTACCTATATATTGGCGAAAATGTGACGAATCGACCCTTGACGATGCGAATATAATAAATGTAGAATTGACAAAGGTGGCTATTCATATCAGTTGCCAGTATAATATTGCTTTTGTAAAATAAAGTAAAAGAGTGAACAGCTTGTTTGTTTCTCTTTTCTTTCGTTTTCATACAGTGAAACAGAATGGATGGAAACCTTCAACATGTTTTGAAATATGTTGTGGTGTTTCTTTTCGTAACTATAAAAGATAAGGAATTGTTAACGGGTAATGAACATGGAATGGTTGGAACAATTGTTAGGAGAAGAATGGAAGGTTATACCAGCCGGAGGGGCGACAGGGGATGCTTACATTGCGCACAATGAACAACATAAACTATTTTTAAAGCGTAATTCATCGCCCTTTCTTGCGGTATTGTCAGCAGAAGGAATTGTTCCGAAGCTACTTTGGACAAGGCGATTAACAAATGGTGATGTTATTTCAGCACAAAAGTGGCTACCAGGACAAAGATTAGAGCCAGAAGATATGAAATCTAAGCGAGTTGCAGCCTTGCTGAAAAAAATTCATTCTTCTGAAGCGTTAGTGCATATGCTTCAAAAGCTTGGGAAACAGCCCCTACAAGCACAAGATATATTAGAAGAAGTGCTTCTCACCTTGCAAGAGGATGTAAAGCAAAATGAAATCATTCAAAAAGGACTTCAGTATTTACAAAAGTCCCTTCAACATGTAGAATCTGATAATCTTGCTGTTTGTCATTGCGATGTAAATCATAACAATTGGTTATTAACAGATGATAATGAATTGTTCTTGATTGATTGGGATGGAGCAATTATTGCAGATCCAGCTCTTGATATTGGGATGCTACTTCATTGGTACATTCCAAGAGATGAATGGCACGACTGGCTTGAACATTACGGATTAGAACTGACTGATTCTTTGCTAAGCCGTATGAAATGGTATGTTACGCTGCAATGTATGATTTTTGTACAATGGTACACAGCAAAAAATAAGCAAGTAGAAGCAGAATATTGGCTTCAATATTTAATGCAACTACTCGCTTCAGAATAATTTAAGAAAAACTATCCATTCCTGTAATCCATTGTGACAGTTGTTCTTGATGACCAGAAATATGGCCGTCTAAATCAGGAGAGTATTTACCCGATTGACTATAGTAATATACATCGTTTAACATCGTTTTGACCTCATTGCTCACATTGTCATTTGCAAGTAATGATTGAATGAGACGTTCTAATTGTTCACACTCAGAAACCGTTCCACAGCAATCACTTTGATGATTGACTAAGATGTCTTTTAAGATTGCCATTTGATGTTCATGATTAAGTGGCATTTTTGACACATCCTTTTCAGTTGTTATCGTAACAATGAAACGAGCGTAATGAACCGTCAGCGAAGAGCTGATGGAAGTTGTATGTAATACACTTTGTAGTTTCCATCAAAATAGTAAATCTTATACTTGAAAGAAACGGACCGAGTGCTCGTACGTACTTGGTTTTTTATTTGATACACACATCTTGAAACACAGAGAGGGAGAGAACTATGCGCTTAAGACATAAACCATATGCAATGGACCGAACGAAAGAATATTCGCAGTTTGTAATTGGAAATCCGGAAGAACATAACGGGAAATGGAAAGAATTATTTGGTAACGACAATCCAATTCATATTGAAGTTGGAACAGGCCGCGGCCGCTTCATGTACGAAATGGCAAAAGCAAATCCAGATGTAAACTACATTGGCATCGAGAAGTTTACAAGTGTAATTGTAGATGCGCTTGATAAACTAATTGAAGAAGCAGTGCCGAATTTAAAATTAATTAATAAAGATGCAGAAGATTTAACAGTATTCTTCGCGGAGAATGAAATTGATCGCGTGTATTTAAACTTCTCCGATCCATGGCCAAAGAATCGTCATGAAAAACGCCGTTTAACGTATAAAACGTTTTTACGCAACTATGAAACAGTACTTGTAAAGGGTGGAGAAATTCACTTTAAAACAGATAACCAAACCTTGTTTGAATACTCTCTTACAAGTATGGCGGAATATGGCATGCTGCTGCCGTTTATTAGCTTAGATCTTCACAACAGTGATTTTGAGGGCAATATTATGACGGAATACGAAGAAAAATTCTCAAGCAAGGGAAATCGCATTTACCGCGTTGAAGCAAAATATCGTACGGAACCTGTGCAATAATGCGCAGGTTTTTTCTTTTGAGGAAGTTACATAAAATAAAACTTCCATCAGTGGGGGGAGCTTCAGCTACCACTGATGGAAAGTTTGCCCTAGTCGGGCCTTTACTACCTATAGGTAGTGTGGGAGAAAGTGAAGAAGCCGCCCCAAAGTACTAGCTTTGTGACAGCTTCTTGGAAATAAAAAGAAAGAGTTAGAGAAGCACAAGATTGTCGATGAAAGTGAAATGGTTTAAAAACTCAATTTTCAGAAAAATTTAAAGCTATAGGGTTTTTTCTACTCTTTCTTTATGGTTATAAGTTTATCACTAAAAATATTATAAATCAACAAAAAATAGACAATTTTCTTTATAATTCGACATTTTTGTAAATTGATGTGAAAAGCGTCTTATTTCACAATTTAATATATAAATTTAAAATGATTAATGGAAGTTTCATTTTACATCAGAACCATCTAAACTATTATTAAGTCATATTAAACGTGGATATCACATGTAATACATAGGAGTGAAAAGGATTGTTTCAGTTAAAAAAAGGAGATCAAATAGGTGTTTTTTCACCATCATTGCCGGGTACATATACATCACCTAATAGATTCAAACGTTCCAAACAGTTTATGGAAAGTAAAGGATTTCGTATCGTTGATGGAAGTCTTACTGGAAAGCATGATGGGTATCGATCTGGAAGTATAAAGGATCGTGCTCAAGAGTTGAATGAACTTATTCGAAATCCAGAAATTAAGTGTATTATGTCGTCTGTTGGAGGAAGCAATTCAAATTCTTTACTTCCTTATTTAGATTATGAAGCAATAAAAAAACATCCTAAAATGTTTGTTGGATATTCAGACGTTACAGCAATTTTGTTGGGGATTTATGCTAAAACAGGTATTCAAACATTTTATGGACCTACCCTAATTTCGTCATTGGGAGAATTTCCTCCGTATGTGAATAATACATTTTCGTCATTTGAAGATATGCTAATAAAAAGTGAAGCACTTCCATATGAGTACCCGTTATATCCTGTTTGGACAGATGAGCAATTAAATTGGCAGACACAAAATCGCTCCAAAAAAAGTTATCTCAATGAATGGGTTTGTGTAAAAGAAGGTGTAACAACAGGTCGGTTAATAGCTGGAAATTTAGCAACAATGTTAAGTATATGGGGAAGTCCGTATATGCCTGCTATTAATAGGGGAGATATTTTAATGATCGAAGACTGTAAAAAAACAGCAGCGTTAGTTGAAAAGCATTTTAGCTTCTTAAAAATAAATGGTACCTTTGATAAAGTTAGCGGCGTAATCTTAGGAAAGCATGAACAGTTTGACGATCAAGGAACAGGATTAACACCATATGACATTTTACTCGAAGTAATCGGAGACCTTGATATCCCTATTTTAGCGAATTTTGATTGCTGTCACACACACTCTATTGTAACAATGCCAATTGGAGCGACGGTTGAATTAAATGCAACGCAGAAAACAGTTCGCATTTTGAGTTTTTAACTTTTTACTTATACTCGATATAACTAGAACGCTACAAAAGTCCCTTCAGAAAATTTAAAGGGACTTTTTCTATTGCAAAAAACATACAAATCTTTGTGTTAATAATCTAGTTAAATACTAGACAAAATGCATAGCAAACCAAATAACCTCAAGAAATTCAAGGGATTTGGTTTGCTATGACAGAACAGCAAAGAAAGAGTGATAAATGCACACGCATGTCAAACAAGTGAAAAAGGAGTAAATAAGCGAAAAAGTGAATATTTATACTTCTTGGAACACAGAGGGTTTTAGTTACTCTCTCTTTGTGATTGTAAGTGTAACACTAAAAATAAAATAAAGCAACAAAAAATAGACAATTTTCTTATTAATTCGACAATTTTCCTTTTTGGATAATATTTGTTATGAATGGTGCTTTTGCATTTGTATATGCAACTCTATCAAAATGATGTTTATTTGCTAATTCCTTTTTTAGCTGATTATATTGCTGACGCACATCAGGATGATTTCTTAAATAGTCTCGAAATAAAAGGTTACTATCCCATTCGTCACTACCGAATCTATAAATGTGCAAATGATGCGTTCCAGCTCTCCACAATCCTTTTCTAAAGAATCTCCTATTAGGGAATTCTTGGTGGAATACATGCTCATATCCGATTTTTTCTAATGGTTCAATAAATGTGTCTATTTCACTAAGATCACGAACTCCAACCATTATATCAAGTATAGGTTTAGCACCTAATCCTTCAACGGATGTACTTCCAATATGTTCAATGGCAAGCGCTGTACTACCTATAATATCTTTTATAATCTTTTGTTCTTCTTTAAATTGTAATGCCCAATTTGGCGTATACTCCTCAATCACAATTGGTTTGTCCATATCTATACCTCCTTTATGTGCTGAATTATTCATAGGAGTATTCATTTAATAAAGTGAAACTTCCATCATTAGGGGTCTTACTGCCTGTTAATGCGGGATAAAAGTTTTAGATTGTCCTCTCGGAATGCTTAATATTTTCCATTCTGAACCTTTCATTTGTTTACCGATATACAGAATTTGTCCTAAATGATTGCTGCAATGTGCAATTTCAATTTGAATGGCCTCTAAAACGGTTAAGGGATTTTTTCTAATGGTCACAATCTTTAATAGATCATCTGTTGACTGCGGTAGCAAAAGCAGCCATTGAATCAGGAGTGGCACAAATTACAACGATGCCAAGTTATCCTATTGAACAATAAAATAAAACTTTAATCAGCGGGGATTTTTTATCCCGTATTAACGGGCAGTAAGCCCCCCACCTCAAGATTGTGAGAAAAGCGAGGAATGAAAAAATACTGCTGGAAGTTTCACTTTATAAATTGTTATTTTTTAGTTTGCTAAATTAAAAAGGTATCCATTGTCAATCATGGATACCTTTTTTGTACGCTTAAAAACACTACTAATATAATCTTTGGAAATAGAGTTTTCTAATTCGCATTTTTTTGAATCTATATTTAAAATTCTAATTTGTACTAAGTTTAAAGAAATCTTGTAACAAAAATATGATAGTTATAATAACCATTCCGAAATGAAGGATGAGTGCTGTTATAATGGATAAGTCTGTGATATTTAGGAACAAGATACAGATTGAAAAAATCGATGTAAAAATAGGAATGATGTATCTCATTTTTGTTATTACATACCCTTTACTTTTTTGAAGATATATCATAATTAAACTAATAATTAATAGTAAGGGAGCAGTAATAAGGTTCCCGAAAAAACCTACAGCATCTTCAACATACCAAGGTAGAAATCGCATGGTTGAGGAAAAAATAAATATGTTAAGTACGAAAAGAACTAACTGTATGAGAGATAATCGTATATACATGTTTTTTTGTTTCATAGTGTTAAATCTCTTTATGGTGTAATTTTACACTATTTTATTAATAATTCACTTTGGTGTCAAATGGATTTTTAATAAATTTTATCCCGCATTAACGGGCAGTAAGACTCTCATCTCAAGGTTTTGAGAAAGCAAAGAAGAAAGGTGGAGGATCACTGCTGGCAGGTGCTCGATTGAGCGGGCTTTCTATCAGTGGGGGATGAAAAAATACTGCTGGAAGTTTCACTTTATTTTTACATTAGAATCTAGAAATCCGTATGGAATTTTTGAAACTGTAGTATATTTGTATCGGAACTAGTAAAGGAATGTAGATGACCTCAATTATACTAAATATTATTTTTATTAAAGAGACTAAATAATATAGGTTTCGCGTGTAATATAGAAGAACAAAGGGAGATAGTAGAGGGATGAGGAAAAGAAAAAATTCGTTAGGTTTACGTACAACGATTACGGTACTAGTATGTGCTGTTGTTGCATTTTCTTTGCTTGTAACAGATATTTTAATTAGTCATAATGTCGAGCGTACGACAGAAGACAATCAAGCAGAAAAAGCAAAAGTGATTGCACGTATTGTGGCAAATTCACCGCTCGTAATTGATGCTTTAGCGGGAAGAAAAGATACATCTGAAATCCAAACTTATACGAATAGGCTTTTAAAAAATACAGGTGTTCAATTTATTGTAGTGATGGATATGAATGGGATACGAAAATCTCATCCAGATCCTCGGAAAATCGGTCAACATTTTGTTGGAGGCGATGAGCGCATAGCCTTGAAAGGAAAAGAATATGTATCAATAGGAAAAGGAACATTAGGGGAATCTATGCGAGTATTTGTACCAATCTTTTCTGAAACGAAAGAACAAATAGGGGTTGTTGCTGTCGGAATTTCAGCTGATAATGTGAAAGAGAGGGTCAAGGAGAGCAGATATATTATTTACATCGGTGTAGGTGTTGGAATTTTAGTTGGAATTATAGGTGCTATTTTATTAGCTAGACATATTAAGAAAATTTTATTAGGTCTTGAACCGATTGAAATCTCAAAAATTTTAGAAGAACGGAACACGATGCTGCAATCTGTCAAAGAAGGAATTATTGCTATCGATAAGGATGCGAGAGTTACTTTAATCAATAACGAAGCGAAACGGTTATTTGAAAAAAGTGGAATTAAAGAAAATTTTATTGGTCAAGATATTGTAAAGTATATGCCGAACTCAAGTATAAAAGAGGTATTACAAACGGGGGTAGCGCAACTTCATCAGGAACAAAATTTACATGGGATTACAATTGTTACGAACCGCGTTCCTTTATACGTAAAGGGGGAAATTGTTGGTGCAATTGCAACTTTTCGTGATAAAACAGAGATTAGGCAACTAGCAGAGCAGTTAACGGGGATTCGGTTATATGCAGATGCCTTGCGAGCACAATCGCATGAATTTATGAACCAGATGCACGTCGTATTAGGGTTAACACATATGAAGGAATATGAACAATTAGAGACGTATATTAGTAGCATGGTGTCAGAGCATCAATATGAAATTGGTGATGTGATGCGGAAAATAAAAAATCCTGTGTTAGCAGGGTTTATGCTCGGTAAGCTTAGCTATGCGAGAGAAAAGGGGATAGAACTGATTATAAGCGAAGATTCCCAGTTACCAGAGTCAGCTGATGAGAGCATTAATCATGAACTCATTACAATTGTAGGAAATTTAATTGATAATGCATTAGATGCGATAGCAAACTGTGAGTCTAAGCAAGTACATCTTTTCATTCAATATAATGATAAATTGATTGTTAAAGTTACAGATACAGGACATGGAATCAAAAAAGATGAAATAGATAAAATCTTCATCAAAGGATATTCCACAAAAGGGGAAAATCGAGGTTATGGTTTATATCTTGTAAAGGACAGTATAGAGCGTTTAAAAGGAAATATATATATTGACTCAGTGTTAGGAAAGGGAACGACAATCACCATTGAAGCACCATATAAAAGTAGGGATGAGATAGGAAGATGATTAAAGTTTTGATTGTAGAAGATGATCCAATGGTAGCTATGTTAAATAAGCATTATTTAGCACAAATTGGCGGATTTGAACTTGTTCATATAGCTAACTCTGTAAATGAAGCGTTACAAGTGCTAGAGAAATCTCGTATAGATTTTATATTGCTTGATATCTTTATGCCTGATGATACAGGATTTGAATTACTATTGCATATTCGCAATAAGGAAAAAGAAATTGATGTAATGATGATTTCAGCGGTGCATGATATGGCGAGTATAAAAAAAGCGCTGCAATATGGAGTTGTCGACTATTTGATTAAACCATTTACATTCGAACGTTTTAAAGAAGCGTTATCTGCTTATCGTGAGAAATTTAGATTTATGAGGGAGCAACAAAATATTAATCAATCTGAATTAGATGCATTGATTTTACAAAAAGAAAAAGTAGAACCTCCTGTAAGTAAAAAACTTCCAAAAGGGTTAACAAAACAAACATTGCAGTTAGTTTGGAAACAAATAGAATCGCTTCATGGAAAAGAATTTACAACAGATGAAATGGCACAATTAGTTGGAATTTCAAGAGTATCCATTCGAAAGTATGTCCTATTTTTAATTGAAATCGGAGTTTTAGAAAATGAAATGGTTTATCAACAGGTAGGAAGACCGGTAAGCAAATTGCGTTGTATTGATGAAAACAAAATAAAGTTGTACATGTAAGCTGTCTCAAAAGGTCGTTGAATAACGACCTTTTGAGACAGCTTTTTTAAATAGAAATGAGCATGATAGGTGGGGATAGTTCAATGATTCCAAGTATCGTTCTAATTTCTCTTAACGCCTCTTAATCGATGCAGATATGTAATGGTACTCGCAATAAATGTCGAATTTGTCAGAATATTGACTGTTTTTATTGATGCGTTGTATTTTTAGTGCTAAACTGATAATCACAAAGAGAGAATAGCGAAAACCCTCCCCTTTCATATCAAAAATACAGAAAATTCAGTTAATTAAAGTTTGTCATGTATGTTCGCTATTCTTTCTTTGCTATTTTATACATTACAGAGTAGATATGCGAGATGACTAAGATGTAATTATTTGGTAGTAATAGTTTTAAAAAAGTGAAAATATTTTTATATAAATAATTGACAATGGAGTCACTTTTTAATAATAATTAGATTATAATAATTTTAAATAAATAATTGTTATTTAAAAGGAGGATTTCAAAAATGAATCTTAATAATCGTTTAACAACAAACCAAGGTGCTCCTGTAGGGGATAACCAAAATTCTCGTACAGCAGGTCGCCGTGGGCCAGTCTTATTAGAGGACTATCATTTAGTAGAAAAGTTAGCTCATTTTGATCGTGAACGTATTCCTGAGCGTGTTGTACATGCGCGTGGTGCTGGTGCCCATGGTATTTTCGTAACAAAAAATAGTATGAAAGAATATACAAAAGCAGCATTTTTACAGAAAGAACAAACAGAAATTCCTGTATTTGTTCGCTTCTCAACTGTTATTCATGGTCAAGGTTCTCCAGAAACAGCTCGTGACCCAAGAGGCTTTGCGGTGAAGTTCTATACAGAGGAAGGGAACTATGATCTTGTTGGTAATCATTTACCTGTATTTTTCATTCGTGATGCAATCAAATTCCCCGATATGGTTCATTCTTTAAAACCAGCACCTAATACAAATATTCAAACACCAGATCGTTACTGGGATTTCATGACGTTATCACCAGAATCAACTCATATGCTAACATGGGTATTCTCTGATTACGGTACGCCTGCAAACTACCGTCAAATGGAAGGCTTCGGTGTTCATGCATTTAAATGGGTGAACGAAGATGGCAAGATTGTGTACGTAAAATATCATTGGAAGCCACAACAAGATGTACGTAACTTTAATGCGAAAGAAGCAGAACAAATGCAAGGCAAAGATTTTAACCATGCAACTCGTGATTTATTTGATGCGATTGAGCGTGGCAATTATCCAAAATGGGATCTTCACGTACAAGTCATGGAACTAGATGAAATGGATTCTTTAGAGTTTGATCCACTAGATCCAACAAAAATGTGGCCAGAAGACCGTTTTCCATTAATTGAAGTAGGTACAATGACGTTAAATCGTAACCCGAAAAATTTCTTTGCAGAAGTAGAGCAAGTGGCATTTTCACCGAGCGCAACTGTGCCTGGTATTGAACCATCTGAGGATAAATTATTACAAGGACGATTATTCTCTTATCCGGATACACAGCGCTATCGCTTAGGTGCAAATTATTTACAAATACCTGTAAACTGTCCATATGCAGCTGTACACAACCAACAACGTGATGGTTTCATGCAAGTAAATCAACAACCGTCTACAATCAATTATGAACCAAGTCGTCATACTGAAAATCCAACTGAAGATCCAGCGTATCGAGATTCAACTATGAAACTTACAGGTTATGTAACTCGTGAAAAAATTGAGAAACCAAATGATTTCCAACAAGCTGGTGAGCGTTATCGTTCATTCTCTCAAGAAGAAAAAGATAACTTAATTGCGAACCTAACAAATGATTTAAAAGATGTACATGAACAAACAAAATTGCTTGCGATTTGTAACTTCTTCCGCGCAGATCGAGAGTATGGTATGCGTTTAGCGCAAGCATTAAAGGTTGATATTTCGGCGTATATGAAAGGGATTAAAAAATAAAAATTGCGAGTAACAAACAATTTGCTGGAACTCGTAGTTGAATATAGACATTATGAGTTCCAGCAAACGGTTAAGTTTTGATAATGTTTGTTTTAGGTGGAATTCTATTCTTTCGTCAAAGAGTTAAATAATTAGATTATTTATTAACTGTAACCCGAGTAGTCGACAAGTTAACAAGTCGCTATTCGGGTTTTTTGTTATCCCGCTACTTTGGGGCAGTAAGACTCCCACCTCAAGGTTCTGAGAGAACAAAGAAGATAGGTAGCGGGGGATGAAGAAAATCCCCACTGATGGAAGTTTCACTTTATTTGGAACATGTCTTTTTAAAACAAATGCTTCTTGCTGCATATAGTGTTAGGGAGAACGGAGGGATAATAGTGACAAGAATTGCCTATACAGAAAGTGATGTCGATTTACTTGCTCGTCTTATGAGAGCAGAAGCAGAAGGTGAAGGGCAACAAGGGATGATGGCAGTAGGAACAGTTGGTGTGAATCGTGTAATGTGTAATTGTTTAGATTTTAAACAAATTACAAATATTCAGCAAATGGTGTATCAGCAGCCAGGTGGATTTGAAGCAGTGACGAAAGGGTATTTTTATCAACGGGCAAGAGAGAGCGACAAAGCAATGGCAAGAAAATGTTTAAATTATGCTCGTATATGGCCAGGTGTATATTCTCTTTGGTTTTTTCGCCCAGTTGGCAGTTGTCCTCCTACGTGGTGGGATCAACCTCATGCAGGACAATATAAGAATCATTGTTTTTACGAACCCAGTGGAGATGAATGTCCAAAGGTATATAGTGGGAAATAGAGTAGGTAGCGTAGAACAAATATATCGGCGTTTTTTACAATATAGCGACCAGTCGACAATATTCAACATACGAAAAAAACACCTCATTCCCAAAATGAGGTGTTTTTTTGTTTTGGAGATTTGGTTAAGAGGACTGTTAGTTCGTAAACGATGAGCCAGAATGGTTATTAGAATATTTTTCCTTGAAGAATACATACTAAAAAATAATATGGAACGCATGTAGAAAGGGCTGGAATTCATGGTTAATTTTCTGAACCGGTTAAAAGGTAGACGCAATTTAAATTCTTTTCCAATACACGACAATACTGATTTTCAGGAAAAAAACATACAGGACTCCTTTCTCGAAACTGATCTATCTAAGAATATTGCTCAGCTTCAGCAGTTCTTTCATCAATCTCCTGATTTGGTGATTCGCCGGTTTCAAATGACCACAGACGGATTAGAAGCAGCCTTGGTCTACTTGTCCGGATTAACAGACAAGCAATCGATTCAAAACCATGTTTTAAGTCCTTTGATGCATAGCGCCGGTGATTCGAATACGGAACTGCCTATTACATTAGCCCAGGTTGAAATCGTTGATACATGGAGACAAATCGAAAATGCTATTTTGCAAGGAGATAGCATTTTATTTATTCAAGGTCAGACTACGGCACATCAATTAGATACGAAAGGATGGCCGCAAAGAAATATTGAAGATCCTAGGAATGAAATATCTTTAAAAGGTGCGCATCAAGCGTTTGTAGAAGATGCAAGGCAAAATATTGCATTAATTCGGAGATGTATTCCTAATGAAGAATTAATGTTAAAAGAAATGATAATCGGTATGCGAGGAAAAACAAAGGTTTCCATTTTATATTTGAAAGATGTAGCTTCTGAAGACGTACTGAAAGAACTGGAAACAAGAATTCAAGATATTACAGTGGACGCAGTCGGTAGTGCCGGAGAATTTATCGAATTCATTGAAGATAATCCCTATTCACCGTTTCCGCAATTTATGCTCACTGAAAGGCTGGATTTGGCCGTATCTCACATTCTTCAAGGAAGATTTGTGACTGTTGTGGACCGTTCTCCCAATGTAGTGATTGCTCCTGTAAATTTTATATCTTTTTTTCATGGTGTCGATGATTACGGTACACGTTGGTTAGTCGCTTCGCTTATCCGTATGCTTCGTTTCATAGCTTTTATAGTCGTTCTATTTTTCCCCGCAAGTTATGTTGCCTTTATTTCTTTTAATTTTGAAGTCATTCCTGTGCCACTTTTTTTATCTATTGCCGAATTCAGAGCGACTGTTCCATTTTCACCTGTTATGGAAGCGCTGCTTATGGAAATGACCTTGGAAATGATGAGGGAAGCGGCTTTGCGGTTACCTACTCCTATCGGTCAAACAGTTGGAATTGTAGGCGGAATTATCATTGGGCAGGCCGCTGTTCAGGCGGGAGTTGTAAGCAATATTATGATTATTGTCGTTGCTGTTACAGCTATCGCTTCTTTTATTATTCCAAATTATGATATGGGTTCAGCAATTAGAATACTGCGATTTCCTATGATGCTATTAGCTGCCATGTTTGGAATTGTAGGAATCGTTATTGGATGGATGACATTAGTTGCGCATTTAATAAGCCTTGAATCGTTAGGTACTCCTTATGGTACTCCGTTGGCACCTTTTCGCTTTACGGATATGAAGGATGCTTTTATACGTTTTCCTTTATGGACAATGAGAAGTCGTCCTAAAGGTGCTAGAGCTATTCAATCTATTCGCCAAGGGAAAAATCAGAATAAAAGGTGAAGTTATGAAAAAGTATGCTTACAATGAAATTACTCTTATGCAATATATTTTTTTAATCAATGGAATGCAGGTGGGAACAGGGGTTTTATCGCTTCCACGAGTTCTTGCGGAAAAAGCTGGAACAGATGGATGGATAGCTATACTTATTGGGGGATTATTATCTACAATAGCCGGTATATTTATAGTTAAAACATCTCAAAGATACCCTGATGACACGCTTTGCGACATTCTTATACGGTTATTTGGAAAAATAGCTGGGAAAGTCATAGTCGTTATTTACATGATATACTTTATTTTTTATTCCGGTATCGTTCTTGTAAACGCCATGCTTTATCTTAAAGGCTGGCTTCTGCCGAAAACACCTGACTATATCATTATATTTTTGTTCGCAATTCCTACTTTTTTTGTTGCACGCAACGGCATTCATATTATAGGAAGATACAACGAACTCGTTTTTTATATGACATTTTGGATTGCACTGTTTTTTTTGATACCGCTAAGAGAAAGTAGTAATTGGCTCCATTTCTTTCCGTTACTGAAAGACGGGTGGGGATCAGTATTAAAGGCTGTGCCGACTACTGTTTTTACCTTTTTAGGATTTGATATTGCATTCTTTTTATATCCTTTTCTACAAAAAAAGCAATACGCCGTCCATGGAATTGTGATTGCGAATATTTTGTCGACGTTATTTTATCTCTTTACCACTCTTATTTGCTTTGCCTATTTTAGTCCTGATAGCATTACAGAATTTAACCAACCAGTATTGAACTTGCTTAAGGTAATTGAATTTCGTTTTTTAGAACGTTTTGACATGGTTTTATTGGCTATTTACTTAATGGTTGTTTCCAAAGCGTGGATTCCTTGCACATACTGCGCTGTATTTTGTTCTAGTCAATTACGTGGAAAACAAGACCATAGCTCTGATGTTATTGTTCTATTATTGTTCATTATTGGCTTCATATTTTGGAAGCATCCTACTTGGAATGAATCAGAGGTTTGGCAACAGGCAGTATCAAATGCCGGATTAGCATTGACGTATATGGCACCTGTTATTTTATGGATATACAGCTGGGTATATGAGAAGTATCATCAGGGGGGAATACGTTGAGAAGGAAGGTACTATGTTGTGTTCTGCTATTAACGTTCATGATGGCGGGATGTTTTGATCAAACAAGTGTTGAAGATGTTTCCCTTACTCTTACATTAGGTATTGATTTAGATGATAATGATAATTTATTGGTATACATGTCAAGTCCTGTTTTTAATAAAGAAGCAAAGCAGAAAGAGGAAAATGCTGCTGTGAAATCTGTTACAGTTCGAAAATCTAGAGAGAAATTTGATGCTACGGTTATGGCGCTAACATCGGGAAGCAAAACGCAAGTCTTCTTAGTTGGGAAGCGGCTGCTGAAACGAAAAAACTGGCAAGAGTACCTTGACCCATTTTATCGAGATCCAAAAAATACAGTTACTGCGCGGGTTGTTGCTGTAGATGGACCTGTTTCGGATGTAATGTTTTATAATCCAAAAGATAAACCTCGACTTCCCTTATATTTAGCAAAATTAGTTGATACCGCTTCTATAAGAAATATCGCGGTAAGAACAACTCTTCAAGAATTGCGTGAACAAACGAAAGAAAAAGGGATGACAGCAAGTATCACCGAGATGAAAAAAAAGAAGAGAGTATGGTTGACAGGAACAGCCTTGTTGGATGCAAAAGGAAGATATAAATTAACGTTAACACCGGATGAAAGTATGCTGTTACGTATTTTACAGAACGAAAATAAAGGTGAATTTCCATTTACAATTGCAATCAAGTCAAAATCGGATGATCATAATAAAGATTGGATAAGCTTCTCTGCTCAAAACATCAAGGTAAAGACAAAGGCAAAATATGACGGGCATTTTATATTTAATACAGATGTAAAGATGAGAATCGTCATTACAGAACGGCTTTTTTCATTCAATACTAGAAAGGATGCAGAGAAGCTGCAAAAAGCGATTGAAACTAAGCTGGAAGCTGATTTCAAGCACTTAATAAAGAAAATACAAGACGCCGAAATCGATCCTTTTGGATTTGGCAAATATGCGAGATCTTACACATATCCAGAGTGGAAAAAGGTCCAAAATCAATGGGGGAAGGCATTTGCAAAGGGAGATGTAAATGTCAAGGTAAGTGTAACAGTTGCAGGAATGGGAACGATTAAGTAACAGGAATTTAGATGGGGTACGTATTAAAACTGATTTTAATTTGCAAGCCCCCTTCAGTTTTTTCTGAAGGGGGCTTTTCTAATTTGAAAGTGAATTACAGCGGTAATATTTCTTCTAGGTGAGTATTCAGTTCAGATATAAATTTATCAATGTCTGGGTTCTTTATTACATCATAGCAAGCAAAGCTCTTTAAAGGTTTCATACCGATAAATTCTTGTGTTCGGTGTAAATGACTGAGTGCGTCTTCTAAGCTTTTTCCTCCAAAGAACTGTGCTGGATCGTTAAATGCTTTTTCAGGAGCATTCCATGTAGTTGAAAACATATAATGTTTGTCAGTTAATAAACCGCCTCTGCCGTATTGCTCGGATCCTTTGAAAAATAACCCGTAAGCATATACTTTATCCATATATGTTTTCAGTGATCCTGGCACATTGAACCAATAAATAGGCGTTTGGTAGATGACAATATCAGCCCATAAAAACTTGTTTTGTTCTTCTTCGATATCATATCCGTTTTGAATGACTGTTGTTTGTACATGATTCTCAGGATTTAATATATTCACCATGTTGTCTGTTAATGTTTTGTTTAGTTTTCCTTCCGCTGATCTGTATGTTTGATGACCATTGATAATTAGTATATTTTTCATTTTATTTATCCCCTTTATTTTATAAATGTGTTATGGGTTCTAAAGATTAATTTTCAGGTATGACGCCGAGCTGTTGCATAAGAGTTAGATTATCTTCTAAGTGCCAATCTTCAACAATCTTTCCATCTTTAATTCGTAAAATATCAATCGCAAAGAAGTTAACAGCTTTACCAGTTGGTTTTTTCTCTCCAAAATCCCCTTTATGTGTTCCAGTGAATGATAGCCGAGCTGTTACTTTGTCCCCAGTTACTAATAAGTCCTCGATGTTACATTGTAAGTCCGGCACGGCTTTACGAAAATTGCTTGATGCAAATGCTAAGCCTTTTGGTCCTTGAGGGCGTCCCTTTGGTAACGTGTTATCAACGAAATTTGTTGTAACAGTTTGCGGGATCAGAGTTTCGTTGCCGCTGTTCCAAAATGCATAAAAGCGCTGCGCAGCATGAACCATCTCTGTAGCTTTCTTTTGATCTAATGAAGGATCTATGGTCATTGATTTAGGTTGAGGAAAATCCTTCAACAGTTGAATATCTTTCTTTGCTGGTGCAGCAGTCTTGTATTCTGATGTTTGCGTATTACACGCGGTCATCAGAATCGTGATCCCGAAGATACTTATTAAGAGAGAAATCAGTGCCGGTGGCCGTTTACTTTTTCGGTGTTCTGTACTCATTTTATCGCCTCCTTAGTTTAGAAATAGCGTCTAGTCGCTATTAATATTGTATGTACAGTTGATTCCTTTTGGGAAGTAGTGATATTTATTTCATATAGTTACCATAAGGATAGAATTGTGATAGCATAAAGAAAAATAATGTAAAAAAATTTTTCAGGAGCGTGTTTCAATGGAGAATATGGAGCCAATTAAATTAACAAAAGGAACACCAGGACAAATTTGTCCTATTGCGAAAACACTAGATGTAATCGGGACAAAATGGACTTTTTTAATTATTCGCGATCTTCTTATTGAAGGAACGATGCGATTTAGTGATTTACAAAAATCGATGGATGGAATTAGTCCGAAGACCCTCTCTCTCCGTCTGAAGGAACTTGAAGCGCAAGGGATCGTGGAAAGAAAGGTATATCCAGAAGTTCCTCCGCGTGTTGAATACACATTAACAGACAAAGGAAAACGTTTAGAACATATTTTCATTGAATTAAAGAGATTTGGGTTAACTTTATAAAATGATTTAAAAGCAAATAAAAAGGCCTTCATGGTCTTTTTTATTATGAAAGACAATTTTTTTATGCGTACATTTCTTGTCAAAAAAGAAACTTTCTAAAATGTAACTATGTGAATTAAATATCACTACTTCCAAAAAGAAAGTTTTGGAAATACAATAACCTCAGCAAAACAAAACAAGAAAAACTGGGGGAAATGAACATGTTAAACAATAAAAAAATTGTAATTATTGGCGGAAGTTCTGGTATTGGTTTAGAAACAGCGAGACTAGCACTCTTGCAAGGAGCTGAAGTTATCATTGCTAGTCGTTCAGAGGAAAAGTTGCAGAGAGCGAAGGATCAGTTAGGAGGGAACATAACTGCTTATACCCTTGATACGACGCAAGAACAACAAGTTCAGTCCTTTTTTGAACAAGTAGGTACAATTGATCATTTGGTTGTTACAGCGGCAGAAACATCAGGGGGTTCTTTTATTGACACAGATACAGCCGCAGCACGCCAGTTATTTGAAAACAAATTTTGGGGGCAATTTTATTCCGCGAAATATGGTGCACCAAAGATTGCTGAGAATGGCTCTATTACTTTATTTTCCGGAGTTGTTGCTTATAAATCCATGATTGGGTCTGCAACGCTCGGTGCAGTTAATGCGGCCGTTTCCAATCTTGGCCAAACGTTAGCGTTAGAGTTAGCTCCTATTCGGGTGAATGTTGTTTCTCCAGGAATTATTGATACACCGTCACGCAGTAAAATGGCAGAAGAGGCGCGCAACAAATTCTATACTGACTTAGGAAACAAACTTCCTGCAAGGCGAGTAGGTCAAGCTGAAGATGTGGCACAAGCTGTACTATATGCAATGCAGAATGGTTTTGTTACGGGGACGGTTCTTCATGTTGAAGGTGGGCATACTTTGATTTAATAGTTTAAAACGAGTTTGTATTTATATAAAGAAAAAACGCTATTCTTTTGTGGAAACATACGGAGAGAATAGCGTTTTTTATGAATTTATCCTGCATTAACGGGCAGTAAGCCCCCACTGATGAAAGTTTCACTTTATCTGTTTTTTAATTGAAATCCCACTTATCATTCGAACGAAACAGTCTACATACTATGAGTTTTGTCTATGGCTTCACGCAGTGCTTTAGCTAATTTGATTGGATCGTCATTTGCCCAAAAATGCATAAAAAATAGTCGGGGATTCTCGGTTAACATGTGATTATGTATAGCAGTTACTTCAATACCGTGTTTACGTAACGTACTTGCAACAGGATGTACTTCTTCAGCAGTAAGCACAAAATCACCAGTTATGGCTGCTTTCCCATTTTTCGTCGGCTGAAAATTGATTGCTGTTGCTACCCCCATAGCAGGAGGAATTTCCATGCCATTTTCCATGATTTTTTCTAATCGGGGAATACTTACGTGATAAACACCACCACTAACTGTACCTTTATGTCTAAATATTTTATCAAGCCTCTGTTTATCAATAGAAAAGGCATGCGAATCATTCGGTAATTTATTGTTCCATGGTATTGTTGTTAGTTCCATTGCGGATCTAATCGCTTTAGCTAATTGAACTGGATCACCATACCCCTTAACGTGCAAGTACATAATACGCGGTGACTCTCCAAGCAAATGATTATGTAGTGCAGAAACTTGAATTCCTTGATGGAAAAGTTGATCCATGACAGGTTGAACTTCATTTTCTGCAAGAACTAAATCACCCATAACCATCGTTTGATTACCCATTTGTTTAAAAGCTGTCCAGCCTCCCAAGGCTAAACTAGGCCGGATTGGTATTCCCTTTACACTTACTTGTAAGTCATTACGTGGAAGGCTGATATAAAAGACTTCACCTGGCTTCATCACACCTGATTGCCCCATTGCTTTCTCAACTAGTTTCCAGTTTACTTGCTGCGGTAAATGATTTGTTGAATGATTGTAATTCGGAGAAGAAGAGTTCTCCATCGCTTGAATTGAGGGGGCTGAAGTAAAATTATAAATTATAACAGCAACTAAAAAAGTAACTATAATATATTTCCGCTTATGCATAGATTAACTCCTCTTTAGATGTATAGTGAAATATTAGGAAACGATATTATAATTCCCCATTCATCTTTTTTCTTGCACATAACAACTTGTTAGTGAAGAAGGAAATAATTTTAATCAAGGTGATACTAAATCACGATGGTGAAATGAAATTATAATTTAATATGATAAGAAGAAATAGGGTCAGAAAAATTAATATAGGAATTATGATATACCTTCTTATAAAAGACTTCTCTCATTTATAGAGTGTTGAATGATAAAAAACCTGCACTTTACTCCATTTCTCTTGCCACTTCTTCTTAAGTAAACGTTCTTCATAAATTTTTGAAAGTTCTTCTGTTTTTTCAAAATAAGGAGTCGGTCTAAGTTCTAAGTTAAGTACATCTTGTACACCACAAGGAGTAGCCAATACAATTTCATCCTTTTCATTTAGTTTCATACCTAGAGCGGTTGCTGTTTCTGGAAATTTAGAGATGGCATTTATAGAAGAAGAGTAGGGCGGCATGTTATTAATGATGTGCATTCTTGCTTCGTTTTTAACAGACCATGGTACATTTGGAGACATATTGAGCAGTTGTTGTTCGTATTTCTTTTCTTCCAACTCATCAATATGTTCAGCATCAAAATAAATAACATCAACATCTGGAAGGGGCGTTCTTTCTTCAAATCCGTGCAGAGTGTCCCATACTTTTGAACGGATAACTCCAGCACAAATCCACCAGTCAGGTAGATTTAATTGTTTAGCAGTTTGTAATATGTCCATCATCCATGTATCTTCTTTTATTAATTGAATAATGTCTTGTTTGTTGGTTAGTCTCATAGGAATGCCTCTTTTTTCTTCGATAGACTACTTTTCTGAATTATATGATAACATAAAAGGAAAAGGGGGCATACAAAAAATGGAACATTTAAAAGTTGGAGATATACAGGTAACGTGGCTGCGGGGCGGAAATACGCATTTAGATGGCGGAGCGATGTTTGGCGTTGTACCGAAAGCACTTTGGTCACGCAAATATAGCCATAACGATAAAAATCAAATTTATTTACGAACAGATCCATTGCTGCTGCAAACGAAAGATGGAAATATGCTCATAGATTCAGGGATAGGCAACAATAAAATGAATGAGAAAATGAAGCGAAATCAAGGGGTGACTGAAGAGTCATCTGTTGAACAATCGCTCACTCAACTTGGTTTGAAAGCGGAAGATATTCAGTATATTCTTATGACGCATCTTCATTTTGATCATGCATCTGGTTTAACAAAATGGGAAGGTGAAAAGCTTATCCCGACGTTTCCCAATGCAAAAATATATGTATCACAAACAGAATGGGACGAAATGAGAAATCCGAATATCCGCTCACGCAATACATATTGGAAAGAAAATTGGGAGCCAATTGTACATCAAGTACGGCTGTTTACGGAAGAAGTAAATGTTACAGATGAAATTCGAATGGTTCATACAGGCGGACATAGCGATGGACATGCGGTTGTCGTTGCACAAAGTCAAAATGAAACATTCCTGCATTTAGCAGACCTAATGCCAACGCATGCGCATCAAAATGTATTGTGGGTCATGGCGTATGATGATTATCCAATGACGTCAATTGAGAATAAACAAAAATGGATGAAATACGGAACAGAGCAGAAAGCATGGTTTACGTTCTACCACGATGCATATTACCGCGCTGTGAAATGGGATGAAGAAGGGCATATGGTAGAAAAATTAGAACGCGAAGAAGTAGAAGTACCAAGCGAAGTGTAATGAAAGATTGTTAGTCATTAGGTGATAGCTTAATGGCTAACGATTATGTAACTTATTTGATTTTGGAAATAATGACGCAAGGGGATTCTCAATGAAAGGGTTTTTCATTGAGAAATGTATGGAATTTTGTATTTGTATCATTGTGATTGCTGTGATTAGTTACGTACCGTTTGTCTTTATAGAGAGCAATACACTTAGTTTTACTACCTTTTTACAAAAGTTATTTATTCCGGAAGATGCTGTAAATCCTATGGCTATGCGCCAAATTTCTTTTTGGGATATGATTCGGGAGCCGTATATATATTCGGGTATTATTCTACTAGCATCTACTTGTTTAACAGTTTTAATTGCGACGTGTCTTTCCTTTTGTTATGTACTCTCTTCTTTGAGAGTGAAAAAAGCAATTGAGCGATGTTTAGTGTTGATTGAATCTATTCCTGATTTGTTATTAATTTTTATGCTACAAATATTTTTTGTTTGGGTATTTAAACAAACAGGGATAAATTTTGTAAATATTTACGCATATGGTAGTAAACAAGCCTATTTTTTACCGATTGTTACGATGAGCATTGTACCTGCTCTTCACTTTTTCCGTATTATGGTTTTATTTTTATTAGATGAACAGAATAAGCCGTATGTAGAACTTGCCCGTGCAAAGGGCTTGAGTAGAAGATATATTTTATTGGTTCATTTGTTTCGAAATGTAATTTATCATTTATTCAATCATTTGCAATCTACATTTCTATTTATAATTTCAAGTCTTCTGCTTGTGGAGGCTGCTTTCAATATTAATGGATATATGTCATTTATTTTAAAGCCATTTGCTTTAAATCCTGTAACGGTAGCACGGTGGATCTTTTTATTATTTATTCCATTTTATGTCGTGTTTACAATTGCTCATTTCCAAGTAAAGCGTACAACAGGAGGGCTTGTGAATGAAAAATAGTATGTTCCATTCTAAACGTTTTTGGATAGGCCTTTCTTTTTTCGGTGGACTTGTGTTAGCTAGTTTTTTATTCACATGGTACGGAAAAGATTTGTATTCTCAGACACAATTGTTAATGAAAGATGTTAACGGTAATGTTTCGCAAAGCGCACCGTTTAATCCGTTGCTGATGCCTCCGTTTGGATCAGATCGAAGCGGATATAACTTATTCTTTAAACTCATTATTGGCGCAAAGTTCACCATTTTATTTGTATTTGGAATCTGTTTTATTCAGCTAGTATTAGGAACATTATTGGGTAGTTTACTAGCATATACACCATCTCCAGTGCAAAAGTTCATTGAAAAAGTATGTAAGGTATATTTCTATGTTCCGACAGTTATTTTAGTTATTTTGTTTATGTTGCCGTTGATGGTGGAAAGCGAGCAGACAGGTTTTAAGGAAGCTATTGTCATTAAACAATTTCTCATTCTTTCTATCGTCACATTGCCAAATCTCATTCTTTACATTAGCCAGGAAATAAACCTTTTTATGAGAAAAGAATATATTACAAGTTCCATTGTGCTCGGTGCTAGAAAAATGCATGTGTTTCGAAAGCATATTTGGCTGTATTTGAAAGAAATTCTTGTGATTCTTTTTCTTCAACAAGCTGTTCAGTTATTTACACTGCTCATACATATGGGCTTTTTTAAAGTATTAATTGGTGGAAGAAAAGTGGTGCAGGATGAGAGTGGTTCCGCTACATTTTCCCTTACAAATGAGTGGTCGGGATTAATCGGATTAAATAAAAATGAATTATTAACAGCACCATGGATTATATTGGCGCCGCTAGTAGCTTTTACAATATCAATTTTTGTTTTAAATTTCATGATTCAAGGAATAAAAGAACAGTATAATACAAGAATTATTCCTATCCAGCAGAAAAAGCATGATATAGCAGTTGAAGAAAAGAAAGCGGCGATACATGTGGATAAATTCCGATTTGCGAACATTAATATGAAGCCGATATATAAAGGAAAAGATAGCTCATATGAATAAAAGTATCGGTCTATACTGATCGATACTTTTTCATGTATTAATTATCTGAAATTATAGACAATTTATAGTGGATGATTTATAGTAGTTAATACAATAACTACTATTAGGAGGGCTTATGGAAGAGAAAGCAATTATTGAATTGCAAAAACATGGATTTTCAAAATACGAGTGTAAGGCCTATATAGGTTTATTGAAATCACCAGCCATCACTGGCTATGAATTAAGTAAGCGTTCTGGCGTCCCGCGCTCAATGATTTATGAGGTATTAGGAAAATTACTTGATAAAGGAGCAATTCAAACTGTTCCCTCTGATCCAATTGTTTATAAACCAGTTGAGCCGAAGCAATTGCTTGCTAGGTTGAAAGAAGAGATGAATACATCATTAGAAGTGCTAGAATCTTCTCTCACAACGTTAGAAAGTGATCAGAAAGTGGACGTTGTGACTAGAATTGTTCAGTATGAACATATTGTTCAAGAAATGATTTCGATGATTCGATCTGCAAAAAAAGAACTTTGGTTATCGATTTGGTCTCCTATTGTGAAAGACATTGAAAAAGCTGTTCGAGAAAAAGAAGGGACGATTCCCATTTTTACGGTTTTATTCGGAGCTAAAGATAAGACGCTGGGGCACACGTATCATCATAATTACATGGCACCAGACATTGTGAGTAAACGTATGGGCGGGTATTTGACTATTCTCATTCGGGATGAAGAAGAAGCGTTAATTGCTAAGTTTAGCGATAGAGGTTCAGAATGGGCTGTAAAGTCAACTGATCCTGCTCTTGTTCTGATTGCTACTGAATATATTAGGCACGACATTATGGTAGAAGAGATTACAACTGCATACGGTCCTGAAAAGTTAGAGGGGCTATGGAAGACAAGGGAAGATTTAATTCATGTCATGACAGGAAAAAACAGCTTAGTATAGGGCTGTTTTTTATCATAAAACAAGAGTCGTTATAATTATAACGACTTTGGAGGGGAATTAGATGTATGCAAAACTAAAATTTGCCGCCTCTATGGCTATCTTTGGTTCAATCGGTTTATTTTCGATAAAAACAGGCCTCCCATCGATTGAATTGGTTTTTGTACGTTGCCTCTGTGCAAGTATTCTTTTAGGAGCAATATGGGGGTTTCACACATTAACAACAAAACAGCAGCATAAAAGTTTTATTCCGCGCCGAGAGTACTTACTTGCTTTATTATGTGGTGTGTTTCTTATTATAAACTGGGTCTTTTTCTTTCGCTCTATTGAAGTAATGCCCATTACTGTGGCAATATCCATTTATCATTTAGCACCTGTTATTGTGCTTTTATTAGGTTCTTTTATCTTTAAAGAAAAAATAACAGGAACAGGATTGATATTCTTCTTTATTTGTTTTGCAGGAACACTGTTAGTCGGAGGGATTCATCAACATACAACCGTTGCTGGATTTTTATCTACAGGCGTTTTATGGGCGTTTGCAGCAGCACTCTTCTATGCTCTTACTTCAATCACCGGAAAAGGAATTCAAACACTTAGTCCGTTGTTAACGACCGTTATTCAAACGGGTTTGGGTGTTTTATTATTGATTCCATTCGTAGATTGGTCAAAGTTTACGCATCTTACCACTGAAAATTGGCTCTATATCATTGTTACAGGATTTATTCATACGGGATTCGTGTTTTATTTGTTTTTTAGTAGTTTGCGAGAATTAAAGGCTCAAACAATTGCTATTTTAGTCTTTATTGATCCAATTGTTGCAATCTTACTGGATGTTACTATTTTGAATTACCGTCCTGATGTCTATCAACTTCTTGGAATTTTGCTAGTGTTTGTAGGAATTAGTTATTCTCCGAAAAAAGAAAGAAGATTAGCGGAAGATAAATTTGTTCGCTTAAACTAATAGTACGGATTATTCAATAATATGAATAGGTGTAGGAAAAGGAGAGCAAAGAATGCTCTCCTTTTTCTTAGAAGGTAGCTGTCTAACGTTTTATTGTAACTATTTGTCGAAATGTTCGTCTCTAAAACATTCTGAAAATTGTTATAATAGCCCCAAGCTAGTCCGTTTTTTAAAAGAAGATAACGAAAAAATGAAAGCGTTTTAACGAATGGAGAGGGGAAATGTATCGTGTATATGACCATTGGGAAACTGCTGGAATTAACGGTTGGAAGCTATTCGGATAAGGAAGCAATTGTTGAGCCCGAAAAACAGATTCGCTGGACGTATGCAGAGTGGAATGAGCAGGTAAACAAACTTGCCCATGCACTTCAACAAAGCGGGATACGAAAGGGTGACCGCGTTTCGACATTTCTTTTTAATAGTAGTGCGCTGGCAACAACATGTTTTGCCTGTGCAAAAATTGGGGCTGTATTCAACCCAATTAATTTTCGGTTAAAACCGCAAGAACTTGCTTACATATTAGAAGATGCTTCTCCTAAAATCGTACTTTTTGAACAGCAATTATCCTCTCAAGTACAAAGTATTCATACACAATTTCCTCACATTCAGTTTTGGTATATTGATCAAGATCAGCCGACGTTTTCTATTTCTTATGAAGAAAAAGTATGTAGTGCCACGCCGCATTTTGAAAAAGTAGAAGTAAAAGAAGATGATATTTGTTCCATTATGTATACAAGCGGAACAACTGGTCATCCAAAAGGTGTGCTTCATCGTCACAGGGAAATTATTGATCAAAGCTTGATGGGCGTTGCTTATTTACATTACAAGGAAAAAAGCCGCGGTCTTGTAACAGCGCCGATGTTTCACTGCGCAGAGCTTCATTGTTGCTTTATTCCAAGAGTACATAGCGGTGCAACAAACATCATTCTTCATCATTTTGATGCAAAGCTTGTCTTGGAGACGATTCAAAGTGAAAAGGTGACGGTTATGTTTGCGGCACCTACAATGTGGAATATGTTGCTGCAAGAAGACTTATCACAGTATGATTTATCCTCACTTCAATACGGTTTATACGGAGCGGCTTCGATGGCACCTGCGCTCGTAACAGCTTGCGATGAAAAGTTGAATGTTTCGTTAGTACAGGCTTACGGAATGACGGAAATGGGACCGGCCGTTACATTTTTGCGTGAGTATGAGCAACTTTCAAAAGTGGGTTCGGCAGGAAAGGCTGGATATAACCATGAAATTCGCATTGTTCGTCCGAACGATGATGGACCGTCTGATCCGGATGATGTGTTACCTCCATATGAAATTGGAGAAATTATTATGAGAGGTTCATGCGTAATGGCGGGGTACCACAACAATAAAGAAGCAACAGAAAAGGCATTATATAAAGGGTGGTATCATTCAGGCGATTTAGGTTATGTAGATAGAGACGGGTATTTATACGTTGCAGACCGTGTTGATGATATGGTCGTGAGCGGCGGTGAGAATATTTATCCGCGTGAAGTAGAGGACTTTTTGTATACGCATGCAAGTGTGTTAGACGTTGCGGTGCTTGGGGAGAAGGATGAGTTGTGGGGGCAGCGTGTCGTGGCGTATGTCGTTTTGAAAGATGAGTCTCTTACAGAAGAAATATTAGATGAATATTGTAAAAAAAGCGATAAACTCGCTGATTATAAACGCCCGCGCCGATATGTATTTACGGAGCAACTGCCGAGAAATGCGAGCGGGAAAATTCAAAAGTTTATTTTACGTAGTGAAGGGACAGAGGTGAAAGAATAAGGGGAGAAGACGATGAAGCATGCATATTTGGAGGAGGAGCATCACATTTTTCGTGATGCCTTCCGTAAATTTTTAGAAAAGGAAGCGTATCCGCACTATAACCAATGGGAGAAAGACGGTATTATTCCGAGGTCCTTATGGGAGAAAATGGGCCAAAACGGCTTTCTTTGTCCGATGGTTGAGGAGAAATACGGCGGAGCTGGAGCAGATTTTGGATATTCAGTTGTGATAAATGAAGAGTTAGAAAAGGTTGGTTCGAGCTTAGTGGGAATTGGTCTCCATAATGATATTGTCGTTCCTTATTTAACGGCATATGGAACAGAAGAGCAAAAGCAACGTTGGCTCCCAAAATGTGTGAGCGGTGAATATATTACCGCCATTGCGATGACGGAACCGGGAGCGGGTTCTGATTTAGCTGGTATTCGTACAACGGCACGAAAAGAAGGAGATCATTATGTTGTAAATGGAGAAAAAACATTCATTACAAATGGCATTCATGCAGATTTAGTCGTTGTTGTTTGTAAGACGGATTCTTCTGTAAAGCCAGCGTATAAAGGAATGAGTTTACTCGTTTTAGAGAGAGGAATGGAAGGATTTAAGAGAGGGAAAAAGCTAGAGAAGGTTGGATTACATAGCCAAGATACATCGGAACTTATTTTTGAAGATGTGAAAGTTCCTGCCTCTAATTTGTTAGGAGAAGAAGGAAAGGGTTTCTATTATTTAATGGATAAGTTGCAGCAAGAACGTCTCATTGTCGCGATTGCTGCCATAACTGCAGCAGAAGTGATGCTGCGTTTAACAAAGGAGTATGTAAAAGGGCGAAAAGCATTTGGGAAGAGTATAAGTGATTTTCAAACTGTTCAATTCAGGCTTGCCGAAATGTATACAGAAATTGAAATTGGCCGCACATTTATTGATGAATGTATTAGAGCACATATGCATGGTGAAAGCATCGTGACTAAGGTATCGATGGCGAAGTGGTGGTTAACAGATCTTGCGAAAAAAGTCGCGGCAGAGTGCATGCAACTACACGGTGGATATGGATATATGGAAGAATACGAGATTGCAAGGCGGTACCGTGATATTCCAGTAAGCGCCATTTACGCCGGGACAAACGAAATTATGAAAAGTATTATCGCAAAAAATATGGGGTTGTCATGAAAGAAGAAGGGGGAAAATGATGATTCAAAATATTGCAGTAATCGGTGCTGGAATCATGGGAAGCGGTATTGTCCAATCATTAGCAATGGGCGGAAAGTGTGTGAAAATGTATGATGTATCGGAAGAAAGTTTACAAAAAGCATACAAGGTGATTACAGCAAGCCTAGAACGTTTTGTGAAAGCCGGGCGTATGAGCGAAGAAGACAAAGATCAAGTTCTCGCTAACATTGTTTCTACCATTACCTTAGAGGAAGCATGTAAAGAGGTAGAGCTTGTAATTGAAGCCGCACCTGAAAATTTGCAGCTGAAAAAAGAGATTTTTAAACAATTAGATACTTATACCTCTAAGTCTACGATTCTTGCAACAAATACATCTGAATTAAGTGTAACTGCGATTGCAAGCGCAACAAACCGCTCTGAAAAAGTGGTGGGGATGCATTGGTTTAATCCAGCGCCTATTATGAAACTTATTGAAATTGTGAAAGGGGTTGATACAGAGGAACATACAATACAAGCAGTAAAAGAATTAGCAGAAGAGATTGGAAAAGAAACAGTTGTTGTGAAAGACATGCAAGGATTTGTTACTTCAAGAGCAATTGCAGTGCATTTGTTAGAGTGTATGCGTATGTATGAAGAAGGTGTAGGAAGTAAAGAGGAAATCGATAAAGCAATTAAACTCGGCCTGAACTATCCAATGGGTCCATTTGAGTTAGCAGATTATGTTGGATTAGATACATTGTTATTTGCAAGTCAAGGTTTAAGCGAAGCGTTTGGTGATAGATTCCGCGCTCCGCAAACACTTGTAAAACTTGTAGAGGCAGGACATCTTGGCCGTAAAACGGGAAAAGGATTTTATGATTATCAAAAGGGGAAAGTGGGAGAGAAAATATGAGTCGAGAAGTCGTTATTGTTGAAGCAGTACGCACTCCAGTTGGAAAAAGAAATGGTGCTTTTCGTGAACTACATCCAGTGCAACTTGCAGCGGTGGCGCTGAATGAAGTTACAAAACGTGCAAATATCGAAAAAGGAATTGTAGAAGATATTGTAATGGGATGTGTGACGACGATTGCTGAGCAAGCCTTTAATATTGGTAGACTTGCCGCACTAGAAGCGAATTTTCCGATTACAGTTCCTGCTGTAACGATTAATAGGCTTTGCGGTTCAGGGCAACAAGCGATCCATTTTGCGGCACAAGAAATTAAATCTGGTGACATGGATATTACCATTGCTGCTGGTGTTGAGCATATGACGAAAGTGCCAATTTTAAGCGATGGCAATGCAAATACAATTCCGAGCAGTCTTCATGCAAAATATGAAATTGTACATCAAGGTGTATCAGCAGAAATGATTGCTGAAAAATATGGAATTACAAGGGAGCACTTAGATAGCTATGCCTTTGAGAGTCATCAGCGCGCACTACAGGCAATAGAAGCAGGCTACTTTAAGCGAGAAATTGTACCAGTAAATGGGATCGATAAGGAAGGAAATGCAATACTCGTTTCAAATGATGAAGGACCGAGAGCGAATACATCTCCTGAAGCATTGGCAAATTTAAAGGCCGTGTTCAAGGAGGATGGATCGATTACAGCAGGCAATGCAAGTCAAATTAGTGACGGAGCAGCGGCGATTCTTTTAATGGATAGTGAAAAAGCGAAAGAGTTAGGATATAAAGCACGTGCGCGAATTGTGAATCAAGTTGTCGTTGGCTCAGATCCTACAATGGGACTTACTGGAGTTATTCCGGCAACGAAAAAAGTACTGCAAAAATCAAACTTAACGATTCATGATATGGACTTAGTAGAAATTAATGAAGCATTTGCTTCCGTTGTTCTAGCGTGGCAGAAAGAAATGGAGGCAGATTTACATAAAGTAAATGTAAATGGCGGTGCTATTGCATTAGGGCATCCGCTTGGAGCAACAGGTGTGAAATTAATGACTTCCCTTCTTCATGAACTAGAAAGAAGAAATGGAAGATACGGGTTGCTTACGATTTGTATCGGACACGGGATGTCAACGGCAACAATTATTGAAAGAATATAACAAAAGGTGCAGATTTATTTCTGCACCCTTTTTATGAAAGTCTGACTTGAAATTAAGCAATTTTTACTTCTAAAATTGTACCTGTTTTTGCATCTACTAAAAATTCAAATCGTTCTTGTACATCGTGTAATAACGTTGTAATACCACCACGGTATACATCATAAGTAACATCATATTTTTCAAACGTCTCTGGGACCATATGGACCCAAGAACCTGTAATTTCACCTTTATGACTTAATGCTTGTTTTACCATTTTTAATGCTTTTTCAGAAGAAATGTGTGCTTGTTCTTGTACTTTATTCGCAACAACATATCCAGCGGCAAACCCTATACCAACACCAGCTAGTAAGCTTTTCCAGTTCATGTATTCACCTCTATCCTAAAAATAGTTTATCATACATAAGTATAATGCAATTCTGAAGAAAAAAGAAGAAACTAGAAAGATTTCGAAAATTTCGTTACAATGAAAAGAGTGATTCTATTATTGAATTGAAGGAAGGATAACGCGATGAATAAAGAGACAGTGGAGCTATTTCGTACGTTAACAGAACTGCAAGGCGCTTCTGGATTTGAGCATAATGTGCGTCGTTTTATGAAGCAAGAACTGAGCAAATACTCCGATGAAATTGTGCAAGATCGTTTAGGAAGTATCTTCGGTTTAAAAAAGGGTGACGAAAATGGACCGCGCGTTCTTGTAGCTGGTCATATGGATGAAGTTGGCTTTATGGTAACACAAATTACGAGAAACGGAATGGTTCGTTTTCAAACATTAGGCGGCTGGTGGAGCCAAGTGTTACTAGCGCAGCGCGTACAAATTATGACAGATAATGGACCGATTATCGGTGTAGTAGGTTCTGTTCCTCCTCACTTATTAAGTGACGAACAACGCGCGAGACCAATGGATATAAAAAATATGTTAATTGATATCGGTGTAGATAGCCGCGAAGAAGCAGATGAAATTGGCGTGAAACCTGGCCAACAAATTGTGCCAATTTGCCCGTTTACACCAATGGCAAACCCAAAGAAAATTATGGCGAAAGCTTGGGATAACCGTTATGGCTGCGGCCTTGCGATTGAATTGTTAAAAGAGTTAAAAGATGAAAAATTACCAAACACGCTATATTCTGGTGCAACTGTACAAGAAGAAGTCGGCCTTCGCGGTGCACAAACAGCAGCGAATATGATTCAACCAGATATTTTCTATGCGTTAGATGCAGGACCAGCAAACGATGCATCAGGAGATAAAACGCAGTTTGGTCAAATCGGAAAAGGTGCTGTGCTTCGTTTGTATGATCGTTCTATGGTAACACACCGCGGAATTCGTGAATTTATTTTAGATACAGCAGAAACGCATAACATTCCGTATCAGTACTTTGTATCACAAGGCGGTACAGATGCAGGACGCGTACATACAAGCAATTCTGGCGTGCCATCAGCTGTTATCGGTGTATGCGCACGTTACATTCATACACATGCTTCGATTTTACATGTTGATGATTACGCAGCAGCGAAAGAATTGCTGATTCATTTAGTAAAAGCAACAGATAAAACAACGTTTGAAACAATTAAGCAAAATGTATAATGTGGAAAAGGCCAAATGCGGCCTTTTCTTTTTAAATTAGGAGGTTTAACAGTGAGAGTAGCAGTCGGATCAAAAAATCAAACAAAAGTAAATGCTGTTCAGCAAGTGCTACCAGATGCTGAAATGATTTCATTGTCTGTACCATCTCATGTGTCAGCGCAGCCGTTTTCTGATGAAGAAACGCTGCAAGGGGCAAGTAACCGGGCAAAATTAGCATTAGCAGAAGGAAAAGTGGATATTGGAATTGGTTTAGAAGGCGGTGTGATGCACACGGAACACGGTTTGTTTATGTGTAATTGGGGTGCTTTAGCAACGAAAGAAGGCAAGCTATTTACCGCAGGCGGAGCGCGTATGAGACTGCCAGATGAATTTATTCAGCCTCTTGAAGAAGGAAAAGAATTAAGTGAAGTGATGGAAGACTATACAAAGCGGCATGATATTCGCAGCCATGAAGGAGCAATCGGCATTTTTACAAACAATTACGTAGATCGTACTGATTTGTTTGTGCATGTTGTGAAGCTATTAGTTGGACAATATATGTATGACAGAAATGAAGCATAAACCTTGCACCGTATTTCATGTATGGTAGTATAAAGGAAGATTAGATAAGTAAATACACACTTCTTTTTTAGGGAGGAATTATAGATGAAATCATTAGAAAGCATGGAACAATTTCAAGAATTGAAAAACGAGGAGAAAGTGATCTTTTTATTCTCAGCAGACTGGTGCCCAGATTGCCGTTTTATCGATCCATTTATGCCGGAAGTAGAAGAAAAATATAGCGAGTTCTCTTTCTATTATGTAGATCGTGATGAGTATATCGACCTATGCATCAAATTAGACGTATTTGGTATCCCAAGCTTTGTCGCTTACAATAAGGGAGAAGAAATTGGTCGTTACGTAAATAAAGATCGTAAAACACAAGAGCAAATTGAAGAGTTTATTGAAGGCTTAAAATAAAGTGAAACTTCCATCAGTGGAGGGAGGTTCCCCCGCTGATGGAAAGCTTTCACCAATCGGGCTTTTACGGACAGTTATCCCCGATTTTCCTCGAGGGATCTTACTGCCAAAGAATAGCGGGATAAGACGTTTCCAGCCAATTACAATGCGAAAAACAACCTCTGTCTTCACATGTGGAGGTTGTTTTTTTCGGAAGGGAGGTACATCATATGAAAATGACGAGTAAAAAGATGAAAGACGAGCTCATAAAGCGCCTTGAAAGAGCAGAGTGGAATTTTCAGTACGATAGTGAAAAAGAGACACTTCGCATTGAACAGACAGATACGAAAAAGGGAATTACGGTTTCTCTTCCGGGTATCGTAGCGAAGTGGGAGGTAAAGAAAGAGAAGGCAATTGATGAAGTTGTATATTACGTAGAAGAAGCGCTCGTTGCAATGCATAAAGAAGTAAAAAGTACGGCGAAAATTTTGCCGGTCATTCGTTCAACGTCCTTTCCGAAAGAAGCGGAAAAAGGAAATCCGTTTGTCATGACAGAGCATACAGCAGAAACGCGTATTTACTATGCACTAGATTCAGATAAAACATATCGCCTTATTGATCAGCACTTGTTACAAAAACTTGGGATGACAGAAGAACAAGTGCGTGAAATGGCATTGTTCAACGTTCGTTCTTTACGCGCTGATTTTAAGCGAGATGAAGTCGCTGGCAATACGTTTTATTTCTTAAATACAAATGACGGGTATGACGCGAGCCGTATTTTAAACGATGCGTTATTACGAGAGATGCGTAAACAAATTTCAGGTGATATGGTTATTGCAGTTCCACACCAAGATGTATTAATTGTTGCTGATATCGAGAACAAAATCGGTTATGATATTATTGCACAAATGACAATGAAGTTTTTTGCAGAAGGTCATGTTCCGATTACATCACTTTCATTCGTATATGAGGATGGTAATTTCGAACCAATCTTTATTTTGGCGAAAAATCGGAAGGAACGAAGTGAAAAAGAGAAAGGATGAACAAAGTGAACGTTTTTTATAACCTTGAAGGTATTGGGGATACATTAATTGTTGCCCTGCAAGATATTACATTAGAAAACCGTACATTTGAGCGTAAAGGAGATGTAGCGCGCGTTTTCGATCGTGAAAGCAATGTAACAGCAGGCTTCAACATTTTTAATGCTTCTTCTTATATGGAAGTAACAGAAACAGGTAATCTTACATTAACAAAAGAGCTTGTTGAAAAGATTAATGAAATTTTAGCAAAGAACGATTTTACAGAAAAAGTAGAAGCAGATCTTTCACCAAAATTTGTTGTTGGTTACGTAGCTGAAAAAGAAAAACATCCAAACGCAGATAAATTAAATGTATGTAAAGTTGAAGTTGGTACAGAAACATTACAAATCGTATGCGGTGCACCAAACGTTGACGCAGGCCAAAAAGTAGTTGTTGCGAAAATCGGTGCAGTAATGCCAAGCGGTATGTTAATTAAACCAGCAGAGCTTCGCGGTATTCCATCTTCAGGAATGATTTGCTCAGCACGTGAATTAGAGCTTCCAGATGCTCCACAAGAAAAAGGAATTCTTGTACTAGAAGACAGCTATGAAGTTGGACAAGAGTTTAAATTTTAAACATATTATCCGTTAGAACCGGATTAAGAAGGAAGATAGCCTCATCGTATGATGAGGCTATCTTTTTTTAGATGAGTTTTGAAAACAATTGTATTTATAAAGCAGATTAGTTAAAATCTAGAAAAATATGATAAGGGGAATGGTATGAAGTACATAAGAATTGTTTCTATCATAATAGTAGCTGTATTCTCTATGATAGGGTGCACGAAGGAGACTGGAAAAACATCACCTAAGAAAGAAGCAGAGCAATCTTCTCAGGAAGAAAAAAAAGTAGATGAAACGCATTCATCTACTCCTGTACAAAACGATGAAACGAAAGCGCAGCAACTGAAAGAAGAGCCTGCGCCAGCAACCGTACCAGAGAAACCAAAATTTATTGTGTGCATTGATCCAGGCCATCAGCGAAAAGCGAATCTAGAGTTAGAGCCGATTGGTCCAGGAGCAACGACACAAAAATATAAAGTAACAGATGGAACAACAGGTGTTGTGACAAAAAAACGAGAGTACGAACTGAATTTAGAAGCCTCTTTGTTATTAAAAGAAATGTTAGAGGCAAAAGGTATTGAAGTGGTCATGACAAGAACGACACATGATGTGAATATAAGCAATAAAGAAAGGGCGGCAATCGCCAATGAACATCATGCGAATTTATTTATACGAATTCATGCAGATGGTTCGGAAAATGAAGCGCAAAAAGGCTTTGCAGTGTTAACACCGTCAAAAGAGAATGCTTTTACAAAAAACATTTATCAAGAGAGTTTAACCGCTTCCGAGTTCATTGTGAATAAAGTGAAGGAAAACAGTAACGCACAAGTAAACGGAATTAAATTTCGTGATGATTTGTCTGGATTTAACTGGGCGGAAGTGCCGGGAGTTTTATTAGAGTTAGGCTTCATGTCGAATCCGGAAGAAGACAAAAAATTATCGGATGAGAATTATTTACGTTCTTTATTGCAAAGTGTAGCAGATAGTGTTGAGGGTTACCGGGTAAGTAAGGGATAGAGTGAAACTTCCATCAGTGGGGGGGTTCTTCATCCACCGTTAATGCGGGGTGAATTTTTTTTGATCCATATCATATGAAACTGTTTTCATTTTGTAATCTTTTTTATTTTTCTGTAAATAATTTGAAAGCAATTTCATCTGCACTTTTTGCCGAATACTGATACAATAAAGGGTGTTACTATTTAGTAGAAAGAGTGGTAAGCATGCTAGATTGGATGAAAAAGCTTTTTAAAAAAGAGGAAGAAAATGAAGCAACAGCATTGGGAGAAATAGAGACTCCTGTAGAGAAAAAGGTTACTTCGCACACTCCTCGTGTAAACTACTACTCTAAAAAACGAGAAGATGAGCTGCAAGTGTCTAAGCAGCATGCGAGCAGGAATTTTCGTTTTCCATTAATTCCTGACGGAGGATTTGAGGAGAACACAATGAAATCGCCTCGTATAGAGGAGCGTGCTATACAAGAAATACCAATTCGAGAAAGACGACAATCAAGACGAGTAGAAGAAATACAAAAAGAGACACAGATTGAACCGATTATTCAAGAGGTAAGGGAAGCAAAGCCTACTTCTGTAGAAGAAAGTCACCGAAGACCGTTTCGTCCAACAGAAGTAGTTTCTCCGATTTTTGGGTATAAACGCCCGGAAGTAGGGGGACAAGAACATACTGAAAGTAAGAAACAACAACGAGAAGATATTGAGATATCAATAGAAGGAAAAGCAGTTGTTGATGTATGGTTTGAGAAGAATGGCTATGCGTTTTATGATTCATCACAAGATGTTCTACCAGGACAAAATCAAGTAGAGTCTACACGAATTGAAGCGGAAGTTAAGAAGTCTGTTGTTGATACATGGTTAGAGAAAAATGAAGCAGAACTTATACCTGTGCAAAATGAAGCAACATTCGATGAAACAGTGCTACATAATCATGATGCAGAACATGCGAATACGTCTCAAGATGCTGTGGTGTTAAAGGAAGATTCTAGTCAGCAAATCTATTTATTTGAAAGTGAAGCAGTTGTGGCTCAAGGTGAAAATGAATTACATGAATCTATTGCTGTAGAGTCAGAATTTGAAATGAAAGAAGAAGTTGAGAGAATAGAAGAGTCTGTTATGCAAGAAGAAGTACAAGAAGCTGAAGCGTCTCAGGAAATAGAAGAAATCGAGTTATCTTCAGAGACGGAAGAATCGAATGTACAAGAAGAAACAGAAGAAGCAGAAGTGTCCCAGGAAATAGAAGAAATCGAGTTATCTTCAGAGACGGAAGAATCGAATGTACAAGAGGAAACAGAAGAAGTTGAAGAGCCTCAGGAAATAGAAGTAGTAGAGTTATCTTCAGGGACAGAAGAATTGGATGTACAAGAAGAAGCTGTTATGCAAGAAGAAACATTTGAAGCTGAAGAATCTAAGGAAACAGGAGAAATCGAGTTATCTTTAGAGACGGAAGAATTGGATGTACAAGAAGAAACAGAAGCAGTGGAAGTGTCTCAGGAAATAGAAGAAATCGAGTTATCTTCAGAGACGAAAGAATCGAATGTACAAGAAGAAACAGAAGTGTCTCAGGAAATAGAAGAAATCAAGTTATTTTCAGAGACAGAAGAATTGGATGTACAAGAAGAAACAGAAGAAGTTGAAGAGCCTCAGGAAATAGAAGTAGTAGAGTTATCTTCAGAGACAGAAGAATTGGATGTACAAGAAGAAGCACAAGAAGAAGCACAAGAAGAAGCACAAGAAGCGCCTGAGGAAATAGAAGTAGTAGAAGGATTTTCAGAGATAGAAGAAGCTGTTATGCAAGAAGAAACATTTGAAGCTGAAGAATCTAAGGAAACAGGAGAAATCGAGTTATCTTTAGAGACGGAAGAATTGGATGTACAAGAAG
>NZ_JBHTHG010000108.1:212059-283946 GCF_042676365.1 Bacillus sp. CGMCC 1.60114
CAGTGGAAGTGTCTCAGGAAATAGAAGAAATCGAGTTATCTTCAGAGACGGAAGAATCGAATGTACAAGAAGAAACAGAAGAAGCAGAAGTGTCTCAGGAAATAGAAGAAATCGAGTTATTTTCAGAGACAGAAGAATTGGATGTACAAGAAGAAACAGAAGAAGTGGAAGAATCTCAGGAAATAGAAGAAATCGAGTTATCTTCAGAGACAGAAGAATTGGATGTACAAGAAGAAACAGAAGCAGTGGAAGAATCTCAGGAAATAGAAGAAATCGAGTTATCTTCAGAGACAGAAGAATTGGATGTACAAGAAGAAACAGAAGAAGCAGAAGCGTCTCAGGAAGCAGAAGTAGTGGAAGTATCTTCAGAAATGGAAGAGTCCAATATACAAGAAGAAGTGCTTGAAGCTAAGGAAGCTGAAGCATTAGTAACTGAAAGTTTCGTTCAAGAACAAAGTGAAGAATCTATTCAAGCTGATGAACAAACAAAGCAAGCTGTACAAGACTTTGCAAATGTATTAATAGAAGAAACAGAGGAAAAATCAAATGCAATTGCTGAGCAGAATAAAGTACAAACAGAGCAGCGCAAAGTAGATTCAACGCAAGAACCAAAACGTGAGAAGAAACGTTTTGTTCCGTTTAATGTAGTGATGTTGAAGCAAGATAAACAGCTGTTAGAAGAAAAGCGTCGTGTAGCAATGCCGTCACAACCGGCTCCTTCACATAATGTGACTGAGCAAAAACAGAATATTGAACCGCCAGCAGTGAAACAACCAGTGCAGGAAGAGATGACGCACCGAGTTGTTGTAGAAACAAAACAAGATGTTCGTAATGTTTTGCAGGCACCGCCAACGTACGAGTTTCCGCCATTAACGCTTTTAAACATTCCAAGTCACTCAGCGACAAATGATAGTGAGTGGTTAGAGGAACAAAAAGAGTTATTAAATACAACATTCCATAATTTTCATGTTGGTGCAAAAGTAGTGAATGTTACGCAAGGTCCAGCTGTAACTCGTTTTGAAGTGCAGCCAGAGCCTGGTGTGAAAGTAAACAAAATTACAAATTTAAGTGACGATATTAAACTAAACTTGGCTGCTCGTGATATTCGAATTGAGGCGCCAATTCCAGGGAAAAGTGCAGTTGGAATTGAAGTGCCGAATAAAGAAAGCAAAGCAGTATTTCTTCGTGAAATTTTAAGAAGCCCAGTGTTTACGAAAAGTGAATCGCCGCTTACAGTTGCACTTGGTCTTGATATTTCAGGAACACCAATTGTGACGGATATTCGAAAAATGCCGCACGGTTTAATTGCGGGGGCAACAGGATCAGGAAAAAGCGTATGTATTAATGCGATTTTAACAAGTATTTTATATAAAGCGAAGCCACACGAAGTAAAGCTGATGCTCATTGATCCGAAGATGGTTGAACTTGCACCGTATAATTCTGTACCGCACCTTGTTGCGCCGGTTATTACGGATGTAAAAGCAGCGACGGCGGCCTTGAAATGGGCAGTAGAGGAAATGGAACGTCGTTATGAATTGTTTGCGCATGCAGGTGCGCGCGATTTAACACGTTACAATACAATTATGAATGAACAAGAAATTCCAGGTGAGACGTTACCGTACATCGTTATTGTCATTGATGAGCTAGCGGATTTAATGATGGTTGCACCGGGTGATGTAGAGGAAGCAATTTGTCGGATTGCCCAAAAAGCAAGAGCGTGCGGAATTCATTTATTAGTAGCAACGCAGCGTCCATCTGTAGATGTTATTACAGGATTGATTAAATCGAACATTCCGACGCGAATTGCTTTTACAGTTTCATCGCAAGTAGACTCACGTACAATTATTGATATTGGCGGAGCTGAGAAATTGCTCGGCCGTGGTGATATGCTATTTTTAGATAATGGAACGTCAAAACCGGTTCGTGTGCAAGGGGTATACGTTTCAGATGAAGAAATCGAAAAGTCTGTTGCACATGCGAAACGTCAAATGAAACCAAATTATTTATTCCATCAAGAAGACTTATTGGCAAAAACAGAACAGGCAGAATCAGAAGATGAGCTGTTCTTTGAGGCATGTCAATTTGTTGTAGAACAAGGGGGAGCGTCCACGTCTTCTGTGCAGAGAAGATTCCGCATTGGATATAACCGTGCAGCTCGTCTTATCGAAGACATGGAAGCGCAAGGGATTATTTCAGAAGCACGCGGAACAAAACCAAGAGATGTCCTTATTACAGAAGATGAATTTGCTGCGATGCAGGATATACATGTATAAGAAAAGGTTTTGCTGTATACTAAGAGAAAACGTTGGATAGTAAAGTAGGGAGTATAGCGACATGAAAGAAATCGAATTAAAATTACAAGGTGAAATAAATCGACTAACAAATAAGACATTCAAGTTTGATGAGCGCGTCGGCGAAGGATGGTTTTCTGCGGTTTATTTCTTAAAAACTCGTGATATTATTAAAGAATTTCGACCAGGAAGCGTTGTGACAATGCAATTTTTCCAAAAGGAACATGCTGTATTATGCGGAACAGATGAAGTACTTGCTTTATTACAAACATTTGCAGAGCATCCTGAAGAGCTTGAAATTCATTCTTTAAAAGATGGGGATAAAGTTAATCCGTTTGAAACATTATTAACGATTCGCGGACCATATGAGTATTTCGGCTATTTAGAAGGTGTGATAGATGGTATTTTAGCACGCCGCACTTCTGTTGCGACAAATGTGTATAACGTTGTGCAAGCTGCGCGCAGTGGTGAGAAAGAGAAACCTGTTATTTTCATGGGTGACCGTGATGATCATTATACGCAACAAGCTGGTGATGGTTATGCGGCTTATATCGGTGGTATGAGCGCGCAAGCAACGCATGCGATGAATGAATGGTGGGGCAAAAGCGGCATGGGAACAATGCCTCACGCTTTAATTCAAATGTTTAATGGTGATGTTGTCGAAGCGGCAAAAGCATACCATAAAAAATTCCCAGAAGATGAGCTAGTCGTGCTAATTGATTACAATAACGATGTAATTACAGATGCGCTTCGCGTAGCACGTGAATTTGGATCAGAGTTAAAAGGAGTACGTGTAGATACATCTCGTACGATGATTGATCAATACTTCATTCGTCATCCTGAAGTGCTTGGTACATTTGATCCGCGCGGCGTGAATCCTTCTCTGATCTTTGCACTTCGCAAAGCATTAGATGATGAAGGATTCCAACATGTGAATATCGTAGTGAGCGGCGGATTTGATGAAAAGCGAATTCGTGAATTTGAAGCACAAAATGTTCCTGTTGATATTTATGGCGTCGGCAGCAGTTTATTAAAAATGAATATCGGCTTCACAGGTGATAATGTAGAATTGAACGAAAAACCGGAAGCGAAAGCAGGACGTAAATACCGTCCAAATCCACGTTTAGAGCGTGTTCAATTGCAAGCAAGAGACAATGAGGAATAAGAGGAAAAACTGATAGGGAATTGACCCTATCAGTTTTTCTGTTATCATAGTATAACGGATTGTTTTTTGCTATAATAAGTTTGTTGTGGATTTAAAAGAAAGCATGAACGTGATTATAAGAAATTCGAGATGATTACCAAAATAAAAAGAAAATCATATACTGTCTTATAGATAGACCGTTGGAATAGTTCGAAATGTTGGAGGTTCTTTAAGATGACAGTTTACCATTTTGTAGGAATTAAAGGGACAGGGATGAGTGCTTTAGCGCAAATTTTACATGATATGAAGCATACTGTTCAAGGTTCTGATGTAGACAAACGCTTTTTTACGCAAACAGCGTTGGAGAATCGTGGGATTTCTATCCTACCTTTTGATAAGAATAATGTTGAAGCAGGACAAGTGATTATCGCAGGAAATGCATTCCCAGATACGCATGAGGAAATTGAATTTGCAAAGGAATTAAATTTACCTATTTATCGTTATCATCATTTTTTAGGCGATTTTATGAGTAAGTATACGAGTGTCGCTGTAACTGGTGCTCACGGAAAAACATCAACGACAGGTTTGTTATCTCACGTGATGCAAGGAGCAAGCCCTACATCTTGTTTAATTGGTGATGGAACAGGACTTGGAGTAGAGGATAGTAAGTATTTTGTATTTGAAGCGTGTGAATACCGTCGTCATTTCTTGTCATATCATCCAGACTATGCAATTATGACAAATATTGATTTTGATCATCCAGATTATTTTACAGACATTAATGATGTATTTAGTGCGTTCCAAGAGATGGCACTGCAAGTGAAGAAAGGTATTATTGCGTGTGGTGATGATGAGGAACTTCAAAAGATTCATGCGAAAGTACCAGTTATTTTCTATGGATTTGGGGAAGACAATGATTTCCAAGCGCGTAACATTCAAAAAAGAACAGATGGTACAGTGTTTGATGTCTTTGTTCGTAATACGTATTATGGAACGTTCCAAATTACAGGTTACGGCAATCATAGCGTGCTAAATGCATTGGCGGTTATTGCTCTTTGTGATTATGAAGATATTGATGTCGAAGTTGTGAAACATCAGTTAACAACATTCGGTGGTGTAAAGCGCCGTTTTAATGAAAAGAAAATGGGTGAGCAGGTCATTATTGATGATTATGCACATCATCCAACAGAAATCAATGCGACAATTGAAGCTGCTCGTCAGAAATACCCAGAACGTGAAATTGTAGCAGTATTTCAGCCGCATACATTCTCTCGAACACAAAAATTCTTAGATGAATTTGCAGAGAGTTTACGTAAGGCAGATCAAGTATATTTATGTGATATTTTTGGTTCTGCTCGTGAAAATAAAGGAGAATTAACAATTCAAGACCTGCAGCAACGCATTGATGGTGCAGAGCTTATTACGGTTATGACAACAGAAGTATTAAAGAAACATAAAAACGGCGTACTTATTTTTATGGGCGCTGGTGATATTCAAAAATTTGAAGCTGCTTATGCGAAGGAAGTACAAGTAGCGGAGAAGAAGTAAGGTAGAAATGACGTGCAATTGGCACGTCATTTTTTTGTTGATTTAGAGTTAGCTCTAAGTAAGGTGGAACAGTGAAAATTAAGAAGGAATATGATATATACAATTGCAGGCGTTCTTTGTTCCTCAGAGCTGTTTGTATTAAAAAGTAGAAAAAGAGTTTCTTTTTGAATTGTTATTTTTTCTAGAAAACTTGTAATTTCAAATGTTAGAATAATAAGAAAAAATAAGGGGATAGGAAAATGTTTACACTACGCGTTGATGATGAAATTTCATTACAATTATTAGAAATGCAACATAAAGATGAACTGTACGAGTTAGTGGACGGCAACCGAGAATATTTACGAGAATGGCTTCCATGGGTGGATCGCACGAAATCAGCTAAAGGGTACAATGAAATCTTTCCAATGTGGCTGCATAACTTCGCAGATGGGAATGGTTTTGAAGCAGGTATACGCTATAAAGGAAAGCTCGTTGGGATGGTTGGGATTCATCCGGTGGATTGGGCGAAGAAGGCGACAACTCTTGGATACTATCTTGTGGAAGAAGCAAGTGGAAAAGGAATTATGACGCGAAGTGTAAAGGCTGCACTTCGTTATGCTTTCGAAGAATTAAAATTAAATAAAGTTGAAATTCATTGCGGAGTAAAAAATCGAAAGAGCCGTGCAATTCCAGAACGGTTAGGTTTTCACTTAGATGGAATTATGCGTGAGGGAGAATGGTTATATAATCATTTTCAGGACATTGCGGTGTATAGTATGTTAGCGAGAGAATGGAGAGAGAAGCGTATAAAGTGAAACTTCCATCAGTGGGGGGGTTTTTATCCCCCTACTGATGGTTAGTTGAACGAATCGGGCGCATGCCAGCAGTTGTCCCCCACCTATCTTCCTCGTCTCTTTTTGAATCTTGAGGTGGGGGTCTTACTGCCCGTTAATAACGGGATGAAATGACGCTTCTTTTTTTCTGAATTTATCAATAATTGATGGTATAATATGGATAAGGAGTGATAAAGATGGAATTTTACGTGAAAAAAAATCCAATTATGATATTTCTTACTGTAATTATGCTGCTGCTTGTTGTAATCTCTCCTATCATATCATTTATGATGAACGAGAAAGGTTGGCTGACAGGGCTTGCAGCAGGAATCTTATTTCTAGCTGCAAATATTGTGCCTATTTCTGAAATGTTTGTATTTCAGCATAAAGTCGTTGATGGTGAATTAATAACAGGGCATTGGCTAACAAAGAAGAAAATTCCAACTGTAAGCATTCGTGTAATCCGGTTTGTTGGAAAAAATAAGAGAAACTTAGAAATTACGTACGGGAGTAATTTTGAAACACATATGATTACAATGCCAAAAGAGAAAGAAAAGTTTATGGAATCACTTTTACAAGGAAGTCCTTACGTCAGAATAGAAGACTGAGTATTATATTTTCAGGGAGAAACCGATGAAACATATAAAGGTATTATTTTGCTTTGAAATGCTTACGGTACTTATGGTTTGTGTAAGAGGTTATGTACGCTGGGAGTGGCCTTTATACATTTCGATTGGAGTAGGTATTTTAGCAGTTATACTTCTCTATTATTTTCACTATCGATATGGAAAAAGCGAAGGGAAGAAATCTTTCAAGCAATAGAATGTAGGCAAGAACATACCATGTTAGCTTTCATAGGAGGATTCTATATGAGTATTCGTTGGCACGAATCAAATTATCGTGAGGATCACATGATTTTTGACACGCTATGGGAAGCAGAAGAGTGGGGCTGTTCAATCAGTAACGATATGCATGCAGGTGCATTTGGCGGGTATACAACTCCTGACGAGAAAGTTGCCTATGTTTTGGCCTTTCGCTTGGCAAGTGTTCCGCGACTTCATGTTCATACGGATACAGTTTGGCTTGAGGATAAAATGATGTATAAGGTATGGGTTACGCTTTCTACTAATGCAAAACCTTAGATGGCCAGCGCATTAAATATGCAATAGATTTCTCTTTTTAACGTCATATTTCAATAGGTTGAAAGGGGCAAGGGATATGAACATAGGACCTTTTCTTTTTAGTACTTTTTCAATTTTAGGACTTATTTTTTATGTCGCAGTGCCAGTCTTTACGGTATACGTTGTGGTAATGGTATTAAAGAGAATGAGAGAAAGAAATGAATATTTAAAAGATATCCGAGATGAGCTTAGGAAGAGGAATGATACTTCGAACTAAGTTCATTTTTGATAATTTGGAGGTTTTCATATGACTAAAATAGGTATAATCCGTCACGGAAGTACACCGTGGAATAAAGAAGGAAGAGCACAGGGGAGTTCAGATATTTCCCTTGATCAAGATGGAAAATTAGATGCGTATAAACTTGCGGAGCGTTTAAGTAAAGAGAATTGGGATTTCATATATTCTAGTGACCTATTAAGAGCGAAGCAAACTGCTGAAATTATAGGAGAAAAAATTCCGAATATCCCCCTTTATTTGGAACCTAGGTTTCGTGAAGCAGGCGGAGGGCAGATTGAAGGGACAACGGAAGAAGAGCGAATTTTAAAATGGGGGAAGAATTGGAGAGAGCTAGATTTAGGAATTGAAAGTGCTGACAGTGTAATCACAAGAGGTCTTTCGGTAATTAAAGAGATTACATCTAAACATGATAATAAAAATATATTAATCGTTAGTCATGGTGCATTCATTAGACATCTTCTAAAGGAACTAGTACCGCATTTGAATATGGTAGAATCTCCGAGAAACACGTCTCTAACTAAACTTATAAAAGCAAAGAATGGCTGGGATTCAGAACTATATAATTGTACAATTCACTTAGAATAGAGTGTGATATTTCATTCAAAATTACCAAAGTGAAACCTCCATCAGTGGGGGTTTTTTCATTCCACACTGATGATTAGTTGAACCAATTGCCCGTTAATGCAGGATAAACAATTCCAAAGAAGACTAAACAGCCACCGAGCTCTGATAGAATATCGAATCTCGATGGCTGTTTAGTCTTTTTTATAGTTGTCTACTTGATAGGAATAGGTAGATCTTTTTTAGTGTCTACTCTATAGGGAACATTTCACTATGAGAGTGCCTTTTTCATAAATGAGTATTTGTTTCTATGACACTGCTTGCGTTTGTCGTTTCATTGCTTTTCGTTTTGTTAAATAACGAGCAGCGAAGTAAGAACCTAATACATAAATTACAGCTATAACTTGAGCTGATAACGTCTCAACTGTTGGGAATATACAGAACCAAACTCCCATCCAATCAGGGAAATGAATATTGATGGTAGTTGTACTAATCCATCCTGCTAGTTGCATCTCTTGTACGGTTTCCCCCACCATTACGGCCAAGACAACCACTAAGAGACCGCCTGTAAATACCAACATTTTTTTATAAGGAAGACGGCGATGAGCTAAAAAGGTCAGAACTCCCACTATCATCGTTAACGCTAACCCAATCAGTGCTCCTTGTAAGATAACATCAGACCCCACTTTTAATCGTAAATTTTGAAGGAAAAGAACGACTTCAAATCCCTCACGATAAACCGATGTAAGACCTAGTAGGAAAAGAGACCAAAATGTACTCTTTGCCACACTCTCACCATTATTTCCAGTTATTTTTTGCTTTTTACGATTATGTAGGTTAATCCAACCCTGCCAGTAAATCTTATGAAAGAACCAGTTCATGATAATACATAAAACAATAACAGCTAGAATTCCTGTTGCAGCTTGAATATGAAGCTCGGATGCATTCACAGAAGAAATAATTCCTACTACAATAAACCATGTAGCAATCGTGGCTAAGAAGGATACCCCTGCTCCCGCAGAAATGGGCTTCCAATAGTTATCTTGTTTCTTACGCACTAAGCCAGAGATAATTGCTGATAATACTAAAATAGCCTCTAATCCTTCCCGAAAGATAAGGATAGCCGTATTTATGATTGCAGCACCTGGCGTTATATCTTTAGCGGTAGGATCAGGATTCCCTTGATAATTCACTCCCTGCCATATGATGACACCAATTACTACCAACAAGGAAAACGATATAAGAACGGTTTTGAGATTTAAAAATTTTTTAAGCAATGAACTTCCCCCTAGTATATCTAAAAAAATGATAATGATAATCTTTATCAATAAAAACTAGATTAATCTTAATCCCGCATTTTTTATTTGTCAATGAAAATTTTTGCAACGTGCTATCGCCGCCAAAGCATCACATTTCCTACACTAAGCTATGATTTTATGAAAATATATTTCAAACAGTTTTTTTAGTTTACAAAAATGTCTGTTTTTATCACATGAATAGGCTTTAAAAGGCATACGTTGCTAGCTATATTTCATGTGAAAGTGATATTGAAATTACTGCTTTAAAAAGGGCTGAAAAATCATGAATCTTGAGATTTATCCCGTATTAACGGGCAGTAAGACCCTCCCTCAAAATTCAGAGAGAAGCGAGGAAGATAAGTGGGGGATAAAAACTTAAGGTAGAGGTGTGAAAAAATAATCCTCTTTTTGTTGTGGGAACAATTATATTTGAACTTTTACTCTATATTTTGAATTTTTACATATTGACAATGATAATCATTATCTTTAATATTAATTTGACTTTTCATTTCATTAAGGGGGACTTTTATGAAGATTCGCAGTATGGTTAGAAAGGTTCATTTATACCTTAGCATGATAGCTGGTATGTTTATTGTGCTAATTGGATTGACTGGGAGTTTGCTTGTCTTTGACAACGAATTAAATCGTATGATTTATCCTGATTTATACAAAATAACTAAGGGTCAACCGGTTGCATATCAGAAAGCCTTGCAAACTGTAGCAAGCGCATACCCAAAGGGAGAAATTCAACGTGTGTATACGCCAGATGATCCACACTCTCAGGGGATTTATTTGTTTAATTTGAAAGAAGGAAAAGGGACGAAATCTGTATATGTTGATCCAGGGACTGGTAACATAAATGGAGATTTAGGGGAAACAGCGTTTTTTAATCAAGTCAAAGAAATTCATTATCATTTACTTCTGAAAGATTTTAACGGTAAAGAAATTGTCGGTATTATTGGATTTATTTTCTTTTTTATTAGTTTATCTGGATTGTATTTATGGTGGCCTGGAATTAAAAAGTGGGCACGGGGTTTTGTTATACGGCGCAGTAAGAATACATATGTAAAACAGTATGATATACATAAAGTCATTGGAATCATTGCTATGCCACTTTTATTAGTGGTTTCATTAACAGGGGCACTTTTTACATACGATAAGACAATTTTTGGGTGGGTCGGAGCGAAAACTAGTGTCATGCCATCGAAGGAGAAACTTATTTCTAAGCCTCTTTCAGGAGGAAAACTCCCTCTTGATTCCTTGCTAAGTGAAGCTGAAAAGGCGGTTCCTCAAGGGACTATTACGCAAGTAAGGATGCCAGCGCAAGCTAAAAAAGGAAAAGCAGAAGGTGCTGTGGAAATTCGTTTGAGTCGTCCATACGATCCAGGGAATGGGAATGTGAAAATATGGGTTGACCAGTATAGCGGGAAAGTGTTAGCTAAACAAGATCCAAAGGTGGATGATGGACTGACGTATCAGACATGGCTTAAACCACTACATACAGGAACGTTTGGTGGTTTATTTACAAAAGTCTTATATGTTATTGGTGGTCTTACACCATCAATCTTAATGTTTACTGGTACGTATATGTGGTGGCACAAGAAAAAGAGTAAGCGAAAACCAGAACGTTCTTCAGTAACTGCAGCATAACTTATGTAAATAAGAAATCCCGTCAGAACAAAGACTGACGGGAGTTTTTATTTCATTACACAATTTTTTTGGGAGTTTTCCCAGTGCTATTATTTGAATAGAGGCGTTCCCAAAGCTCGTTCATTTTACTTCTGCCACTATTGATCTCAGGATTAAACTGGATTGCAGCTTGCTTGCGAACGGTACGGACATGCTGCACAGATTGTTGTAGTTTCTGGTCAATTGTGTTCGATTCTTTTCCTGCATGTTTGACGATTGATAATCCTGCCGTTGTTCCTTGAGCCATGGCAATTTTGCCGCTTTCAATACCGGTGATATTACCAGCAACAAATAGTCCATCAAGAGGAGTTTCCATCGTCTCTGAATGGTGGGGTACATGACCGCCAAGTTCAGGGATGTATTGAAATGGACATCCGGCAACGGCAGCAAGCTCTGCCAACGGATATAAGCCGCCTGCTATACAGACAAAGTCCGCTTCATAAATGGTTTCAGATCCCGCAATAATATTGCCATTCGCATCAATATCGGCGACGCGTACTCCTTCCACTTGATCTTTACCGATAATTTCGAGTGCTGCTTTCCGAAGTTGAAGGGGAGTACCGTTCACTTTCATACCGTTTTTCGGATAAAAGTTTAAAGCAACTTTCCTCATCCAGTCATTTTTCATGAAACGGCTCCCGATACGTAATAACGGTGATGGGGCTAGGTGAGCTGCGTTCAAGAGCGATTTCATAACCTCTTCAGGTTCACCAGCTTTTTGACTAAGGACACTTTTTTCTGGGAGTACAATTCGATCAACCGTTATGCCAGCTAGTTGTAATTCATTTAAAATCGCAAATGCTAAAATATTCGCTCCGATAAGAATTCCTTTTTTGCCGACTTGGACGCGATGAACATTTGTCATTACTTGTGCTGCGCCAATGGACATTACACCAGGAAGAGTCCAACCAGGCAATGGGATAGAGTACTCAGCAGCTCCGGTAGCTACTAGTACAAATGGTGCTTCTAGCGTACCTAAGCTCGTATGCACATTCCATAGGTGGTTTTCTTTTTCTAAATTGTAAACAGACACACCGCAGCGGATATCGACCGATAATTTTTTTGCTTCTTGATGAAGGCGCTCTGATTCTTTTATTCCATTCCACCATTCACCGGAAGGTTCTTGATGAAGTTGTCCGAGTAATCTGCCGCCTGGTTTTATAAATTCATCAAGAACAGTCACTTTGAGACCAAAGCTCGCACAGGAAATAGCTCCTGCTAATCCTGCTGGGCCTCCTCCAATTACAATGACATCAATCATCGCTTTTCCACCATCCTTCTTACAATATTCGGATGCTGTTTGCCGCTTTCAACAATCATATCTTTTTCGACAACTGTTAAGCAGGCTCTTACGTTTGCTTGATTATTGACAGTTACACGGCATTCTAAGCAATGGCCGATGTTGCAATAAATACCTCTAGGCGTCCCGCTATCTTCGTGAACACGCAGTTTTCTTATTCCATTTGCCAAAAGAGCAGCAGCAATCGTTTCATTTTCATATGCTTCATATTGAATTCCATCAAATTGAAAGGAAATACGTTCTCTATCATCTAAATTCCCTAAAATGGGATGGTTCATGATTCTAGTCATTGATTTTCACCTACTGTTCCAAAGGTTACCGGCCGAATTGGAGGCTGGTATTTTAATGGAATTTCATCAGGTGATACATTAGGGATGACACTTTCAATGATTCTATCTAATGTCGGCCTGCATGTGCGGCCTCCACAAAAGCCCATTCCTGCTCGTGTTCTTAATTTTAATTCTCTTGCTGTGCATGTATGTTGATCTGCCGTTTTCTGAAGTTGTCCGTAAGTAACTTCTTCACAGCGGCAAATCACAATGCTCTCTTTGTTAACCATTTGAATTCCTCCTCGACAGTCTTTCATAAAGAGACTATGCAAAAAATGTGCCAATGCAGAGGAGGAAGAGGGTTAATGTAAGCCGAGTCGCTTCAAGCGATTGTATAAAGTGGCTCTTGTGATACCGAGTTGTTTCGCGCACTCTAATTTATTTCCATCTAAAATCTGTAACGCTCTTTCGATTACTTTTCTTTCGTGTTGATCCATTTCTTCTTGCAGCGATAAGATGGTGAAGTCACTGTCCTGAATTACATTAGATACAGCCTTTGGTGTGTTTTCAAAGCTGATACTGTTTGTATGAAAGGGTAAATACTCTCTTTTTATTACGCCATCTGTTGCGAATACGATAAGCCGTTCCATGACATTGCGAAGTTCGCGAATATTGCCAGGCCAATCATAACGAAGCAGTTCATGCATGACTTCTGGAGGAAATTCATGAATTGGCCGCTGATAGCTCAAAGAAAAATCATGTAAAAAATAATGGGTTAATTCGATAATATCTTCTTGCCGCTCTCTTAAAGGAGGGATGTGCAAACTGACTACGTTTAATCGGTAATATAAATCTTCACGGAACTGTCCTTTTTTCATTAATTCTTGTAAATCACGATTTGTGGCAGCGATGATACGGAAGTCGATATTGATTTCTTTTTCTCCACCAACACGATAATATTTTCGCTCCTGCAGTACGCGTAGGAGTTTTACTTGCATTTCGAGCGGCATTTCACCTACTTCATCAAGAAATAATGTACCGCCTTTTGCTAGTTCTATTTTTCCTTTTTTTCCTTTACTATCAGCACCAGAGAAAGCACCCCGTTCATATCCGAATAGCTCACTTTCAAATAAAGATGCTGGTATCGCGCCGCAGTTAATTGAAATAAAAGGTGCTTTCGGCTTTTCACTTGCCTCATGAATTGCTTTCGCAAATACCTCTTTTCCGACACCGCTTTCACCTAATATGAGAACGGTTGATTTAACAGAACATACTCTTCTAGCTAAATCCACTGTTCTTTGCAGAGCGGCACTTTTTCCTTTAATAGACTGAAATGGATCAGATGAATCCTTATACTTTGCTACTTCTTGTTCTAAACGGTGTACTTCGTTGGACATATTAAATAATTTCTCATTCAGTACGACTTGATTTGTGATATCCGTTTCTGAAACGACTGCCCCGATAATCTGGCCATTAAAATAAACGGGATTAGAGTTAATTAAGACAAACAAATCAGAACGAGGTTGATGGTGCTGTCCTACAATACTTTTCCCTTTATGCAGAGATTGCAAGATTTCTAGATTTTTATAGTCGAAAAAATCCGTAATTGGTTGGCCGATTATATCTTCCCGCTTGACCGAGAAAATTTTTTCTGCGCCTTCTGTCCACGTACAAACAAGCTCGTTATCATCAATGACTGTGACTGAAGAATCTGTTGTTTGAATGACAGTTTCATAAAATGTTTTTAATTGATTGTAAGAGTTATGAAGAAAATGGATCATTTGAGCGGCTGTTATATAGCCTATTGGATTTTTGGTTGTATCAAGAATAATAACTGTGGAATGCTGATTAAACGCCTCAATCAAAGTGAAGAATGGATCATCTTCATATACGATTTTGCATGGGAAATCAGGCGTTTCTGTTGCTGAACGATAATAAAATTCACCGTTTTTCTGTTCGATTTGATGTTTATCGAACGGTGTATCGATTAGAAGATATTTTCTTATTTCTTTTACTGACGGTAATGAAAATATAATGATCCTCCTCCTGCGCTGTAAAAAATGATTAACACTGTAAAAAAAATTATACACCAATTAACGAAATGTTTAAAAAATTTAAACAGAAAGTTTTTATCCTATTAAATGAGAGTAAAACTGCTGCTTTTAGAAATTGAGGAACTGAATCAAGAATGAATTCTGGTGATAGGAACAGAAATTTGAAAGCACAAAAGTAATTTCTTTTCCTTCTGAAATTTTCTTGTTCGATGCGAGTCGCCGTCACTTGCACTGAACCATCAGCCGGGATGAAGTGATATTCCATTGTGAAAGCTTCATATGAATTGGCACACGAATTGCATTTTTAGGTAATGAAGCCATTTCATCGAGAGGAGGAATGCCATGTGAAACATTGTGACGTGTTAGTCATTGGCGGGGGAATTATTGGCTGTTCGATTGCCTATTATGCTTCTAAGTATGGAAGAGATATAACGATAATTGAAAAAGGGGAATTTGTTAGTGGCACGTCTTCACGATGTGACGGCAATATTTTGGCGATTGATAAAGACCCAGGTTTTGATAGTCAGATGTCGTTGTTTAGTCAGAATTTAGTGGATGAATTAAGCAAAGAGTTGGAGCATCCATTTGAATATCGAGCACCAGGAAGCATCCTTGTTTGTGAGTCGGACGAGGAGATGGAAGCGGCACAGAAATGGGTAGATCGTCAAAAAGCTGCCGGTTTACCATTTCGAATGCTTGACCGGCAGGATATTCGGCAGGAGTCTCCCTTTTTTGCAGATGATTTATTAGGCGGGCTAGAATGCGCCACTGATTCCACGGTTAATCCGTATCTCTTAGCTTTTTCACTTTTGGAGGAAGCAAAAAAACTAGGGGCTAAAGCTTTCAAGCATACCGAAGTAAAACAAATGAAAAAAGAAGAAAGTGGTTCATTTACTGTAGAAACGACAAACGGAGTTTTTACTGCGGATCATGTCGTCAATGCGGCAGGAGTATGGGCACCTCGAATAGGAGAGATGTTTGATCTTTCCATACCAATTGAACCGAGAAAAGGGCATATTATCGTTGCCTCAAGGCAGCAGCATGTAGGATGTCGAAAAGTAATGGAGTTTGGTTACTTAATTTCTAAGTTTGGTGGAAAGCGCCGTGTTGATCCGCTAACTGAAAAATATGGAGTAGCTCTTGTCTTTGAACCGACGGAAAGCCAAAATTTTTTAATTGGGAGCAGTAGAGAATTTGTTGGCTTTCATACGAAAGTAAACAATGAAATCATTAAATGTATTGCTAATCGGGCAATCCGCTTTTATCCGAAAATGGCAGATATGATGGTGATTCGTTCGTATGCAGGATTAAGGCCATGGACGGAAGATCATTTGCCAATCGTTTCACGCGTAGATAAAATTCCAAATTATTATATTGCGGCGGGTCATGAAGGAGACGGAATTAGCCTCGCAGCAGTAACAGGGAAAATAGTAGAAGAACTCATTAATGAAAAAGAAACATCGATTCCCGTTGCACCGCTTAGCTTTAACCGATTTACAGAAAGGGTGTTGAGCAGATGAGGGCACAAAGAGTCTTTACAACAATTGATACGCATACAGGCGGGAATCCAACGAGGACACTGATTAGCGGACTTCCAAAATTAGTTGGGGAAACAATGTCAGAAAAAATGCTTTATATGAAAAAGGAATATGACTGGATTCGCAAACTGTTAATGAATGAGCCGCGCGGCCATGATGTCATGTCTGGTGCTTTGTTAACGGCTCCGTGTCATCCAGAAGCAGATATTGGCGTGATTTACATAGAGACAGGCGGATATTTGCCGATGTGTGGACATGACACAATTGGTGTATGTACGGCTCTAGTTGAATCTGGATTGATTCCCATTCAGGAGCCGGTCACTTCCTTAAAATTGGATACACCTGCTGGACTCGTCGAAGTGGACATTTCAGTAGAAAATGGAAAGGCAAAAGAAGTGTCTTTTTGCAATATCCCAGCATTTCTTTTAAAACGTGTTTCCATTGATGTCGAGGGGATTGGACGTATAGATGCTGATATTGCGTATGGTGGTAATTTTTATGCAATCATTGATGCGAAATTAGTTGGATTGGAGTTACTACCAGAGAATGCTTCTAACATAATCGAAACAGCAATCAACATTAGAAATACCATTAATGAAAAAGTTGAAATCGTTCATCCGCAACATCCGTTTATTAAAGGGTTGACTCATGTTGAGTTTTTTACGGAACCAACCCACGAGGAAGCAGATGTGAAAAATACAGTTATTGTTCCTCCAGGAGGAATCGACCGTTCTCCATGTGGAACTGGTACTTCTGCGAAATTGGCTGTCCTATATGCCAATCAAGAAATTTCAATTGGCGAAGAATTCGTTCATGAAAGCATTGTCGGTTCCTTATTTAGAGGACGCGTATTGGAAACAACAGATGTAGAAGGTATTGAGGCTGTAGTGACCAAAATTGCGGGATCAGCTTGGTTAATGGGGATGCATCGCTTCTTCTATCACGAAGAAGATCCACTTAAAGAAGGATTTCTGCTCATTCCCCCTATGGAACATGAAACGGAGGACGTGAAATGAAAATTCAGAAGACGTATTCAACAACGGATGTACACGTAGCTGGTGAAGCGTTTCGTGTTATTAAAGATGTGCCGCTTATTCATTATCAAAACTTGGAACAGTTGAATGAGCAGTTTACGCATGTGTTTGCAGAAGAAATCAACCTTTTATTGAATGAACCGCGTGGATTTGCTGGTTTAAATGGTTGTCTTGTTGTTCCGACGATTAGTGAAGAAGCTGATGCTGCAGTATTATTTTTCAATCATGAAGGAACGGTTCCTCTTCATTATGGGGGCATCGTTGCTGTGATTACAACTTTATTGGAATGCGGTCATTTACAGCCGAAGGCGTCAAGCGAATATAAAATCGAAACGGTCAGTGGTGTGATTTCTGTTACCGCGATTATGGAGAATGATGAAGTAGTTTCAGTGGTGATAGAAAGTGAATCGTGTCAAATAGTCGAAACGAACATTCCATTGTCTAATTCGCATTGCAATACGCAGTTCTCCCTCGTGCAAGCCGATCAATTATATGCAGTGTTTGAGAAAAGTGATATTTCTGCAGAGATTCGTGTTGAGGACCTTTCTGAGCTAAAGAGATGGGGACAAACGGTGCTTCAAGCTCTCGAGTCAAAAATGCCAGTAAAAGGTGTCATTTTAATGGATGACTCTCATTTAGAAGAAGGGCGAATTAAAACAATTACGTTTCGCGCCGACCAGTATATTGTTCGTTCTCCAGGCTTTGAATCAACGATGGCTTGTTATACAAGCTTACTTTCTAAAGGAAGCTTGTATATGGAACCACCATTTGTAAATGAAAGTATTTTTGGCAGCACTTTGATAGTACAAGGAGCTAAGCAAACAGAAAGTGGATACAAGTTTACTTTGAAAAGCCGCGGTTTTATTACAGGAATGCAGATGTTTATATTAGATCCGACAGATCCTTTGTCTGCTGGATTTTTACTAAAATAATCAAATTGAAATCGTTTACTAAAGCTATTATGCCTGCTAGTGATAGCAAAAAAACTAAAAAAATATTAAGGGGGAAATAGAAATGACAACAATTAGAGGAGCTTATCCAGTATTAATTACTTCAATGAATGAGGCGCAGGAGATTGATTGGGGCGGTGTGAAAAATAATGTGAACTACTTCGTAGATCAAGGAGTTGCAGGTATTGTAATCAACGGCAGTACTGGAGAGTTCGTGAGCTTATCAAAAGAAGAAAAATTCCAGATGGTTGAAACTGTATTAAAGGAAGTCAACGGCCGTATTCCTGTTATTGTGGGAACAGCTGCTGAAACGACAAAAGAAACAATTGAATACACGAAACAGGCGGAAGCACATGGTGCAGATTGTGCGCTGATCATTAATTCTTATTATTGTAAACCGAAAGAGGAAGAAATTTATTTCCACTTTAAAGAAGTGTCAAATGCAGTGAATGTACCTATTATGTTGTACAACAATCCTTTTACATCTGGCGTTGATATGAGTACAGAGCTGATGTTGCGAATTGGAAAAGAATGTGAAAGGGTTACTCACATTAAAGAATCAAGTGGGGATATTCGTAAAGCAAGAGATCTTGTTAGACATGGCAAAGGGGATATTGAAATTTTCTGCGGTTCAGAAGATTTAGTTATGGAGTCTTATTTAGTCGGGGCAACAGGCTGGATTTCTGTCGCAGGGAATATTGTGCCAAAACTTGTTACGCAAATGTTTAATCATTTCCAAAAAGGCGAGTTAAAAGAAGCTTGGGCAATTAATGACAGCATATTACCGCTTTGTACATTCCTTGAAGGGTCAGGAAAATATGTGCAAATTGTTAAACGTGCAATGGAATTAAATGGACAGGCAGGAGGTCCTTCTCGTTATCCTCGTTTAGGATTGACGCCTGAGGAAGATCGAAAGCTGAAAGATATTTTAGCTACTTTAACTGCCGTTTCACATGTGTAAAAACGTATAGCTATGTACCGAATAGAAAAATGAAAAGGGGAGCGGAACATGTTAACAGCACAAATAGAATTAAAGCCGAGAGTGAAAGCTTTTTTAGAAGGAAAGATTGAACTTTTTATCGATGGAAACTTTGTACCAGCTATAAGCGGTAAAAAGTTTGAAACGTATAACCCAGCGACAGAAGAAGTTCTTGCTTTCGTAAGTGAAGCAGGGGAGGAAGATGTTGATTTAGCGGTGAAGGCTGCACGCCGTGCATTTGAAAAAGGATTATGGCCTGAACTTAGTGCAGCTGAAAGAGCGCACTTAATTTACAAGCTGGCTGATTTAATTGATGAACATAAGGAAGAATTAGCCCAGTTGGAAGCACTAGATAACGGAAAGTCGTATCAAGTAGCATTAGAAGACGATATTCCAGCAACAGTGGAACATTACCGTTATTATGCTGGCTGGGCAACGAAGATTCTTGGTCAGACGACTCCGATTTCAAAGGACTATTTAAACTATACACGTCATGAACCAATTGGTGTTGTCGGCCAAATTATTCCGTGGAACTATCCATTAGTCATGGCTGCGTGGAAAATGGGTGCAGCACTTGCGACAGGATGTACAATCGTATTAAAACCTGCTGAGCAAACGCCGTTATCCCTCCTATATACAGCACAGCTTTTTAAAGAAGCTGGCTTCCCAGACGGCGTCGTGAATTTTGTTCCTGGATTTGGCCAAACAGCAGGGGCAGCGATTGTGAATCATCATGATATCGAAAAAGTAGCCTTTACAGGTTCCACAGACACTGGCAAGTATATTATGCGTCAGGCAGCTGAAACGATTAAACATGTGACGTTAGAGCTTGGAGGCAAATCACCAAATATTATTTTAGAAGATGCGAATATAGATGAGGCGATTACTGGTGCTTTCAATGGTATCATGTATAACCATGGTCAAAACTGCAGTGCAGGATCTCGTGTGTTCGTTCATAGAAAGCACTATGAAAAAGTCGTAGAAGAACTAGCGAAACTAGCAAACAATGTAAAACTCGGTGCAGGAATGGAAAAAGGAACTGAAATGGGACCTCTTGTTTCCAAAAAGCAACAAGAACGTGTGTTACGGTATATTGAAAAAGGAAAAGCGGAAGGAGCAAGAATTGCAGCTGGCGGCGAGAAGGCATTTGAAAAAGGATACTTCGTTCAGCCAACCATTTTCGCAGATGTTACAGATGATATGACAATCGCAAAAGAAGAAATATTTGGTCCAGTAGTTGCAGTTCTGCCGTTCGATACAGTTGAAGAAGTTATCGAAAGAGCAAATAATACGCCATTTGGACTCGCTGCAGGCGTATGGACAGAAAACATTAAAACGGCACACAAAGTGGCGAATCGCTTAAAGGCCGGAACAGTCTGGATTAACGATTATAACTTAGAAGACGCAGCAGCTCCATTTGGTGGTTATAAACAATCAGGAAATGGGCGCGAAATGGGCTCTTATGCACTCGACAACTACACAGAAGTGAAGAGTATTTGGGTAAATTTGAAATAAAGTGAAACTTCCGTCAGTGGGGGGGCCTCATTCCCCACTGACGGAAAGCTCTCACCAATCGGGCTGTTCGTTTTTTCAATTAATTTTGAAAGGTTATTGGAATCCCTAAAAATTAAAGCGTTTACATCAGATAAGCCTTCAACTAGTAGTAATTTTTGAAATTCGTTATTGCTTGAAGGCTTGATGTATAAGAACAACGGAATGTTCTATCTTTAGCGTTCCTTATAGTAGTAGGATTTCAGGGGGAGGTTTTTCTCTATTTATAGTGTTCTTCTAGAAAAATAGCAATAGTCTCTTTGTGAAAAAACTGAATATTAAGAAAAAGATCGAAAGGGGAGAGATTAAAGTATGGCAAACAAAGGCAAGTTTAAAAGAGAAATATCCTTAGTAGATTTAGCTTTTATCGGTTTTGGATCTATGTTTGGATCAGGATGGCTGTTTGCTGCTAGCCATGTTTCAGGAATAGCAGGTCCAGCGGGAATTATTTCATGGGTAATTGGTGGAATCGCTATTTTTTTATTAGGACTTGTATACTGTGAACTTGGGGCATCACTTCCAAGGGCTGGAGGAATTGTACGCTATCCTGCTTATTCACATGGTCCTATACTTGGATATTTATTAGGGTTTATTACCCTTATTGCATTTTCAAGTTTAATAGCAATTGAAGTAGAAGCAGCTAGGCAATATGCAGCTGCTTGGTGGCCGAGTCTGACGAAAGAAAATTCTACTTTGCCGACTGTAAGTGGATGGCTTATGCAATTTGGGCTGCTCGTCATTTTCTTTTTGTTAAATTATTGGAGTGTAAAAACATTTGCTAAATCGAATTTAATCATAACTATTTTTAAATTTTTTGTACCGGCATTAACAATTATTGTATTGTTAATGCATTTACATGGTGATAATTTTTCAAGTGCTGGTTTCGCGCCGTTTGGATTCTCTGGTGTACAAGCAGCCATCTCTGCCGGCGGTGTTATTTTTGCTTATTTAGGACTTACACCTATTGTATCGGTAGCAAGCGAAGTGAAAAATCCACAAAGAACGATACCAATTGCTCTTATTTTGTCTGTAATCTCTTCATTGATTGTTTATGTTCTTTTACAAGTTGCTTTTATTGGAAGTATTCCAACTGAAATGCTTAGCCAAGGATGGGCGGGAATTAGTCATGAATTTAGTTTACCATTTAAAGATATTTCCGTTCTGTTAGGACTGGGGTGGATGGTTTATTTTATTGTTTCCGATGCAATTATATCACCGAGTGGAACAGGGAATATTTATATGTCCGCTACCCCTCGTGTTGTATATGGCTGGGCTCAAAGCGGAACCTTATTTAAAGTATTTTCTAAAGTTGATGCAAAATCAGGCATACCAAGACCTGCACTTTGGCTTACATTTGTCCTTTCTGTTTTCTGGACATTGCCATTTCCTTCATGGGAAGCGTTAATTAATGTTGTTTCTGCAGCGCTTGTGTTAAGTTATGCCCTTGCACCAATTACAGCGGCGGCACTTAGAAAACGGACTCCAGAGCTAAATCGTCCATTTTTAGTAAAAGGAATGTCAATCATTGGACCACTTTCATTTGTCATTGCATCATTAATTGTCTATTGGTCTGGTTGGCAAACACTTTCTTGGTTATTATCTTCACAAGTTATTATGTTTGTAATCTATCTATGTTGCAAAAAATGGGCACCAACTTCACAAGTATCTTTTGCGCAGCAAATCAAATCATCATTATGGCTCGTTTTTTACTACATTGCCATAATGGTTGTGTCGTACTTCGGTATGTTTGGGGAAGGAAAGGGGTATTTAACCTATTCAACAGACTTGATAGCGGTTAGTATTGTTTCCTTGATTAGCTATTACTGGGCGGTTCATACTGCTTTACCTGTTGTCGATTTGAATGACGAAGACGAAGTGGAAAGTACTGATTATTTACAGATAGAGAATGCTACGATTAGTAAATGACATCTAGCTTTTGCAAAAAATGAATACTCCCCCACTTAGCAAAGCTTGAAGTGGGGGTTTCTAACGTTTCGACCTAACGGACGATTAACGTCAGTGGAGTTAACACACTAGCGAGCTGCTTCACGCTTAACCCCTCTATCCCGTTTGTCCATGCATTCGGGACTACTTTTCGTAAAATATTAGCCGCAGCATTTACGTCTGCGTTGATTTCGATTCCTTTTGCAGAACGATACATACCACGCTTCATTCGTTTTCCTGAAAACGTTGCATTTTGGTCATTTGTTCCATACGTTGGAATAAAGTCATGATCTAGAAAACTTGCTTTTGATGTGTAAGATTCCTCGGTTACAATAACTTGAATGCCTACTGCATTTGCTTTGTATGTAATCATTTGAATCAATACACTATACGAGATATGGCAAAACGTTTGGTTATTTTTCTTTCCCATATTCGTTTCTTGCTTCCAACTTTTGTTTTGACCAATAACGATTTTGCAAACTTCCTCTTCTTGAGCTAGTTTTACAATATGATGACTAGCTTTATGGAAGATGTCTTTTATTTTCAGATAACGTTTTTGATGAAGTTTTTCTATTCTTTTTGAAGTAAAAGGTCCTTCATTTGTTTGTTTACCTTGCCTTAGAACACTTGTAAAGTGACTCTTCATTTTGTTGTAATATTGATTTATGCTTTTGACATGTTTGCCCTTAACAAGTACAGGCTTTATACCTGTGTTTGTTACGATGGTTGCAAGGTTATCAATACCTAAATCAATACTCATATAACGACCATTCTCTTCAACGGATTGTTGTTCTGAAGGAACATCTATCACCAATTCCACTACATATTCATTGTATTTGGGAATGACACGAACTTGTTTCAGCTTACCTTCAGTAAACCCTAATTTCCCAATGTTTAATTGCAATTTTGTCTTTGGAAACTTTAAAAATTTATCATTTTTAATGACACAATCTTGATTTGTATACAGAATCTCTTTTTCAGAAGAACGAATATATTTTGGAATTCTAGGTCTTCCAGTATATTTATTTGGATTCTTTTTATAATCTTTTAAACTAGCAAAAAAAGACTTCCAATTTTGGAATACATTTTTCATGATTGATTGACTAGATTGTGTAGGTAAAGCACGATAATCATTCTGAATCATGGCTTTAAATAATGCATCCAGAAAATTATAATCTACATAAGTTTTTTCTGTAGTTGGTTCTGAAAACAAATTACATTTCACTTCTTTTTGTTTTTCTTTTGGTTTTGTTTTCTCTTTTTCCAATTTCTTTTGATAGGCAAGAAGTTGTGTATCATTCATCTTCTCAATATTTTTAGAAATTATATCCAAAACTTCTTTTTGTAAAGGTTGCAACTCCTTATCTTGTGTCAAACCTGTATACACTTGTCGTATATAAAAATTTGTCGTGTTGTACATATTCTTAGCATTTTGGCAAGATTCTTGAAAATAAGAATACATACGATGCCCTTTTTTAATCCAAATCTGAAGAGTTTTATAATTTGTTTGATTTTCCATTGTCATTTTTCACCTCCTTGTTAAGGATATTATACCAAAACAAGAACGTATGTTTCTGTTATTTTTTGAACATAAAATATTTTTTTCGATTCACCTCACCACCTTCACATATGTTTAGAGGTGGGAGTCCTCTCGAAAGGTATGATAGAAACATAGAAAAAAGGAAGAAGCGTATAGAGAGACGCTTCTTCCTTTTTCTGAATTTACCGATAATTAGTGGTATAATATGGATAAGTACGGTTACTATAATCATTTCCTATATATTTTGTGTTTTGGTGGAATGTAGGGAAAAGGGAGATGTGAAATATGATAAATCCCACATTAGAAATGTATGACTACCATGTATGGGCGAACCAAAAAATGATTGGCCGATTAAAAGAACTGTCTCAGGATATTTACACCAAGGAAATGCAAAGTATTTTTCCTTCTATATCAAAAGCGTTATCTCATATCTATCTCACCGATCACTTATGGTTAGATGTGATTTCTGGTAAAAGTATGAATGAAGCATTTGAATTAGTAAATCAATTAATAGAGCAAACAGAGTCAAAGAGTATCGAGGAAATGGAGAGCAGCTTTTTCGATTTATCGAAGAGGTATAAAGCCTTTCTGAGTGCTCAGGAAGATATGGAAAAAGTGATTGTAGTTGATAATCCATATGCTGGTTTACTTACAACTTCTATTTCTGAATCTATACTACACGTTGTTACTCATGGATCTTATCACCGCGGTAATATCGCAGCTATGTTACGACAACAAGGTCACGCTTCCGTTATGCAAGATTATGGTCTTTATTTGTATAAGAAGTAATCCTCTATTAGGGAAAATGAGTACCTTTATAATACACATAATTTCCGCTAACGAACCTTATGTGAAAAAATAAAAACAAAAGTGAGCACAAACAATCTGTACTCACTTTTGTTTTTATTTTAAGTTCTCTGGATTTAACGCTTCTAATTCAGGTACAACGAAGCGGCCATCTTGACGGATTAATACATCGTCGAAATAAATTTCTCCGCCGCCGTATTCAGGGCGTTGGATGCATACTAAATCCCAGTGAATGTTAGAGTTGTTGCCATTCCATGCATCGTCGTATGCTTGTCCAGGTGTGAAGTGGAAGCTGCCGTCGATTTTCTCATCGAATAGAATATCGCCCATTGGGTGTAAAATGTATGGGTTTACGCCAATTGCGAATTCACCAACGTAGCGTGCGCCTTCATCTGTATCAAAAATTTTGTTAATGCGTTCTGTATCGTTTGCAGTTGCTTCAACGATTTTACCGTCTTTAAATGTAAGTTTTACATTTTCGAACATGTAACCGTTGTACGGAGATGGTGTGTTGTAAGAAACTGTACCGTTAACAGAATCGCGAACAGGCGCAGAGTATACTTCGCCGTCTGGAATATTTAAGTGACCAGCACATTTAACAGCTGGAATATCTTTAATTGAGAATGTTAAGTCAGTTCCAGGACCAACAAGACGTACTTTGTCTGTTTTGTTCATTAACTCAACAAGTTTGTCCATCGCTTTATCCATTTTAGCGTAGTCTAAGTTACATACATCAAAGTAGAAGTCTTCAAATCCTTCTGTGCTCATTTTAGCAAGCTGTGCCATAGAAGCGTTTGGATAGCGAAGTACAACCCATCTTGTTTTTGGAACACGAATATCTCTATGTACTTTTTTACCTACTGTATTGCCATAAACTCTCATACGCTCACTTGGAACGTCAGCTTGTTCATTTACGTTATCTCCAGAGCGAAGGCCGATATAAGCATCCATATCTTTCATTACACTTGCTTCATACGCAGCGATTTGCTCGAAGTGTTCTTCAGTTGCGCCCATCATTAAAGAGCGGTCCACTTGATGATCTTTTAATAGTACGAATGGATAACCACCAGCTTCATATGCAGCTTTTACAAGTGCTGTTACAAGCTCTTTTTGTAAGCCGAAGTTTTCGATTAATACTTTTTCGCCTTTTTGTAAACGAATAGAGTAATTAATTAAATTTTTTGCTAATGTTTCAATACGTGGGTCTTTCATATGTAAAGCCTCCCTTATATATGTATCCTTTCTTATTGTAACCTACTTGTCCGAATTTGTTTAATAATTTATGTTGCAGTTGCCAAACAAATATGAAAATTAACACTAAATATGGAACAATTAGAATGAAACGGAAAATGATTGTATAATAGAAAAAAAGCATAAAAAGATAAAGGAGTGATTTGTATGCAAATTCTTTTATACGTCAGTGTAGCCATTATCGCAATTGCGTTTGCAGTCTTAGTTGTGTATGTATGTAAAACATTAGTATCTGTACAAAAAACATTAGAAAATGTAGCAAGTACGATGGAAGGTCTTGAAAAACAAATGCAGGGGATTACAGTGGAGACAGAGCAGCTTCTTCATAAAACAAATGCATTAGCAGAAGATATTCAACAGAAATCCCAGTCGTTAAATAAAGTTGTGGAAGGTGTAGAGGGAATCGGAACGACGATTCATTCTTTAAACACAAGATTACGCGGCGTTTCTGATTCTGTTGCAGATCAAGTAGAGAACAATGCTGATAAAGTAGCACAAGTGGTGCAATGGAGTAATGCGGTCATTGATGTGTACAACCGCTTCCGTGCAAAAAAGAAAGAGGATACAGTAGAGCAGCTTGAAAAGTCAGAGAAAAAAACGAAGAAGGAAAAGAAATTACCACGACTTCCGGTTCGAATGAGAGGCGAATAATATGAGCATGACGAAGATTGAAACAATGGAGCAATTTGAAGAATTAACAACAAGTAAAGAGCCGTATATCTTGTTTAAACATAGTACAACATGTCCAATTAGCCACGGTGCTTTTACAGCATTTCAAGAGTATCGCATTGAAGAGCAAGCTGTGCCAGCATATTATTTATACGTACAAGATGCGCGTCCTGTTTCAAATAGGATTGCCCAGTATTTTGAAATTAGACATGAATCACCGCAAGTATTATACATAAAAGATGGTAAAGTGATATGGCATGCATCACATTGGAACATTACAAAGCAGGCTTTACAAGAGAATATTAAATAAGGAAAAGCAAGCAAATACGCTTGCTTTTTTAATTTTTTGAAAATATTATTGACGCGCTGTGCGTTTTACGATTAAATTAAGAAAAAATAACGATTCCATACGCAGTCTAATGCAAAGTGTATGAAGTGACATCCGCATATGTATCATATATAATAAGTTATCTTATTAACAATAATTATACTTTTGATTAGTATACATATAAATTTTGAAAGAGGTGGCGTTACTATGGCATCACAAGAGTTAGATCGTTTACGTTCTCAAATTGATGAAAAGAATTTACAAATTTTAAAATTGTTAAATGAGCGCGGTCGTCTTGTACAAGAAGTTGGTAAATTAAAAGAAGTACAAGGCGTGAAACGTTTTGATCCAGTACGCGAGCGCAAAATGCTTGATTTAATTGCAGAAAATAATGATGGGCCATTTGAAACATCAACGCTTCAACATTTGTTTAAACAAATTTTTAAAACAGGTTTAGAACTGCAAGAAGATGATCATCGTAAAGCACTTCTCGTATCTCGTAAGAAAAAGTCGGATGATACAATTGTCGATATTAAAGGTGAAAAAATCGGTGATGGCAATGCTCATTTTATTATGGGACCATGTGCAGTTGAGAGCTACGAGCAAGTTCGTCAAGTAGCGGAAGCAATGAAAGAACAAGGATTAAAGCTTATGCGCGGTGGTGCATTTAAGCCGCGTACATCACCATATGATTTCCAAGGTCTTGGTATTGAAGGGCTGAAAATTTTACGCCAAGTAGCAGATGAGTATGATTTAGCTGTAATTAGTGAAATTTTAAATCCAAATGACATTGAAATGGCGCTTGATTACGTAGATGTAATTCAAATTGGTGCGCGCAATATGCAAAACTTTGAGCTGTTAAAAGCAGCTGGTTCTGTTAAGAAGCCGGTATTATTGAAACGAGGATTATCCGCAACGATTGAAGAGTTTATGTATGCGGCAGAATATATTATTGCACAAGGGAACGGCGATATTATTTTATGTGAGCGCGGCATTCGTACGTACGAGAAGGCAACGCGAAATACATTAGATATTTCTGCTGTACCAATTTTAAAGAAAGAAACGCACTTACCGGTTGTTGTTGATGTAACTCATTCAACAGGACGCCGTGATTTATTGTTGCCAACTGCAAAAGCAGCGATGGCAATCGGTGCAGATGCAGTTATGGCAGAAGTGCATCCGGACCCGGCTGTAGCACTTTCTGATTCAGCGCAGCAAATGGATATCCCGGAATTTAATGCATTTATGAACGAATTAAAAGCATTTCGTATGAGATAATAAAGTGAAACTTCCATTAGTGGGGGGCTTTATCCCTCGCTGAGAGGGAACTTTTACTAATTGGGTGCATACCAGCAGTTATCCTTCACCAATCTTCTTTGAGATGGTGGGGGATAATTGCATATAAATAGCGAGAGAATGGCTTCAAAATCTATGTAGCTGAATGCTCCATAGATTTTTTTCTGGAAAATGAGTATTTTTCTATTTAAAATATGAAAATATAAGAAAAGGAACGAATTTTTTCGAAACTTTTTCGGGAAAATATTGTCTCAATCCTTATTTGTATCGTATCATTAGTAAAAGGGCTCGGGAGTGGCATCTTCAAGTATAGAGTGGATGTCTTTTTTTCATTCAAGTTAACCGATACATAATATATAGATAAATTTTATAAAGGAGTGTGTGAAAAGATGAACGTAACAATATATGATGTAGCGCGTGAAGCAAATGTCTCAATGGCAACAGTGTCACGTGTTGTGAACGGCAATCCAAATGTAAAACCGACAACAAGAAAGAAAGTACTAGAAGCAATTGAGCAACTTGGCTACCGTCCTAATGCAGTAGCACGCGGACTAGCAAGTAAGAAAACAACAACAGTCGGGGTTATTATTCCAGATATCTCTAACACGTTTTATGCAGAACTTGCACGTGGTATTGAGGATATCGCAACAATGTACAAATATAATATTATTTTAAGTAACTCTGACCAAAACAAAGAGAAAGAGTTTCATTTATTGAATACAATGCTTGGTAAGCAAGTAGACGGCATCGTATTTATGGGAGAAGATATTACAGATATTCATGTAGAAGAATTTAAAAAATCTCCTGTTCCAATCGTACTTGCGGCATCGTTTGATGAGCAAAACATTACACCATCGGTAAATATTGATTACACACAAGCAGCATATGATGCAATGAAGCATTTCTTAGAGCAAGGTCATACACGTATTGGTTTCGTATCAGGCCCTTATATTGATAAAGCAGGCAGTGCAAAAAAATTACAAGGATATAAACAAGCATTAGAAGAAGCAGGTATTGCTTACGACGAAGAGCTTGTTGTTGACGGTGATTACACATACGATTCAGGTATGGAAGCATTAGATAAGCTATGGGAACTTGCTGAAAAGCCAACAGCGGTATTTGTATCCTCTGATGAAATGGCATTAGGCGTAATTCATGCAGCTCAAGATAAAGGTTTAAATGTGCCAAATGATTTAGAAGTACTTGGTTTTGACAATACACGTCTTGCAATTATGGTACGTCCGCAGCTATCAACAGTTGTACAGCCAATGTATGACATTGGAGCGGTTGCAATGCGTTTATTAACAAAATACATGAACAAAGAAACAGTGGAAGATCATACTGTAATCTTACCGCACCGTATTCAGTTTAGAGACTCAACAAAGTAATAAGAAGAAAACTCGTGGAAGTATAACCACGAGTTTTTTTTATTTTGGAAAGAGTTCAATCGTCACTGTAACATTTGTTTTTAGAGGGAAGTTTCGCTTTACTACTATTTCTAATGTATAATGAGTATAAAGTGAAACTTCCATTAGTGAGGGATAAAACTATGTGAGGGGGAGATGAAATGATAGTTCTTTGGGGAATTACGCTTTGTGTGACGGCTATATTCGCTTATATGACGTTAAAGCAAAGTGGCATGAAACGCTTTATTCCCGGTAGTGTTTTGGCAGGGATAGCCCTAATCACATACGTTACTTCGATTTTTTTGGAAAGCGCTGGACAACAAATACATGAGAGCTTTGTGTTTTTTTCCATTACATTATTTGTAGGCGCCATTATTATTTTACTTGTCGCGGGTATTATTTTGTTTATTCATACAAACTCAGAAACGTTATAAAATGAAACTTCCATCAGTGGGGGTTTTTTTCATCCCGTTACTTTTGGTAAGCTCTCACCAATCGGGCTCTTACTGCCTAAAAGTAGCGGGATAAAAAAGAGAGCAGATCTATATCTGCTCTCTTTGTCTATTTCATTATGCATTGTCTCTTGATGCACTTTGTTGTTTTAATAAATCACGAATTTCTGTAAGAAGCACTTCTTCTTTTGTTGGTGTTGGTACTTCCTCTTTCTTCTCTTCTTCTTTTTTGAATGATAGTTTATTGAATAGTTTAATGAATAAGAAGATGGAGAATGAAACGATGAAGAAGTCTATTACTGCTTGAAGGAACAATCCATATTCCAAATTGACGCTACCTATTTTTTGGTGTAAGTCTTTAACGTTAATGCCGCCAAGAAGTACTCCGAGTAAAGGTGTCATAATGTACTTTACTAAAGAATCAACAATCTTTCCAAACGCAGCACCGATAATAACCCCGACAGCTAAATCGATAACATTCCCTTTTAAAGCGAACTTTTTAAACTCGTTCCACATTTATAATTCTCATCCTTTCCACGATTATATATAAAATTATGAGTCCTATCCCATACATTGTATATAGATTTAAGGTAGAAATAAAGAGTGAAAGGGAATGAAAGTGAATTCGGAAAATTGAATACGTTTTCCTTTTTTGTGAGCTTCTGGAAAGGTTACAAAAAAGGAATGTGCTTTTAAAGAGCACATCCCTTTTGTATTTGTTAACGATACGACAAAGCTTGCTTTCCTAACGCATCCCAAGATTGAATAAATGTTTCTTTGTTTACCTTCAGTGCTTTTTTCTCAGTTAAAGGATCATTAACATAAACGTATCCACTTTCAAAACCTACGAGTACAACAGCGTGTAAATCTAGAGGAGCTGTAATGTTTTCGTTTCCATGTTTCCAAGACGCCCATTTGTCAGGAAGTTTGTAATCTCCTGTTGTCCAAACTACTACAGGTTTACCCATATTGACTTGAGCTAGTACATCATCGAAAGATTTTCCTGTTAAATTTACTGTGCGATTTGGAAGATAATGTTCCATTAATTGTTGCAGTGGTTCAACGTAAACAGCAAATCCCATCGTTTTCCCTGTTATATCTCCAACGAACCCTTCTTTAGGGTTTCCCCATTGAAGAATATCCCCGTCTTTGCTGACAGACGGCGGATCATTGTCTTTTTTTATATGATTTGCTAACTGCATTTTATCGATTTTTACTCCGGCGTGCTGTAGTACCATCGCTAAGCTTGTCACTTCACAGCCGAATTTCAGCTCGGGCTTTTGAGGTATGAGCGGTACATCTAAAATAACCTTTTCTTGTTTTGGAGGAGTTGAAGGCTGCGGTGGTTCGGTTTGGGGCGATGAATATTTCACGTTTTTCGTTAATTCAGCTTCTTCATGTTTTTCAGTGGAAGCCTGTTTAGTAGAATAGCCTGTTATAAATGCAAATAGGGCATATAAAATTAGAAATCTTTTCGTAGCGTTCACCTTCTTTATATAGTGCCGTACATGGTGTAATGATAGCGTTTTTTATTAAGTTTTTTCATTTCTCATGAAAATATACAAAGATAACTGATTCGATTTAAGTGTGAAAAAAAGAAAACTTCCATCAGTGAGAGGGAGGAAGAACCTCTCCACCAATGAAAGTATTTCTTTATTGTTGTCTCATTTCTGTGTTTGCTTTTCTTCCCAAGGTTCAAATGAAAACGGGATCCCAACCATTTTCGCAGTTAACTCATCATATGATACTAAATCTTTTTTGGACAATTCTTTTAAGGAGCGTTTTCCCATTGCTCTTAATGCCATTTTTATTTCTTCTATACTTGCGGTTAAAAACTTTTCAGCAGATTTTACTCCATCTTCGACATTAAATTGATCCTTAAATTTTCCGTTATACCAAACAGTTTGTGTCGGCGGCTCAAAAGGAAGTGCATTGAAGGATTGAGTATGAGAGAGAGAAAATAACATTGCAGAGCCAAGATATACGGCATCAGCGCCGAGTGCGAGCACCTTTAAAAAGTGTCCAGGAACTAAAAGTCCTCCGGAAACAATTAAACTTATTTCTCCTTTCTTATTTCTTTTTTCTAAATGATTCACAGCACGAACGACCGCATGTAATGTTGGAATACCAAAATCATCGCATAAAATAGGTGGAGCCTCTTTCATCGCTGCTTGTCCTCCGTCAATTGCGATAAAATCAACACCTTGGTCAATTAAATGATCAATATCTTCTTCAATCTTGCCACCAGCTCCTATTTTCACACCAATGGGGACACCGCCAGATAAATTTCTTAGTTCCCCAACCAGTTCTTTTATGTCCTTTAATGTTTGATTTTCAAAAAAATGTTCAAAAATCACGGCATCCTCATTTTCCTTAAGCCCCATCACTTCGCGAGCGCGACCTGTTAAATCTTTAGGTGGGATTTTCTGCCCCATCCCGGCTAATGCACCTTGGCCGAGTTTAATTTCAATCATGTCAGCACGCTTAATTAATTCTTTTTCCTTTGCCCATGCTGTTCTCGAAAACTGTAAAATATACTTCCCGGCTGCGCTTAACTCTTCAGGTAAGATTCCTCCTTCACCAGAATTAATCGCTGTTCCTGCATTTTTAGCTGCTTCTGCTAGTGAAAGCCTTGCTTGTTCACTAAGTCCTACCCCATAGCCCATCCCGCTAATCAATAGGGGAATTTGAATTTCCATTGGTTTTTTTGCTTTTGGCCCAATCGTTATTTTTACATCGACTTCTTCTTCACCATCAATTGGAAATGGTGTCGTTTGAGCAGGAATAAAAGTTATTGGATCCAAATGCGGCCACTTTTTTGAAGACCCAGCAAGTGGTCGCTGAAGGACGCTACCTGTTTCTGCACGTAAACTATTTTCTAGCATATTTTGGATACCCATATGTCTTAGACCGGGCATCAATTCTATAATATTTTCTTGATAACTATCGGTTAAGATGATTTTTCCAAACTTCTTGACGATTAGTTTTATAATCCAACGCCAACCAATAAGTATGAATAATAATAGAAAAAATACAATGGATAACATTGCAAACGCTACATAAATAAGAATGTTCGACATATTCACTTCTCCACTATTGTATAAATTAAACAGTCATTATTACCATTATTACCTAATAAGAAATAATTATCATTTGATATGAAATTACCCTTAGCTACATTAAGAAAAAGAAATACAAGAGGAGTCGGATTGAAGTTTTCTTTAACGGAAAGACTACAAAAAGATCTTCAAAATTGTACAATAGCCAATATTGATTTTTTAACGTAGATCCGTCTACTTTATTTGGTATATATTTTCTACGGCTTTAGGTGCTACCAGCTAGTAAGAAGGAGGTCATTTTCATGAACTTATTAAATGATATCATTCACCGTCCCTTTCCAATATCTTCGAAAAAGTGGATTATGCGACAAACATGGCGAAATGTATTTTTTCTTCATTGGCCTATTCGACCTGAAGCACTCCGTCCACATATACCTGCTCCCTTACAAATGGACACCTTTGATCATTATGCTTGGTTAGGAATTGTTGCATTTGTTATGGGGGGAATTTATCCTCGTAATTTTCCATTTATTTCAATAACCCCTAGATTTTCAGAAGTCAATGTAAGAACATACGTTCAATATGATGGTAAACCGGGTGTCTATTTCTTGTCTCTAGACGTCCAAAACTGGGCTTCTTACACAATTGCGAAGAGATGGTATCGTTTGCCATATTATCCCGCACAGATTTCTTTTCAAAATGAAGATAAAACTATTCATTGTCAAAGTATCAGAAAAGGTAAAATAAATACTCAAATAGCATTTAATGGATCGTTCATACCTTCACCAGAAGTGAATTTTGCCAATACAGGAACGATAGATCATTGGCTCACAGAGCGATATTGCTTATATAGTGCTGATAAAAGAGGTAACATTTATTGCGGGGAAATTCACCACAGTCCTTGGCCGTTACAAAAAATAGAGACAGAAATCGGGATGAATACACTTTTTTCTCCTTTTCATAGTGGGCTTTCTAAAGAAAAACCGATTTCTCATTTTTCAAAAGGAATTGATTCGCTTATATGGAATATTAAGAGGATACATATTTAGTAGAAAAAATAGTGGCGTGAATTACGGAAGTTTTATTTTATCCTGCATTAACGGATAGTAAGCCCCCCTCAAGATTCAGAGAAAAGCGAAGCAGATAGGTAGGGGGACAACTGTCAGTAAAAGCCTGATGATTAGTTTTACTTTATAAAAAGCGACATAGTGAAATATTTGAAGAGCCTTTTGGGATTAATTTTTTAAAAGCAGGCTCTTTATATTTAGAAAATCGATAGGATAGGCCGTATTTTTGATCAAACCTTTTCATAAATCTACAGAAGAAACTGCTTAACGGTCATCGCATAAGTTTTTGTTTCTTCAATGTCTGGAAAATGGACGCTATGTTCAAAGAGTGTGAAAGTAGCATTATTTATATGAACAGCAAGCTCTTTCGTCATTTCAATTCCTGTATTACGATCATGCTTTCCGACAAGAAAAAGGGAGGGAGCGTTATATTTGTTTACTTCCTTTCTTCAAAGAATGATAGAAGTCTGTAATAGCAGATGAAAACTTCTCTTCCTCTTCTAAAAATGGATAATGATTGCTATGTTCAAAAGAGACGAAGGAGGAATTTTGTATCTCTTCATGTATTTGTAATGAATATGCAATTGGACATTGAACATCATGTCGTCCACAAAGTATTAACGTTTTTGTTGTTATGCTAGGAAGTTGTTCTTTTAAATCAAAACTACGAAATTCTTTTGAAAAGTAGTTCATACGGCTTGTAGCCATTGTCTTATGAATCGGTTTTGAAAAGTATGTTTCATATTGCTCTGGATGATATAAAGATAACTTTGTGCGTTTAGTTGATAAGACATTTCTTTCTTCTTTCGTAAGATGCGGCAGTTTCAGATCTTCAATGAGCTGTTGCATATATACAAACTGCGGATGATCCGGATGATAAATGCAGTCTTTTGTTTTTGTGTAATCACTGGCAGCAGCGCCAACTACTACTAAAGATTGTAATGACTGCGGATAGTTTATAGCGTACATCAGTCCAAGCATGCCACCAGTAGAGTGCCCTGCAAAATGCCATGATGAAATGTGGAGGGCTTCTCGAATTGCTTCTAAATCTTCAAGGGTTTCTTCCATACTTAACTCTTCTTCTTTACAAGCAGTTACGGAATTACCTGCATCTTTTAAGTTAATTACCATAACTTGATGTGATGATGTAAAGCTATCGGCAAAGTAGTCTCCTGTTTCGTTAAACTGTGAATATAGGTGTGTCACACAGAGAGGTTCTCCGTTTCCTTTTGTAAATAGTTCAAATGATCCTCGCTCTGTATATATAAGTTGTCGTTTCCACATGAAAAGATCACCTTTCATAAAAAAGAATAGGAGCAAATCTCCTATTCTTTTATTTAATATAATGCCTTTTTCGTATTATTCCGAATAATTTCAAGGGATTTCGCTACAGTTAATTCATTTTTTTCTTCGATTTCTTGTTTGCGTGGAATCGGTTTATACATGTTGTCTGGGTCTTCCCAGGTAAGTGGGAGAGTTGTTTGAGCTTGTCCTTTCCAAGCTTCGATCCATTCTGGAGGGAGATAACCTGAGATGTTTTGGATGTTGTTCATTTCGAGCCAAATGAGTGCCCACGCTCTTGGGACGACGCGCCACATATCGTAACCGCCACCACCGACTGCAATCCAGCGACCATTGCAATATTCATGAGCAATTTCATGAGCAAGTTTCGGGATTTCACGGTAAATTTGTATCGTTGAACAAAGATGTGTTAGAGGGTCATAATAATGAGCGTCAGCTCCGTTTTGCGTTAAGATAATATCTGGTTTGAAATAATCAGCGACTTCACGAATAACAGTGCGATATGCATGTATAAATGATTCATCTTCTGTAAAAGCATCAAGAGGAACGTTAAAAGAATAGCTATATCCATTCCCTTGACCACGTTCGTTTACAGCACCTGTTCCTGGAAATAAGTAACGCCCTGTTTCATGTAAGGAAATTGTGCATACGTTAGGATCATCATAAAAAGACCACTGCACACCATCACCGTGATGAGCATCTGTATCAATGTATAAAACACGAAGACCATATTTTTTTTGCATATACTTAATGGCAATGGAGCTGTCATTATAAATACAAAAGCCAGATGCTTTGCCGCGAAAGCCGTGATGTAGGCCGCCTCCTAAATTTAGAGCATGTTCTGCTTTTCCTTCGAGGATTGCATCGACCGCAGTTAATGTCCCCCCAACAAGAAGGGCGCTTGCTTCATGCATATTAGTAAACATTGGCGTATCCTCTGTTCCAAGACCATAAGACATTGCGATTGATTTTTCTAGCGTTCCTTCTCCAGCACGTTTTACCGCATTTATGTATTCCTCTGTATGAATTAAAGCAATTTCTTCATCTGTTGCGATTCGAGGTGGAATAACTTGTGAAGGGTGTATGAATCCTCCTTTTTGGAGCAAATCATATGTCAGCTTTACACGAAGCTGATTAAAAGGATGATCAGGACTAAAGGAATAGCCCTGATAATCTTCTGAGTAAATGAATACATTTTTCATGTTCCCATCCCCGCGATATTCGGCCATAACACACGGTAGCCTTTTTGTTCTAGTTCTTCAATTGCTTTAAGAGGATTCATTGTTTGAATGCGGAAAACAAGAACTTTGTCGCTCTCTTCTTTTGCTGGATAGACGAGAACACTCACAATGTTAATTTTCAGTTCACTAAAAACAGCAACAACTTTTCCGAGAATACCAGGTTCATTTTTTATTTGAATTTCAATTTGTGAACTTGGTTGATGAGCACCTGTTAATTTGACGAGCGTATGGAGTACAGTCGATTCTGAAATAATACCGACAAGCTTACCGCTTTTTGTAACAGGAAGACAGCCAATTTTATTTTCAAAAAATAACGTGGCGATTTCTTCAACGAAGTCAAGAGGGTGACATGTCATAACGGGATGCTTCATAATACGTTCAATCGGTTCTTTAAGAGCATCCTTTGAAACGTGTTCATCAAGAATAGATGGACTTGCATCTCGAACGTCACGGTCGGAAATAATTCCAACGACTTCGTATTTTTCATTTATAACTGGAATGTGACGGATACTTTTTGCTGCTAATGTTCGTAAGGCTGTTTCAATCGTGTCAGTTGGGCGCAGCGCTGTTACATTTTGATTCATAATTTCTTCAACAATCATGATGTAATCCTCCCTTTTAGTACATGAAGCGATTCTGGAAGCGTAAGCGGTCAAACTTTTGAATGGATTGCGTGTCAACGCGTTTTCCGATGCGAACCATTAAGCAGTTTGCTGGATGCGAACAAATTTCAGGATCATCTGTTGCCATCCATTCAAGCCCGCCAGCATTCATCATTTTTTCCATTACTTTTCGATATTCCCAAACATTTAAGCCGGTTTGTTTTAAATCCCAGTGCCAATAATACTCAGTTGTTAAAATAATATAATCTTCCATATGATCATCCATCATAGAAACTTCTAATAAGTTCTTTCCAACAGCACATCCGCGAAAATCTGATGCGACTTCAATGGCACCAAGTTCGATTAAATCGTCCATTTTCCCTTCAGACCATCTCTCAAGCGGATCAGGATATAAATAGGTTACATAGCCAATAATTATTTGTTCATGACGAGCGATAATGATGCGAGCTTCGGGTAACTTGGAAATTTCGACAATTGCTTTATATTGCTGATCGGCAGGTCGAAAGGCAACTAGATCAGGATGAAACTCATACATTTCTAAATTATGTGTTTTGACAGGGCCTTCAATAACTAAAGTTCCTTTTGGCGTTTTCAAGTTTCTTGCGTTGTATACTTTACTATGAATCAATTTTAGGCTCACCACCTTCAGAGCTTTGTGAATCTACTATCTATTTTCATACTACTGTACTCAGTATGCGATGTGAATCGAAATTTGTCAGTAAAAATTTGTGCGAAATTTGTAAAAAATACTGAAAATTATAAAAAATATATTTATAATAAATACATAGAGTACATAGAAGGGGGATGTAAAGAATGAAAGTAGAAACGCTTCCAGTAATTAAAGGTGAAAATAATTTGTTAAATTATGATGAAGCATATCAAAATTTTAATTGGGAAGAAGTAAATCAAAACTTTTCTTGGCATGAAACTGGGCGAGTAAATATGGCTTACGAGGCAATTGATCGACATGCTAAATCCCACCGAAAAAATAAAGTAGCATTGTATTATCAAGATGGCGAGAGAAAAGAGAAATATACATTTAAAGAAATGATGGAGTTTTCGAATAAAGCAGGGAATGTCTTAAAGAATTTTGGGGACGTCGAAAAAGGCGATCGCGTCTTTATTTTTATGCCTCGTTCACCGGAATTGTATTTTACTTTACTTGGTGCTGTAAAGCTAGGAGCAATCGTCGGACCATTATTTGAAGCTTTCATGGAAGCGGCTGTTTGCGACCGCTTAGTGGATAGTGAAGCAAAAGTGCTTGTGACAACACCAGAATTGTTAGAGCGCATACCTCTTAATGATTTACCAGCATTAAAAACGGTATTTGTCGTTGGTGAAAATGTAGAAGAAGGCGGTAAAATTACAGCGTTTAACCCACTTTTTGAAAAAGCTTCTAATAAATTGAATATTGAATGGCTTGGAAGAGAAGATGGACTTATTTTACATTATACGTCTGGTTCTACAGGGAAACCAAAAGGCGTGTTGCACGTTCAAAATGCAATGGTTCAGCATTATCAAACAGCAAAATGGGTGTTAGATTTAAAAGAAGACGACGTATACTGGTGCACAGCTGATCCAGGCTGGGTAACGGGAACTGCCTACGGTATATTTGCACCGTGGTTAGTCGGGGCGTCAAACGTTATTGTAGGAGGACGCTTTAGTCCAGAGGCATGGTATGAAGCGTTGCAAGATTATGGTGTAACGGTTTGGTATAGTGCTCCGACAGCATTCCGCATGCTAATGGGTGCTGGTAACGATACGCTTAAAAAGTATGACTTATCACAGCTACGCCATGTGTTAAGTGTTGGTGAGCCGTTAAATCCAGAAGTAATTCGTTGGGGAATGAACGTATTTGGTCTTCGCATTCATGATACATGGTGGATGACTGAAACAGGAGGACAAGTTATTTGTAACTATCCTTGTATGGAAATTCGCCCGGGGTCAATGGGAAAACCAATTCCAGGCGTGAAGGCAGCAATCGTTGATAATGAAGGAAATGAAGTGCCGCCATATACAATGGGGAACTTAGCGATTGCGAAAGGTTGGCCATCGATGATGCGTGCGGTTTGGAATAACCCGCAAAAATATGAGTCTTATTTTATGCCAGGAGACTGGTATGTATCAGGTGACTCTGCGTACATGGATGAAGATGGTTACTTCTGGTTCCAAGGGCGTATTGATGATGTTATTATGACGTCAGGTGAGCGCGTTGGTCCATTTGAAGTAGAAAGTAAATTAATCGAGCACGCTGCTGTAGCTGAAGCTGGTGTAATTGGTATTCCGGATCCAGTACGCGGAGAAATTATTAAAGCGTTTATCGCACTGCGCGCAGGATATGAAGCGTCCGATGAATTAAAAGAAGATATTCGTCAATTTGTGAAAAAAGGATTAGCTGCTCATGCGGCACCACGTCAAATTGAGTTCCGTGATAAATTACCGAAAACGAGAAGCGGTAAAATTATGCGCCGTGTATTAAAGGCGTGGGAGTTAAACTTACCAACAGGAGACTTGTCTACGATGGAAGATTAAGTAAGAAAGGTCTGAACTACACTTGGTTCAGACCTTTCTTGTTTAGAGTATAGTGAAATTGTGTTCAAATTGTTTAGCGTTACATATAACTTATTGTAATATGTAAAATGCAACAGAGGATGTAAGAAGGTTGATACAATGGTATAAAGTGAAACTTCCATCAGTGGGGGCTTCATCCTACCTATCTTCTTTGTTCTCTCAGAATTTTGAGGTGGGAGTCTTACTGCCCGTAAGTAGTGGGATAAAGAAAAGATGTAACCTGTGGAGGGATGTTAGTGACGCAATATTATCTTTTTGTTGCTATGTCAATTTTTCTTATTATTTTGCCAGGACCTGATACGGGATTAGTAACTCAGAATACAATACTGCAGGGAAAACAAGGCGGAATGAAAACTGTTTTTGGTATTCTATGTGGTTTAAGTATTCATACGTTAGCGGCTGTACTTGGGATTTCTGCAATTCTTGTTAAATCGGCATTTTTATTTTCTATTTTTAAGTATATTGGTGCTATTTATCTTATTTATTTAGGATGCGTATCACTATGGTCTATACGGAAGAAAGGAAAACAAACGGAGGATATTACAGTTAAAAATAAGTATCAGGGCGCTCCTTGCTTCCGGCAAGGTTTTCTTACTAATTTGTTAAATCCAAAAGTAGCTATTTTCTTTTTAACATTTTTACCACAATTTATACAACATGATGGAAATATGTTTTTTCAACTTTTTATTATGGGAATGACATATACGGTTTTAACTTTTCTATGGTTTATACTCTATATTTATTTAATCAATGCAATTCGGACATGGATGAAAAAGCCGTCTACAGAGCGGGCTATTCAAGGGATAAGCGGTTTTGTACTTTTGGCATTTGGTATTAAATTAGCGCTGGAAAAAAGACCGTAGTCATTTTCACAAGTAAAGCTCATTTCTCACTTATGGTTAGCCAAGCTAATCAAACCCCTGCTGTACGTTAGTGTGGGATAAAGTGAAACTGTGGAACTTAGAGGCTTGGGAGTTAAACTTGCCAACAGGCGACTTGTCTACGATGGAGGATTAAATAAGAAAGGTCTGAACCAATTGTGGTTCAGACCTTTCTTATTTTTGGTATGTTAATATAAAAATGAAAGAACTTATATATATGTGTTTAAGGAGGGAGATTGTGAGAACGGAAAAAGAAAAGATGATATGTGGTGAAATGTATGCAGCCGCTGATCCAGTACTAGCACAAGAGCGAGAGTGTGCCCGAACATTAACAAGAAAGTTGAATGAAATACCAGAAACAAAACATGAGGAGCGGCGAGCAATCGTAAAAGAGTTATTTGGCTCAACTGGTGATAGCATTCATATTGAGTCTTCCTTTAAATGTGATTATGGCTATAACATTCATGTTGGAGAAAATTTTTATGCAAATTTTGATTGTGTGATTTTAGATGTGTGCCCAGTAGTAATAGGGGATAATTGCTTAATGGCTCCAGGTGTCCATATTTACACAGCGACGCATCCTCTTAATCCAATTGAACGAGCAAGCGGCGTAGAATTTGGTAAACCTGTTACAATTGGCAATAACGTATGGATTGGTGGAAGAGCTGTCATTAATCCGGGTGTCACAATTGGAGATAATGTAGTGATTGCATCTGGTGCAGTTGTAACGAAGGATATACGAGATAATGTGGTAGTAGGAGGCAACCCTGCAAGAGTAATTAAAGAAATAAAGTAAAACTTCCCTCAGTGGGGAGCTTCATCCCCTATTGAGGGAAAGCCCTCTCAATTGTGCTTCATGTATCATTATTAGCGGGTCTTCAGATTCTTTCTTTGATTACGATATTCATTGCGAGTTTGTAAGGTGATTGAACGCAGAGAAACTTCCAGCTCTATTTGACATGTCTATATAAATGATGGTATAAAGAAAAGTATATAAATAATTGAGCGTGGAAAGGGAACAGTAGTGATCATTTCCCTGTTTTAGAGAGCTGATGGTCGGTGAAAATCAGCACATAAATGATCGCGAATTACACCTCTGGAGCATCTTTCTTCGATTGGATTTCATCCGAAAGGGGAAAGACGGTGATGAGCCGTTATGTGAATGAAGTGGCAGGTTTTTTCCTGTAACTAGGGTGGTAACGCGATGAGTAAAATCGTCCCTTATTGAAGGGGGCGATTTTTTTATGGTTTTAAATTCCGCGCAGAAACTATTTCTAAAGGAGTGAATTTGATGAACATTTTACAAGATCTTGAGTTCCGTGGTCTAATTAACCAACAAACGGATGCAGAAGGTTTACAAGAGTTGTTAGAGAAAGAAAGTGTGAAATTATACTGTGGTTTTGACCCAACAGCTGACAGTTTACATATTGGTCATATGCTTCCAATTTTAATACTACGCCGCTTCCAACAAGCGGGACATCAACCAATCGCACTTGTTGGCGGAGGTACAGGTTTAATCGGTGACCCGAGTGGTAAAAAAGCAGAGCGTACATTAAATGAAAAAGAAACAGTTGCCTTTTTCAGTGAGCGCATTAAAGAGCAGCTTTCTAGCTTCTTAGACTTTGAAAAAGCAGGAAATCCAGCGATTATCGCAAACAACTACGATTGGATCGGTTCTTTAGACTTAATCACGTTCTTACGTGATATCGGTAAAAACTTTGGCTTAAACTACATGTTAGCGAAAGATACAGTTGCATCTCGCTTAGAAACAGGTATCTCGTTTACAGAGTTTAGCTACATGATTTTACAATCATACGATTTCTTGAATTTATACCAAACGTACAATTGTAAATTACAAATCGGTGGTAGTGACCAATGGGGTAACATTACAGCTGGTCTGGAATTAATCCGTAAATCAGAAGAAGATGCGAAGGCATTTGGATTAACAGTACCACTTGTAACGAAATCTGACGGTACGAAGTTTGGTAAAACAGAAGGCGGAGCAGTTTGGTTAGACCCAGAAAAAACGACACCTTACGAGTTCTACCAATTCTGGATTAATACAGATGACCGCGATGTTGTTAAATACTTAAAATACTTTACATTCTTATCTCATGAAGAGATTCTTGAGTTAGAAAAACAAGTAGCAGAAGCACCAGAAAAACGTGAAGCACAAAAAGCATTAGCTTCTGAAATGACAAAACTTGTTCACGGTGAAGCAGCATTAGAGCAAGCAATTAAAATTTCAGCAGCGCTATTTAGCGGTTCTGTTGCAGAATTAACAGCAGCGGAAATCGAACAAGGCTTTAAGGATGTACCATCTGTGGAGCGTAACACAGAAGATGCATTACTAGTGGATGTACTGGTAGAAAGTAAAATTTCACCATCAAAACGTCAAGCGCGTGAAGACATTACAAATGGCGCGGTTTATGTGAATGGTGAACGTACACAAGAGTTAGACTACACTGTAACAGAAAAAGACCGCATTGAAGATAAGTTTACAATTATTCGCCGCGGTAAGAAAAAATATTTCTTAATTCGTTACTAATGTGCGAAAAAGCGTAAGAATTCTTACGCTTTTTGCATTTTGAAGGAGAGGAGTTAATCTTATGGATATTCAGAAAATTTTAGAAGATTATGTTTTAAACCCAGAAAAATTAATGAGCTTTGGGGGAACTATCCTAAGAATAATTATTATTTTTATTGTAGCAAAAGTGATTATTCGCGTAGCTTGTGTAGGAATTGAACAAATTTTTAAGATGAGCAGCAAAGCGCCTGTGCGTACGAATGAAAGACGTGAGGCGACATTAACGAAGCTTTGTCAAAATATTGTTCATTATGTTGTGTATTTTATGGTAGCTATGACGATTTTAGATACAGTAGGAATCGATATTAAAGCACTCCTTGCTGGGGTGAGTGTTGCTGGTTTAGCAATTGGTTTTGGTGCACAAAACTTAGTAAAAGACGTTGTAACAGGATTCTTCATTATTTTTGAAGATCAATTTTCAGTTGGCGATAAAGTGAAAATTAATGATATCGATGGTATCATTGAAGAAGTAGGGCTTCGTACGACGCAGCTAATTGCAGAAAACGGAGAGATTTACTTCATTGCAAACAGCTCAATTACAAAAGTTGCGAACTACTCTTTAGGGGAAAAGCGTAAAGAGATAGCGTAAGAGAATATATATAAGACTTCGGTATGTGATACCGGAGTCTTTTTTTGTTCGAAAATTTTCAGTATGTTCACTTCAAGTTCATAACAAATGTGTATGATACATATATATCATAAGTGATAGAAAAAAGGAGCTTAACTATATGTCACTAGAAGCATTAATTATCTTCTCGTTGCTGAACGCAGGACAATTAGCAGAGAATGAAAAAACTCACTTACAAAAGACTCAAAGTGAACAACATGTTTATGTAGAGAAACCGGAACGTAATGAAACCATGAATATAAAGCTTAAATAAGAATTTTTATAAAACGAAAAAAGCCAATCCAAAAGGATTGGCTTTTCATCATTAACGAGAGTAGAACTCTACGATTAACGCTTCGTTGATTTCAGCAGCTAGCTCAGCGCGCTCTGGTAAGCGAGTGAAAGTAGCTACTAATTTGTCAGCATCGAAAGTTAAGTACTCAGGTACGAAGTTGTTAACTTCAACTGCTTCTTTAACAACAGCTAGGTTTTGAGACTTTTCGCGAAGGCTGATTGTTTGGCCTGGTTTAACGCGGTAAGATGGGATATCAACACGAGCGCCATCTACCATGATGTGGCCGTGGTTTACTAATTGACGAGCAGCGCGACGAGTGCGAGTTAAGCCCATGCGGTAAACTAGGTTATCAAGGCGAGCTTCAAGAAGGATCATGAAGTTTTCACCGTGTTTACCTTTCATTTTACCAGCTTGGTCAAATGTGCGACGGAATTGACGCTCAGTCATGCCGTACATGTGACGAAGTTTTTGTTTCTCTTGTAATTGTAAACCGTATTCTGAAAGTTTCTTACGTTGGTTAGGACCGTGTGGACCTGGTGCGTAAGGGCGTTTTTCTAATTCTTTACCTGTGCCGCTTAGAGAGATTCCAAGACGACGAGAAAGTTTCCAAGATGGACCTGTATAACGAGCCATGAATGACTCCTCCTTTAAATGTTTTTATTTTTGTAAAATAAAAACAGACGTAATTGACATTTATGCGCATTTCATTTTCATGTATCCTCGCTCCAGCAGCAGGGAGTTACACGATACACCTCTTCATGAGGAACAAAATACAAACAATAAACTCACATTACAAGGCTGCCTTTTTATTTTACACAAAGGCTATTATATCTGTTTATTAGGAGGGCGTCAAGAACATCAAATTTCATTTTATACATTTAAATTTTGGAAAAGTGCAAGAAGGAATTTTGTGCATGCTCATGGAAAGGATAGCAACAGATAGAAAACGCTTACATAACATGGAGTATAAGGGGGATGTTTGTATGAAAAAGAAACATATCGAAACGACGTTAGTTCATCACGGGTATGATGCTAAGCAGCATAAAGGGAGTTTAACACCGCCGTTATTTCAAACATCTACGTATACATTTGAAACAGCTGAGCAAGGGGAAGCAAGCTTTGCTGGATATGATTCAGCTCACATTTATTCTAGACTTGGCAATCCAACAGTCGAATTATTTGAAGAAAGAATGGCAGCGCTAGAAGGCGGGGCAGCTGCGCTTGCGTTTGGCTCCGGAATGGCAGCTATTTCAGGGACTCTTTTAGCCTTTTTAAAAGCGGGAGATCATATTGTTTGTTCTAACGGATTATACGGTTGTACGTATGGATTTTTAGAAGTGCTAGAGGAGAAGTTTGCAATTACGCATACGTTATGTGAGATGGATACAGAAACAGAGATTACAAATAGTATTCAACCGAATACGAAGATTATTTTCGTAGAAACACCGATTAATCCAACGATGAAACTCATTGATTTAGAACTTGTTGTAAAAGTAGCAAAGAAGCATGGGCTGCTTGTTATTGTTGATAATACGTTTTGTTCACCGTATTTACAAAGACCGCTTACAATAGGTTGCGATGTTGTTTTGCATAGTGCGACAAAATATATTGGCGGTCATGGTGATGTTGTCGCGGGTGTTACGATTTGTAAAACGAAAGAACTTGCTGAAAAAATTCGTCCGATTCGTAAAGATGTTGGAGGAATTATGTCACCATTTGATGCATGGCTGCTTTTGCGAGGGCTAAAAACATTAGCAGTGCGAATGGATCGTCACTCTGAAAATGCAGAAAAGATTGTTGCTTTTCTTCGAAATCATGAATTAATAGAAGATGTTTGGTATCCAGAAGGAATGCTTGCAAATAGACAAATGAAGCGCGGGGGCGGTGTGCTGTCGTTTACAGTAAAAGGTGGAAAAGAAGAGGCACAGGCTTTAATGGATAACTTAAAATTAATTGCGATTGCTGTGAGCCTTGGTGATACAGAAACGTTAATTCAGCATCCAGCAACGATGACACATGCGGTTATTCCAAAGCATATTCGTGAGCAGATGGGCATTTATGATAATTTACTACGCTTATCCGCAGGACTTGAGGCGTGGGAAGATATTGTAGTGGACTTAGCAGAGGCGCTGCAAAAAGAAAAAACGGCTCTATCTTAAGAGCCGTTTTTTTTATATATGTTTTAACAAAGTTTCTACAAATTTCTCTAAATATGTTTGATCAATTTCATCAAAACGACTCTTATTTGGGCTATCGATGTCTAGTACGCCGATGACTTCATCGTTTTTAATAAGTGGTACAACAATTTCTGAATTAGAAGCTGCATCACAGGCGATATGCCCGGGGAACTGATGAACATCAGCGACAAGTTGCGTCGTTTTTGTTTCTGCTGCTACGCCGCATACACCACGGCCAAATGGGATACGAACGCAAGCTGGTAATCCTTGAAATGGTCCAAGTACAAGCTGATTCCCTTCTGTTACATAAAAGCCCACCCAGTTAATATCTTGTAAAAACACGTTGAGTAAAGCAGATGCATTTGCTAAGTTAGCTACTACATTTGACTCACCTGTTAATAATGCATCGAGCTGTTTGATTACTGTTTCGTATTGCTCCTCGCGTGTACCTGTATATCCTTCTGATGTAAACATAAAAACGCCGCCCTTTCCCTAAAAAAATGTAAAATCGTGGCAAAATAAGCTATAATTCGCACGACTTTGTCGATAGAAAATTAAAGGAATTTGTCTCAAAAGTCAAGAAATTTACATAAACAGTGAAACTTCCATCAGCAGAGGGGGCATCCTTGGTTGATGGTTAGTTGAACTAACCGGGCTCTTACTGCTTGTTAAAGGATAAAAGCTGTTCGATGAAAGGGAGTGAGTGCGTGACACAGGTGAGACAGAAGATTATCGATGCGGCAATTTCGCTATTTTATGCGAAAGGATATGATGGTACATCGGTGCGTGATATAGCAAAACAAGCAAATGTCAATGCAGCGAATATTTCATATTATTTTGCTGGAAAACAAGGATTGTTGGAACAGTTGGTGTCAGATTTTTTAGAGGGGTACTTACGTGTAATTGAAATAACATTTGAACGGCGGAATTTTTTATCTTCAAAAGAAGTATTATTTCAGATAGTACGCAATATTTTACAATATCAATTTGAGCGAAGAGAGCTTACTCGTTTCTTTTACAGAGAACTTTCATTAGATAGCACATTAATTCGAGAAGTAATGACGATTTACTTTTCAAAAGAGAGATATTATGTGGAACAACTTATTAGACAAGGTCAGGAAAATAAAGAGTTTCAAAAAATATCCTTCACGATGTTTATGACACAGCTGAAGGGAATGATTAGTATGCCGTATTTATATCCGCAATATATATCAGAAGTGCTGCATTCATTTCCGTCAGAAGTATTTTTTATTGAAATGTATATGAAGGAAGTAGAGCAGTGGATGGAGCAAACTCTTTGTATAGAGCGTTCACATTTTCCCCTGCCGAGAGCGGCTTATGTATAAAGAAAATCGAAAAACATAAAAACAGCTTGTTACCAGTATATATGGGAACGAGCTGTTTTTTATTTATCCCGCATTAGCGGGCAGTAAGCCTTGGATTGGCTCAGCTAACCATCAGTGAAGGATAAAGAAAATACGGAATAATGGAAGTTTCACTATATTTCCTAATGAAATAGTATCTTCTTTTTTGTATTCCTATATAGTAGTATATCAATAAAGAGAAAATAGTACTTACTTTATCCCGCATTAACGGGCGGTAAGACATCTCACTTTATAGTAGAAAAGAAATATTGTTTTTAGCAATGATAAACTTTAGTTAGAGGTGTATCTATAATGGAGTTAGAAGTAGTAAATTCTTTCATGAAATTTTTCTAAAAACTAGGCCAAAAACATATAATTACATGGTATGATTAGTACATTGCCAGTTGTTAAATATAGGGGATTTTCCTTTTCTTACATAACGCCTTCCATTTCAAAAACGGAACGGACAAAAAACAAGATAAATAGGAGGCTTTTGAATGGATTCAATTTTAACGATCGTTATCATCATAGTAAGCGCTATTTTGCTCTTTCTCATAGTAGAGCTTGTGATGAGAAATCGTTTATATAAAGATATCGAGGCATTAAAGCAATGGCTACAAGAAATTAAGGATAAGCCTGTTGCAGATGAATTGAAGAGAGTAAAAGAGTTAAATATGACCGGGCAAACAGAAGAACTGTTTGGGAAATGGCGAAATGAATGGGATGAAATTGTTGCTAATATTCTTCCGAAAGCGGAAAAAGAATTAGCGAGCGCTCAAAAACTTGCTGGGCAATTTTCCTTCCGAAAAGCAAAGCATATAATGAATGAATCCATTAGCGGTTTAGATGAAGCAGATCATCAGATTACTGATATTTTAAATGAATTGCAAGAGTTGTTGGAAAGCTATGAGAAAAACAACTCAGAAATTGAACAGTTACGTGATACATATCGGAATATGAAAAAGAGCGTACTTGCTCATCGACATATGTTTGGCTCGGCAGAAAATAAAATAGAAGAGTTACTTGATGTAGAGTCGAAGAAATTTCAAACGTTTGAAGAAGCTACTCAAAATGGAGATTATTTAAAAGCGCGTGAGATTGTTGTGAGTTTAGAAGAAGGACTTTCAAATTTAGAACTGATTGTGCATGAAGTGCCTGATCTATTGGTAGAATGTCAAGCGACCTTACCGGTACAATTAGAAGATCTAACGCAAGGTCATGACGATATGAAAAAGCAAGGTTATGTATTAAATCATTTAGAAATCCCAAAAGAAGTAAGAGAGATGAACAAACAACTGCAAACATGTCTTGCGGACTTAGAATATCTACATGTGTTGGAAGCAAAGGAAAAAATCGATGTTTTAAAAGCACAGCTCGATACGTTATACGAACAATTGGAATTAGAAGTGAGAGCGAAATACTATGTTGAACAGCATACAGAAACTGTATATGAAGATCTAGAAACAATTCGAGAGCAAGCACTGGAAACAAAAGCGGAAACACAATTTGTAAAGCAAAGTTATCAGCTGCAAGATAAAGATATTGAATCACAAAAAGTGGTTGAAAAACAAATGCATATTTTGATGAAGCGTTTTGAAGTATTACAACTTCGTATTGCGGAGCAAGATATTGCATTCTCTGTGATTCGAGAAGAGTTAGAGGAGATTTACGAGCAATGTGAAACATTAAAGGTACTTCATGATGAGTACAAAGATATGTTGCAAACAATGCGTAAAGATGAATTTGAAGCACGTGAAGCATTACGGGAAATGCGCCATACAATGATAGAAGCAAAACGTATGATGCAAAAATCAAATTTACCAGGTTTACCAGATAGCATCATGGTTGATTTGCAAAATGGTCAACAAGCGATGCAAAGTGTGTATGAGCAGCTAGAACTAAAACCGCTGAATATGAGCGCGGTAAATAATACGTTAGAAGAAGCGGTAGCGATTGTAAATGGTGTATATGAAGCAACGCAAGAATTAATTGAACAAGCACATTTAGTAGAGAAGTTAATTCAGTATGGTAACCGTTATCGCAGTCATGATGATATGTTGGCACAAAGTTTAGATAATGCTGAGCGGTTATTCCGTGAGTATGAATATGATGCAGCCCTAGAACAAGCAGCTTCGGTATTAGAACAAATTGAGCCAGGTGTTGTTCAAAAGATTGCTGAATTTGTTGATTTAGAACAAACTCCTTAATACATATTAAGGAGTTTGTTTTTTGTTTGCACAACTTTTGTATGCATGAGGATGTAATATTGCTATAATAAATAGCGGAATATGGATCGTTTTTTTAGCTATAGTAGAAAAGCATACTTCTGCTCTAATGATGGAAACTATACTCGTGCTTAGCGTAAACGCATGAACTTATGATATGATTGTGTGATGCGATATCGCTGAAAGGGGAAGAACGATGATCTATTTTGATAATAGTGCGACGACAAAACCATACCCGGAAGCCTTGCAATCTTATGTAACAGTTGCAGGAAAATATTTTGGGAATCCTTCTTCTATCCATTCCCTTGGAGGAGAATCAGAGCGCTTATTAACGCAATCACGTGCGATTGCAGCGCAGCTTCTTCGCGTAAAACCTTCAGAAATTATCTTTACGTCTGGAGGAACAGAAGGGAATAACCTTGCAATTAAGGGGATTGCGATGAGAAATCGCTCCCGCGGCAAGCATATGATTACAACAAATATTGAACACGCTTCTGTGTCTGAAGCATATAAACAGCTAGAAAATCTTGGTTTTGACGTTACATATTTACCTGTAAATGAAAACGGTGTTGTATCGGTAGAAGATGTAAAACGTGCTCTTCGAGAGGATACAATTCTTGTTTCTATGATTCATGTTAATAATGAAACAGGAGCGATTCAGCCTGTTGGTGAAATTGGGAAGTTGTTAGCGGACTATCCGAAAGTACGATTCCATGTAGATCACGTGCAAGGAATTGGAAAAGTACCGCTTGATTTGTATGAAAATCATATTGATCTTTGCACGATTTCGGGACATAAGTTCCATAGTGTAAAAGGGACAGGACTTTTATATGTTCGTGATGGTGTAAGGCTTGATCCGGTTTTATCAGGTGGTGGACAAGAGTTGCGTTACCGTTCTGGTACAGAAAACTTGCCGGGAATTGTTGCAATGATAAAAGCTTTGCGAATGACATTAGAAAAGCAGTCAGAGAATATCATGCATCTTCAAACATTAAAAGAAGAACTCATTCATGTTTTTAAAGATATGAAAGATGTCACAATTAATACGCCAAATGAACATACGGCACCACATATTTTAAACGTATCATTTGTAGGACTTAAGCCAGAAGTTGTTGTACATGCCTTAGAAGAACGTGATGTGTATGTATCAACAAAGTCTGCTTGTTCTTCAAAAGCAAACGAAGTCAGCCATGTTTTACTGGCGATGGGCTTGCCGCATGCAGTAGCAGCAAGTGCGATTCGTATAAGTTTAGCTGCGGAAAATACGATGGAAGAAGTAAAACAATTCGAAGGAATTATAAAAGAAACATTGCCAAAATTATATGAAGTGATGAGGTAAGGAAAGATGATGACATACGAATATATTTTAGTTCGTTACGGCGAAATGACAACAAAAGGAAAGAACCGTTCTAAGTTTGTGAGCACATTAAAAGATAATGTGAAACATAAATTAAAGAAATTTACAAACTTAAAAATTGATGCGACGCATGACCGCATGTATATTCAGTTAAATGGTGAAGATCATGAAGCGGTTGCGGAGAAATTAAAAGATGTGTTTGGTATTCATAAATTTAATTTAGCAATGAAAGTACCAACAGATTTAGAAGAAATTAAAAAAGGTGCACTTGCTGCTTTTCTGCAAGTAAAGCGTGATGTAAAAACATTTAAAATTACAGTTCATCGTTCTTATAAGCATTTCCCGATGCAAACGATGGAATTGCTTCCAGAAATCGGTGGGTATGTTTTACAAAATACAGAGGATATTACAGTAGATGTTCATAATCCAGATGTAAATATCCGTATTGAAATTCGAAGCGGTTATAGCTATATTATGTGTGATGAGCGCATGGGAGCTGGCGGTCTTCCCGTTGGTGTTGGCGGAAAAGTCATGCTTCTTCTCTCTGGTGGTATTGATAGCCCAGTTGCAGCCTACTTAACAATGAAGCGCGGCGTATCAGTGGAAGCTGTTCATTTTCATAGTCCGCCATTTACAAGCGAACGTGCAAAGCAGAAAGTTATCGACTTAGCACAGCAGTTAACGAAGTATTGTAAACGTGTGACACTTCATCTTGTACCGTTTACAGAAGTGCAAAAAACAATTAATAAAGAAATTCCATCTAGCTATTCAATGACAATTATGCGCCGTATGATGATGCGCATTGCAGAACGTATTGCAGAAGAGCGTAACGCACTTGCTCTTACGACAGGGGAAAGCCTTGGACAAGTGGCGAGTCAAACATTGGATAGTATGCATACGATTAACGAAGTGACGAATTATCCAATTATCCGTCCTCTTATTGCAATGGATAAGCTAGAAATTATTAAAATTGCAAATGAAATCGGCACGTATGACATTTCGATTCGTCCATATGAAGATTGTTGTACAGTATTTACTCCAGCTAGTCCAACAACAAAACCGAAGCGTGAAAAAGCAAATAAATTTGAATCATACTATGATTTTACGCCGCTTATTGAAGAGGCAGTTGCAAATACAGAAAAAATGGTATTACAAACAGTGGAAGTAGTAGCCGAAGAAGAACAATTTGAAGATTTATTTTAAAACCATAAATTACCATTAAAAGATATGTATGAAGTCATATGGTTTATCACACTCTATACTCACAAGGAGGTGATACCATATGGCAAACACAAATAAATTAGCAGTTCCTGGTGCAGAAACTGCTTTAGATCAAATGAAATACGAAATCGCTCAAGAGTTTGGTGTACAACTTGGGCCAGATTCAACATCTCGTGCTAACGGATCTGTTGGTGGCGAAATTACAAAACGTTTAGTTGCAATGGCTGAACAACAATTAGGCGGTTTTCAACGATAACAACCATATATAATGGCTTAGAGAGAGCGGGATTCCCCGCTCTTTCTTTTTGTTGTTTTCTGTCAAAAAATTAGAGAAAACATCTACTATTGTAGCCAACTAGTCAAAATATAAACCGATTTTTCAAAAGAAGATAGATTTAAATTAACAGAAAATTCTTTACTATCGACAGAAAACTCTTTATTATTGACAGAAAATTCTTTATTATTAAAAGGAAGTCGTATATTGTAAAGGGGGAAGCGTATGAGACGTGTGAGCCGCGAAGAATTATTAGCACCGCCGACGTATAACTTAGTAGAAGAGATGGAGCGTCATGCAAAGCAACCAAATAAGCTTGCGCTTATTTGGCAAGATGATCAAGGCAATAAAAAGAAAGTGACATATGGGGAATTGTTACAAGGGGCGAATAAAATTGGAAACGCTTTTATAAACAGTGGTTTGCAAAAAGGGGACAAGCTTCTAATTATGATGCCTCGTCTTATTGAAGCATATATGACGTATATTGCCGCAATTAAAGCGGGATTTGTTGTCATTCCAAGTTCAGAAATGCTGCGTAAAAAAGATATTGAATACCGCATTGCCCATGGAGAAGTAAAAGCGATTGTGAGTTATGAGCCGTATGTTAAACAATTCGACGGAATCGAAGCGATGAATTCACTTTGTAAATTTGTATTAAGTGAAGAACCGCTAGACGGTTGGAACAATATAAAGGAAGCGCTTGAAACAGAGAGTGACATACTAGAAGTGGCAAAGACAAACTGTGATGATATGGTCTTTTTATCCTATACATCTGGCACGACAGGCAATCCAAAAGGTGTTGTACATACACATGCTTGGGCGTATGCTCACCTTCGTACGAGCGCTGCAAATTGGTTAGCAATTGAAGAAAATGATGTTGTATGGGCAACAGCAAGTCCAGGATGGCAAAAGTGGGTTTGGAGTCCTTTTCTTGCAACGCTTGGTTCAGGCGCAACGGGATTTGTGTATCACGGGAAATTTGACCCGGCAACATATTTACAATTATTAAGCGATAATAAAGTAAATGTATTGTGCTGTACGCCGACTGAATATCGTTTAATGGCAAAAATAGAAAACTTGCAGCAATATGACTTGTCTTCCTTGCATAGTGCTGTTTCAGCAGGAGAGCCATTGAACAGAGAGGTTATTGATACATTCCGAAATTACTTTCATGTAACGGTTCGCGATGGTTATGGTCAAACAGAAAATACATTACTTGTTGGTGTATTAAAAGGAATGGAGACAAAGCCTGGTTCGATGGGAAAACCAACGCCAGGTAATCATGTTGATATTGTTGATGAAGATGGTAAACCAGTTCTTCCGGGAGAAGTAGGAGATATTGCGGTACACATTAAAACACCCGCATTATTTAGGCAGTATTATAAAGATCCAGAACGTACAACTATGCAATTTCGCGGTGATTATTATATTACAGGTGATCAGGCGAAAAAGGATGAAGATGGCTACTTCTGGTTTGAAGGGCGAGGCGACGATATTATTATTAGTTCTGGTTATACAATTGGACCGTTTGAAGTGGAAGATGCACTTGTGAAGCATCCATACGTAAGAGAGTGTGCTGTTGTGGCAAGTCCAGATGAAATAAGAGGGAATGTCGTAAAAGCCTTCATTGTTTTACAAGAGGGGGTAGAAAAACAAGATGACATGTTAATTCCGCTTCTTCAAGAGCATGTGAAAGAATTAACAGCACCTTACAAATATCCGAGAAAGATTGAATTTGTGAAAGAACTTCCAAAAACAATTTCCGGTAAAATTCGCCGCGTAGAATTGCGAAAACGTGAAATGGAATTAGCTTCGAAGTAAGGCGAAACTTCCATCAGTGGGTCTACTGATGGAAAGCCTGCCCGCTCGGCCTTTTACGGGCAGTTCCCCCTTACCTATCTTCCACAGTTTTTTCCGAATCTTAAGGTGGGGTCTTACTGCCCGCTAATAGCGGAGTAAAGAAGAATTGTAAGTACGAAAGAATTGTAGGCAGAGAAATCTGTCTGCTTTTTTTCTTGCTTACAATTTCGTACACTAAAAAGTAAGAAGCAAAGGGGGAGAAAAAATGGGAGAACTTTGGTATGGCGGGAAGATTTATACGATGGAAGAAGAAGGGATAACTGTAGAAGCTGTTTATGTAGAAAATGGTAAGATTATTGCCGTTGGAACAAGAGAAGAGTTAGAAGCTCGTTATCATCCGAAGCAGTTATTTAATGTAGAAGGAAAAACAATGCTCCCTGGTCTTGTCGATAGTCATATGCATCTTATTGGACATGGAGAACGATTGCTTCGCTTAGATTTATCGACATGTACATCCTATCAAGAAGTGTTACATCTTGTTGCTGAGCGAATAAAAACAGCTAAACAAGGAGAATGGATTATTGGAGAGGGCTGGAATGAAAATAATTTTACAGATCGAAAAGACATACATAAACGTGATTTAGATATTTTGTCACTTCATCATCCTATTTTATTGAAACGCGTCTGTCGTCATGTGACTTGGGTAAATTCCTATGTTCTTGAGAAAGCAGAGATTTTGCAAGGGGTAGAAGATCCGAAAGGCGGGAAAATTGGGCGTGATAAAACTGGTGAATTCACCGGTTTATTGTACGAACAAGCACAGGATTTAATTACTCATATTCAACCAGAAATTGATGCAGCGTATTTAACCAACGCATTGAAAACAGCCATTCAAGATTGTTGGAAATACGGATTAGTTGGTGGACATACAGAAGACTTAAACTATTACGGTGGTTTTCAAAAAACATATAAGGCCTTTGCAGAAGTGATTCGAGATATGCCGTTTAAAGCACACCTTCTAGTTCATCATGAGGTGGCACATGAACGGGAGCGCTATGAGAGTACACATTATATTGAGTTTGGAGCAATGAAAATCTTTTCAGATGGTTCCTTTGGCGGACGAACAGCGCTGCTTAGTGAACCATATGAAGACGCAAAGGAAACGAATGGAGTTGCCATCTTTTCACGTGATGAACTTGCGCTACTTGTAAAACAAGCGAGAGAGTACCATATGCCTGTTGCGATTCATACAATTGGTGATTTATCACTTGAATATGTGATAGATGCGCTCGAAATGTATCCGCCAAAAGAAGGGCAGCGTGATCGCATTATTCACTGTCAGCTTGTAAGTAAAGAGTTAATTGAGAGAATGAAGAAGCTCCCTGCAATTTTAGATCTTCAACCTGTCTTCGTTTCTTCCGACTTTCCATCTGTTATTGAAAAACTAGGGGAGCATCGCCTTCGCTACGCATATGCATGGAAAACGCTGCTTCATGCTGGCTTACACTGCGCGGGTGGTTCTGATGCGCCGATTGAGCAAGTGAACCCGCTTCTAGGGATATACAGCGCTGTAACAAGGAATAGCTTTGTGGATGGAAAATGTTACATACCAGAGGAAAGGTTAACAGTATTCGAAGCTGCTTCGCTATTCACAACAGGAAGCGCATATGCGATTGGAAAAGAAGAAAGCCGCGGGAAAATTGCTGCAGGGTATGAAGCAGATTTTACTGTGCTAGACAGAGATATATTTGAAATTCAGGAAGAGGAAATAAAAGAGATAGACGTTATGATGACGGTTGTCGATGGTGAAATTGTATATAAGAAATAAAGGCGGCCTAGGCCGCCTTTATTTCTTATAAAAACGTTCTTTGTACTTTTTCCCAGAACGAATTATTTTTTAGTTTCACTGTTTTAATTTGCTTATCGCTTAAACGAACAACTGCTTTTTCGACTTGTTTAATACTTAATGCTTCGTTATCCATGCCCATGACAGGATAGTCGTTGCCACTTGGAGCTAATTTTAGTGTTAATGTACGATCATTGTTTAAGATAAACGGAGAACCAAGTGTACGGTACGTATTGTTATTTAAAGAAGCGATTTCACTCACTTGGAAACATGGAATTAATGGATCCACAACAGCTCCGTGTAGTGATTTATTATATGCTGTGCTTCCTGTTGGAGTAGAAACGACTAATCCATCGCCCCTGAATGTTTCAAAGTATAAGTCATCAACGTATACATCTAGTACAAATGTTTTAATAACGCTAGAGCGCAGTGAAAATTCATTTAAACAATAAAAAGATGTATCATGATCAACTGTTACTTGAATTGTTGGATATCTTCTTACTTCAATTTCATTTTTTGTGATTTCTTGAAGGGCGCTATCGACATGGTCAATGTGGAAGTCACAGTAAAAGGAAATATCATCTGTTGTCGAAACCCCTGCGTATAAACAATCTTCACGAAATCCTGTTTTTCTGACAGCCTGCAAGAATGTACTGTCGTCGCCAACACTAACGATAGCATTTGCGTGTTTTGGTTGGTCTAATATTGTAAATCCATTTTCTTCTAAAATGTCGTATACTGGTTTCATTTTTTCGACAAGTGTTGCTTTATCATCACCGTAAAAGAAAAATAAATTGCGACGATCTGCCATTTTGTATCCCTCCATGCAGTAAATAATATGTTTGAATACTATATTTCGATAAAAAGTATCAAAAATCCTCCTATTTTTAGAAAAATCTATATTTTCAATTTCGTTTAATCTTTTCATATTGTGTCGATAATGGATACGGAATGAAAGGATGGTACGATGAAGTGGCTTACGATTGGAATTGGAATACTCATTTTGTTCGTCTTGATTATTTTGTTATCGAAATTATCGCTGAAAATTAGTTTGTTATATACAGAAACAGAAAAACAATGTTTATTTCAAGTGAAAATATGGATGATTCATTATACATTTGATGTGCTTGAGCGGATAGAGAAACAACAAAAGAAAACAAATCAAAAAATTGAAAAAGCAGGAGAAGAAGGTGGAACAGAAGATAAGTTTGTAGCACTGCTTGACAGCATAGCCGAGATTATAAAAAGAATGCAAGAAATCCATACTATGTTTAAAGGTTTTCTTCAAAAAGTAAAAATCAAAAATTGGAGATGGCGTTCGCAAATTGGAACGGGTGATGCAGCGAGCACTGGGGTTGTAATAGGTTATGTATGGTCAGTAAAAGGAATGATTGTTGGTATTACTGGACATTATATGGACATTATCGGTGCACCGCAGCTTGAAATTACTCCAATTTTTCAAGGAAAAACTGTGGCATCACATTGTGAATTAACAGTTTCATTTCGTATATACCGTGCAGTGAGAACAGCAATTCGCATATTTGTATTATTGAAAAAACAAGGTGTTATTGCTACAGGTAATGCTATGCAGCAATAACTATAGGGGGATTATATGGAACATCCAATTCAAGGTTTAATGACAACAGCAATGCAACATTTAAATCATATGATTGATGTAAATACAATCGTTGGTGATCCAATTCAATCACCAGATGGAAGTGTCATCTTAACGGTTTCTAAAGTAAGCTTCGGCTTTGCGGCAGGTGGTAGTGAATTTGGAAAACTTGAAAACAATAATCATCATCCATTTGGCGGCGGTAGTGGCGGCGGCGTTTCCATTAATCCAATTGCTTTTCTTGTTGTAAATAGTGAAGGTGTGAAAGTACTTCACTTAGATAAACAGACGCATATACTTGATAAAATAATGGAATTAGCACCGCAAGCAGTCGATAAAGTGAAAGAAATGATGAACAAGCAAAAAGATGAACAACCGGAGTATGAAATATAAAAAAAGAAGCTAATCGATTGATTAGCTTCTTTTTTTATAAAACAGAGCGATTCATTTGCATTCTGTTTGCTGAACATCTATCATTTACACTGTACATATTTTGTTTTAGAAAAGGGAGGATTTTCAAATGGCAAACGTAACGTTTAAAGGAAACCCAATCACTTTAGTTGGAACAGAAGTTAAAGTAGGGGACCAAGCGCCTAACTTTCAAGTATTAGCAAATGATCTATCGAAAGTAAACTTAGAAACATACAAAGGTGCAGTGAAATTAATTAGTGTTGTACCATCTATCGATACAGGTGTATGTGATGCACAAACACGTCGTTTTAACGAAGATGCAGCTGGTATTGAAAACGCAAAAGTATTAACAATTAGCGTTGATTTACCATTCGCTCAAAAACGCTGGTGTGCAGCTAACGGTTTAGAAAATGTTGTAACACTTTCTGATCACCGTGACCTTTCTTTTGGCGAAGCATACGGTGTTGTAATGAAAGAACTTCGTTTACTTGCACGTGCAGTATTCGTAGTAGATAGCAATGATAAAGTTGTTTACGTAGAATATGTAAGCGAAGGTACAAGCCATCCAAATTACGAAGCAGCATTAGAAGCAGCAAAAGCTGCGAAGTAATGCGAAGAGTGAAAAGCGGCCTCTTGTGATAAGAGGTCGCTTTTTCTTTTGGAAAGAATTTAGAGTGTGGTATGATATAAGTTATGTGTATTTTAGTTTGAAGGAGGAGTTTTCGTGAGCTCAACAGTAGAAACAATATTTTCTATCTTTGATTCTTCTGCCGTAATTTTACGTAAAGAATTAGACATAACGTATTTAGAAGCGCTTGTAGAAACAGGTGATAATTTATTTGAAGGAACAATTTTACAAGAAGGATTAGAGCAGCCAACAATTGAGCGATTAGAGCGTGAATATAGCAAGTTTAATGAAGAAAACTATAAAGGCGAAGAGATTCGCAAAGCGTTCCAACTGGCCATTTTAAAAGGAATGAAAGATGGCGTACAAGCAAATCATGAAATGACGCCAGATGCAGTTGGTATGTTTATGAGCTATTTGTTCCATAAATTTATGAAGGGCCAAAAGGAAATGACTGTTTTAGATCCTGCAGTTGGAACAGGGAATTTATTGCTGACAATCTTTAACGGTTGCCCAGAAGGTACAAACGTGAGCGGATTTGGGGTAGATGTGGATGATTTGCTTGTTAAGCTTGCTTTAGTTAATGCAAATTTACAAAAACAAGCAGTTGAGTTTTTCAATCAAGATGGCTTAGCTCCTCTTTATATTGATCCAGTTGATGCAGTTGTGTGTGATTTACCAATTGGCTATTATCCAAACGAAATTGGTGCAAGTGAATACACTTTAAAAGCAGATGAAGGCATGTCTTATGCACACCATCTTTTTATTGAACAAAGTGTAAAACATGCAAAAGAAGGCGGATATTTATTTTTCTTAGTACCGAATTTCATATTTGAAAGTGATCAAGCGCCAAAACTTCATGCATTTATTAAAGAAACATGTTTTGTACAAGGGTTACTACAGCTACCTGTTTCCATGTTTAAAAACGAAAAAAATGCAAAAAGTATATTTGTTCTCCAAAAGAAGGGACAAGATACACAAATGCCAAAACAAGCGTTATTAGTAGAATTACCAAAATTCTCAAATATGACAGCGATGGAGAATATTATGAATCAAATTAATGGTTGGTTCGCTAAACAAAAGTAAACAATGTTTGTATGTAACAGGTATATACTAATATATAGTACAGTTTTATAGTGTTTACAAAATTCAGTAATATATATAAGAACAGAAATGGGAAATATGAAATCTGTAATATAAAAAAAATCTTTGTGTTACAATTTTTTCACTTGAAATATATGTCGTACGATGTTTAAATTAAAATCGTGAGTTTAAATTTTTTTTCAGTGAAACGGTTATGTTGGCTGATAAGAATTGAAGACATAAAATTGAGCGGTTTGTGGAAAGATTCCACACGGCTAACAAGAGAAAAAGGGGCGAAAGACTAGATGTCAAAAATCATCGCGATTAATGCAGGAAGCTCTTCCTTAAAGTTTCAATTATTCGAAATGCCAAGTGAAACAGTATTAACAAAAGGTTTAGTAGAGCGTATCGGTTTAGAAGATAGTATCTTTACAATTACTGTAAACGGCGAGAAACAAACAGAAGTAACAAATATCCCAGACCATGCAGTTGCGGTTAATATGCTTGTAAATAAATTAACTGAAACAGGTATTATCAAATCTCTTGATGAGATTAGCGGTACGGGTCACCGTGTTGTACACGGCGGTGAAACATTCCCAGATTCTGTTCTAATTGACGACAAAGTATTAGCAGATATCGAAGCTTTAAGTGAGTTAGCACCACTTCATAACCCAGCAAACGCTATTGGTATTAAAGCATTCCGAGAAATTCTTCCAAACGTGCCTGCAGTAGCAGTGTTCGATACAGCATTCCACCAAACAATGCCGGAAGAATCTTTCTTATACAGCTTACCTTACGAATACTATGAGAAATTCGGCATCCGTAAATACGGTTTCCACGGTACTTCTCACAAGTACGTAACAGAGCGTGCAGCTGAATTATTAGGCCGTCCACTTGAAAGCTTACGTTTACTTTCTTGTCACTTAGGTAACGGTGCAAGTATCGCAGCTGTTGAAGGCGGAAAATCAATCGATACATCTATGGGCTTCACACCACTTGCTGGTGTAACAATGGGTACACGTTCTGGTAACATTGACCCTGCGTTAATTCCATACATTATGGAAAAAACAGGACAATCTGTAGACGAAGTTCTTGACGTATTAAACAAGAGAAGTGGTATGTTAGGTCTTTCTGGATTCTCTAGTGACTTACGTGACATTGAACAAGCAGAAGAAGAAGGAAACCATCGTGCAGAAGTAGCACTAGACGTATTTGTAGGCCGTATCCACAAATATATCGGTTCTTATGCAGCTCGTATGAAAGGTGTAGACGCAATCATCTTTACAGCTGGTATTGGTGAGAACAGTGCACTAATTCGTGAGCGTGTATTAGAAGGACTTGAGTTTATGGGCGTATACTTCGATCCAAAACGCAACAATTTCCGTGGTGAAGAAGCATTCATTAGCTTCCCGCACTCTCCAGTAAAAGTAATTGTAATTCCAACAGACGAAGAAGTTATGATTGCTCGTGACGTAGTACGTCTTGGAAATATTGGTTAATATATGATGAAAAGACGGGATGATTCCCGTCTTTTTTTGTATATTTTTAAGAAAAAAACAGGGCGTACGGCCTCTCACGGCAAATATGTTACAGTGTAGAAAAATAATCCAAGGGGTTGTTTGTATGCTGTCAAAGCGAGAAGAACGAATTTTATATGATTTAAAAAGCTGGGAACAGCAATTGGTGCAACAAGAATCAACGGATTTTCAGAGAATGTTCGATAAGTGGTTGAATCGTACATTTTCTAAGTTACCGGAAAAAAAACGCCATGAATTTTTTTCGAAGGCGGATGGATGGCTCTTTCATCTTCATGCACTTATTCAAAGTTCCAAGTCGCAACTTGATGCCCGGGGAAGTATTTTAGGCGCGGCGCGTTTATTCGATGATTCCATTGAACATGTTGAAGACATGAAAGTATTATCGATTGATCAATTAACATATATAGCAGAACAGCAAACAGCTCGTCATCGTTTGTATTCTTTCGTACAAGGAGGAGTAACAGGAGTTGGAGGCTTTTTATTATTAAGTGCAGACTTACCAGTAATGATTGCCCTAAATGTGAAAGCGGTACAGCAAATCGCCACATCATTTGGTCATGATGTGAATAAACCATATGAAATGATGATAGCGTTAAAAGTATTTCATGCAGCCATATTGCCAGCGCATATGCAGCAATATGCTTGGTATTATTTACTGCAAGAGCTAGAGCAGGAAGAATCGGCTCCGTTTTTTTATGAGGGAGAAGAGGAAGTGTTGAATCCAGCATCTGTACAGGTGCTATTAAAACAAATCATGAAAACGTTTGTTATTTACTTACTGCGTCGTAAGTTGCTTCAAGGTGTACCAGTACTTGGGATTGCGGTAGGATCAACGATGAATTACCGCTTAACGCGGGGGATAACAGAATTTGCGAATCGATTTTATCAAATGCGTTATTTACGCCAAAAAATATAAGAAGCGAAAGGCAGCCGCCTTTCGCTTCTTAGTTTGTTGCATGTTGTTTTGATAATGGAATTGCCACTGGTTTCTTTGCCTTTGCTGGATAGTAGATTAAATCTAGTACTTTCGCCTGCACAGCAAGGGAAAGAATCGTAAAAGCAATTTCAGTCCATGTTAAATAATATAATGAAAGTGCAATGACAAGTGCGTCAAAAATGAAGAAAATTTGACCAACTGTAAAGCGTGTTTTTTTGCTTAATACAATGGTTAAAATATCGTCTCCGCCTGTTGCACCACCGAATCGTAAAATAAAACCAAGTCCAATCCCAGCTAACGCTCCGCCTATTACTGCAGCTACAAATAAATGATTTGATAAATCCACCGTGAATGGAGAATAGTTTTCCATTAAAGAATAAAATACTCCGAATGAAATGGAACCAACAAATGAATAACCGACCATTTTTCTACCTAAAAATGTAGCACATAGTAAAATGACAGGAATATCCATTAAAACAGTTGAAATTGACGGTGAAATATCAAAAAAGTTTTGTAAAAACAGTGCGATTCCTACAAATCCACCTTCTGTTAAGTGATTCTGAAACTGAATGTGGTAAAGTGCGATAGCCAAAATAAATGAACCAAGTAAAACCATAAAAATTTCTTTAATAATTTGTCGACTTTGGATGTTCTCCATCGTTATTCCTTCTCTCCGTAGTTAGTAGTTTTTTGTTTTTCATAAACTAACTACGCCTATATAGCAGCAGTTAGTTTACATACGTCCAACTACGCTATATATCACTGAAGAAATAACGAATAATCCTCTCGTCCATCAATTCCCCCTACTTTCGTTTTAGTTTAGGTCTGAAATAGACTAAACAAAACTTAGAGTAGAATTTTTCATTTAGCAATCCTGCTCTCTTTTATGTTTTGTTTAGCGAATATGAAATAACCTAAACAAAACGCTACGTGTAAGAAGAGTCTTTTCGTTGCCAAATTATCCTTCGGGCAATCATAATTTCCCCACTCTCGTATTTTTTTCGCTAGACAAAGTATCTAAGCAAAAAAACTACGCTACGTGTAAGATTCGTCTTTTCGATGCCACATGCTCCTTCGAGCGATCATGATATCTAAATCCTTTCTATAAAAGATTATATACTATTATATCATACTTTTTTAAAATGTATGTTCTTGGAAACCGACAATGGGCAACGAAAAAACTACATACTTCGTAAATATGGAAGCTTTAGGTAAAATTCATGTAAATTTTGTTGGAAAATGGTGCAATAAAGTGAAACTTCCATTAGTAGGGGTTTTTCATCCCACACTGATGGAAAGCCCGCCCAATCAGACTTTTACGGGTAGTTATCCCCCAACTATCTTCTTCGCTTTTTGAATCCTGAGGTGAGGGTCTTACTGCCCGCGAATAACGGGATAAAAAATATTTTTCGTCGAAAGGCTCTCTGTATGAAAAAGTAAATTTTGTCGATTTTTCTTTAAAACTTACTTTAATTAATTACAAAATATTAAATTTAACAAGAACATTTTTTATAATTCGAATGATATCACCTATGATGACTGGAGAGATTCGTATGAAAACGAGAGATATACAGGCAAGCATAGAAGAAAAAAGGGAGGAATTGATTGAACTTGTAAAAAAGCATGGTTTAAATCATCATAGAGTGATCGCATGTAGTCAGGAATTAGATAATTTAGTATACCTTTTTACATGCACAGAGAAGGAATCCTATATCCCTGAAAAGAAAAATACGATTAATACTACACGTTCAACGTAGTAGAAAAGTTTGTAATCGTTGTTATCAGAATATAAGAATCCATCGTAACACATTTGAACAAACCTTTATTTTTATTTACCTATATTTGAAAGCGTTTACACCATTATTGCAGAAAATGGAAAATAAAAAAGAGGAAAGATAGCTGTAAGCAACAGCTTGATTGGTGAAAGGTTTCCGTCAATTATCCACTGATGGAAACCTTTTATTTTAATCCGTTTTAGCAAGTAAAAGAATGATGTTTTACGGTGATAAAAGAAGTAGAGAGTCAACTTTTTAAGAATCATCTTCTTGATTCGTTTTCTTATCTTTAGAAAAGGCCTCCCAGTTAATAACACTTAGAAAGGTGAGTATGGTAATGAATAGAGCTTTCATTAGGAATATACTCCTTTCTTTATATCTTCTATAAGGTTCACTTCACTGATGCGCTTTTCCTTCGGACACATTTTGAGTCAGACGATACCAAAGCCAAAGATCATTAATAATAGAAGCATGATCCGCGATTTCTGTATTGAGTCTGCAAGAGATTTCAAAGTTTTCTTCGTTATTTAACCCGTGTTGTTTCGTGTTAATGATATGCTCAAGTTCTTTAATCCGATCTGGTATTTTCCCGCGAATTTGTTCCCACTTTAATAAAATTGTATGTTGCACTGTTTCAGGTATATCCTCCCATTCTTCTTGGAAATCAGGTAGTTCAATACCTAGGTGTTCGTTATATGTGAAATATTGTTCCATACATTGTCCCCTCCATTTTCTGTCTTCATTGTATCGAAAAAGAGAAAGAACTTCGATGAAATTGTTTTAAAAATAATTATGAATATCCCTTGCAACATTTTGTAAAAGGTGATAAATTATGAATTAATATTAATGATAATGAATAATTATTCTTTAGGGGGATATAAAATGGAGAACAAAAAAGTTGTATTAGCATATTCCGGAGGTCTTGATACTTCCGTTGCAATTAAATGGTTACAAGAAAAAGGATACGATATTATTGCGCTTTGTTTAGATCTAGGGGAAGGAAAAGATTTAGAGTTTGTAAAAGAAAAAGCATTGTCCGTCGGTGCAATTAAATCTTATATGATTGATGTGCAAGAAGAGTTTGCGAACGAATATGCATTAAAAGCACTGCAAGCTCACACGTTATATGAAGGGAAATATCCACTTGTATCTGCATTATCTCGTCCGTTAATTGCTAAGAAATTGGTAGAGATTGCAGAGATGGAAGGTGCAAGTGCAGTTGCACATGGATGTACAGGAAAAGGAAATGACCAAGTGCGTTTTGAAGTTTCTATCCAAGCATTAAATCCGTATTTAGAAGTGATTGCACCGGTGCGTGAATGGAAATGGTCACGTGAAGAGGAAATTGCGTATGCAAAAGAAAATGATGTACCAATTCCGATTAACTTAGACAGCCCGTTTTCAATTGATCAAAACTTATGGGGACGCAGCAACGAATGTGGAATCTTAGAAGATCCATGGGCAGCACCGCCAGAAGATGCATATGAAATGACGTTAGCATTAGAAGATACACCAAACAAACCCGAATTTGTAGAAATTGGTTTTGAAGCAGGGGTACCAAAGACATTAAACGGCGTATCATATTCACTTTCAGAGTTAATTAAAACGTTAAACGCTCTTGCTGGTAAGCACGGGGTTGGCCGTATCGACCATGTAGAAAATCGTCTTGTTGGTATTAAGTCACGTGAAGTGTATGAATGCCCAGCGGCGATGACATTGATTACTGCACATAAGGAATTAGAAGATTTAACACTTGTAAAAGAAGTAGCACATTTTAAACCGATGATTGAACAAAAATTAACAGAGTTAATTTATAACGGCTTATGGTTCTCGCCTTTAAAAGATGCTCTTGTTGCCTTTTTACAAGAAACACAAAAAAATGTAACAGGTACAGTACGTGTGAAACTGTTTAAAGGACATGCAATTGTAGAAGGACGTAAATCAGAGTATTCTCTATATGATGAAAAATTAGCGACGTATACAGTAGCGGATGAATTTAATCACGATGCAGCGGTTGGGTTTATTTCATTATTTGGTTTACCAACAAAAGTATACAGCCAAGTGAATCAAAAGAAGGTGGAGGCATGAGCAAACTTTGGGGCGGCCGCTTTACGGAGCAGGCTGAACAGTGGGTCGAGGAGTTTGGAGCTTCCATCTCCTTTGACCAGCAATTAGCAGTAGAAGATATACAAGGAAGTATAGCGCATGTGACGATGCTTGCGAAATGCGGCATCGTGACAGCTGAAGAAGGAGAGAAAATTAAGAACGGCTTGCAATATTTACTTGAAAAGGCAAAGAAGCAAGAGCTTACGTTTTCTGTTGAAGCAGAAGATATTCATTTAAATATTGAAAAGATGTTAATTCAGCATATTGGAGAAGTTGGAGGTAAGTTGCATACAGGAAGAAGTCGTAACGACCAAGTAGCAACGGATATGCATTTGTATTTGCGAAATGAAGTGCAAGGCATTATTGAGGCAGTGAAACAAGTGCAAATTGTACTTGCGGGACAAGCTGAGGAACATATTGAAACAATTATGCCAGGATATACGCATTTGCAGCGTGCACAGCCGATTTCTTTTGCCCACCATCTCCTTGCATACTTTTGGATGCTAGAGCGAGATGCGAATCGTTTTAAAGATTCGTTGAAACGTATTAACATTTCTCCGCTTGGAGCTGGGGCACTTGCTGGGACAACATTCCCGATTGATCGCGAGTATAGTGCACAGCTGCTCGGTTTTGAAGGAATATATGAAAATAGTTTAGATGCAGTAAGCGATCGTGATTTTATTCTTGAATTTTTAAGTAATGCTTCTATATTAATGATGCATTTATCACGTTTTTGTGAAGAACTTATTTTATGGAGCAGTCAGGAATTTCAGTTTATCGAAATGAGTGACAGCTATGCAACAGGTAGCAGTATTATGCCGCAAAAGAAAAATCCAGATATGGCAGAGCTCATCCGCGGGAAAACAGGAAGAATATACGGCAACTTATTTAGCTTATTAACAGTTATGAAAGGCTTGCCGCTTGCTTACAATAAAGATTTGCAAGAAGATAAAGAAGGTATGTTCGATACGGTAAAAACAGTAAAGGGCTGTTTACATGTAATGGCGGGCATGCTTGAAACGATGACAGTGAAAAAAGATAAAATGGCACAGGCTGTCACGCAAGATTTTTCAAATGCGACAGAGATTGCAGATTATTTAGCTAGTAAAGGGTTACCGTTTCGTCAGGCACATGAGATTGTAGGAAAACTTGTTCTTCATTGTATTAATGAAGGTGTTTACTTGCTAGATTTACCGTTAACAACCTACCAAGAGATGAGCTCATTATTTGAGGAAGACTTATATGAAGTACTTTCACCATACGCAGCAGTAAAACGAAGAAACAGTGCAGGTGGTACAGGGTTCGAACAAATTGAACAGGCGCTTCAAAAAGCAAAAGAGATAGTGGAAAAACCCGTGAACATGTAATGTTTCACGGGTTTTTTGATGATTGTTACATATATTCAATTAATGTACTTTCTAATGCACTCGATCTTTGCAGGGATGTTGTTTTTCGTTTACGGCTTGTAGCAGTTCCAAACATAATATTCTCAGGGTCTAAGCTATGCGTTCGATAAGAGTTTCTATCTGGATTTTTTCCTTGTAGTTTTCGGTGGGAGTAGAATAAGATATGTCCGAGTTCGTGCGCAAGTGTATTTTCTAGTGAAGACTTTGTGAGGATAATATGGTTGAAACGGCTTTTCGTCATAAAGGAAGAGAACGTTCGTCCTGTCGTATTACTCGAGAGGTGTCTTGCATTTGTATAGAATATTGAAATGCTATTTGGATTTGGAAAGAGGTACTTTCTTTCACGAAATAATCGTTGAACATTTTTGCTTTGTTTTTTACGAAATGAAGAATCATTCGTTTGAACAGAAAAATCTTTCAGCATTGTGACACTTGTGATAATAAAGTCTATGTTCCATATTTTGGTTGCTAATGCAACTTGCTGTTTAATTTGTTTTTCAGTTACATTGCAGCCGGGAAGAGTAAATATACATAAGTTCATAAACGGGGCTTTGTTTTTTCTTTTATTTTCATCGCTCAAATAAAATCACACCTTCATGCTTGGACATATTTATAATGTATGCATAAAGAAAAAGGTTGCTTGTACGATGCAAGCAACCTGCCGCCTATATTTTTTCTTGTTCGTATTTGTGCTTTCCTTCTGTAATGCGAATATATTCTATGTCCATTAAGTCGCGAAAAAGTGCACCGTGGCTTAAATCCACACCGTGTTTTTCTTTGAAGTGAGCACAAATTGTTTCTACCATGTCTATTTCTTGGCCGTTTAAATCCAGTATAATACGTTCATTACTTTCCATGCAGTTGTCCTCATTTCCTTTTTTCTTAGCATAACCTTAGAGAATAATTTTATTTAGAAGGAATTGAACTACACCCACCTATCTTCTTTGACTTTCTCAAAATCTTGAGGTAGAGGTCTTACTGCACACGAATAGCGGAATAAAAAACACCAAGCCCATTAGATAAAGGCTTGGTGCTGTTTTATTAAATCTCTCCTTGCTCTTCTTCACCGCGAACAACAAGGACATCGCATTTTGCATAGCGAATAATATGTTCAGAGACACTGCCGATTAAGAAACGCTCTACTGCGTTTAAACCAGTTGCACCGCATATAATTAAATCAACGTTGTGTTTCGGTGCGATATCTTTCGAGATTTTTGATTTTGGATTACCGAATTCTAAAATAGTTTCTATCTTTGTAAGGCCCGCTTCTAGTGCAGTCTTTTTGTAGTCTTCTAATAGATCTTCTGCAAATAAGTTTGCACGTTCTGCAATAGCGCGGCTATATGCTTCGACTGCAGAGTAAGCTTTGACGTCAACGATATGAGCGATTGTTAATGTAGCATTGTTACGCTTCGCTACTTGAATAGCTTTTTTGAATGCTTTTTCAGCTTCTTTAGAACCATCGACTGCAATTAAAATATTTGTATATGTAGTATTCATGAACGATTCCTCCCAATTGTAAAAGTGTTATAACTCTTTACACTTTTATTATAAAGTAAATTATGGAAAAAAGTATGTCAGAAACGTTACAGAATTTTGAAAAATCTGTTCAAACTTTTTAGTTGTAATTGTTCGAAGAAGTTGTTACATATGAATTATAGCAAGAAAAAAGGAGGCTTATTTTTGTGAGACATGCGCTCATTACAGCCGGTACAAAAGGTTTAGGGAAGCAAGTAACAGAGAAATTATTAGATAAAGGATATTCGGTAACAGTAACGTATCGCAGTGATGTACAAGCGATGGAAAAGTTACAACAGCAATATAAACATCTTGCACATCGTATGCAATTTGTGCAAGCGGATGTAACGAAACAAGAAGATTTACATAAAGTAGTAACAAAAGCGATGGAGCATTTTGGTCGTATTGATTTTCTAATTAATAATGCAGGTCCTTACGTATTTGAACGTAAAAAATTAGTTGAGTATGAGGATAATGAATGGAACGAAATGATTCATGGTAACTTAACAGCAGTTTTTCATTTGTTAAAGCTCGTTGTACCGATTATGCGCCAGCAGAAATTTGGCCGTATTGTGAATTATGGATTCCAAGGAGCGGATAGCGCGCCGGGATGGATGTATCGTTCCGCATTTGCGGCTGCAAAAGTCGGACTAGCATCACTCACAAAAACGATTGCTTATGAAGAAGCGGAATATGGTATTACATCAAATATGATATGTCCGGGTGACATTATTGGTGAGATGAAGGAGGCAAAAATTGCTAAGGCCCGTGCAATATCTGATTATCGGACACCGATTGGACGTTCAGGCACAGGGGAAGACATCGCTCGTACAATTTCCTTTTTATGTGAGGAAGATTCGGACATGATTACGGGAACAATTATAGAAGTAACTGGAGCAGTAGATGTTATTCATCGATATCGTCAAAACTAGACAAATTCTATCGGGCAGCCCGCGTAATTTTTGTCAAAAATTGCGATATTATGGTAAAATATAAGAGAGTAGAAAGCGCTTTATAAAAAGCGTATATGCTATGGCTATTCAGGGGTAATTTTATAATCTCAAGGGGGAATTTCCAATGCGTATCGGTGTACCATCAGAAGTTAAAAACAATGAAAATCGTGTGGCAATGACGCCAGCGGGTGTTGTTCATTTAATTCACAACGGTCATGAAGTTTTTGTTCAAAAAGGTGCTGGTTTAGGATCTGGTTTTACAGATGAAGCATATGTAGAAGCAGGAGCAACAATTGTAGAAACAGCACAAGAAGCTTGGAATCAAGAGATGGTTATGAAAGTAAAAGAGCCGATCGCAAGCGAATACGGCTATTTCCGCGAAGGCTTAATTTTATTCACGTACTTACACTTAGCCCCAGAACCAGAATTAACAAAAGCATTAATTGACAACAAAGTAGTCGCAATCGCGTATGAAACAGTTCAATTAGACAACCGTTCTTTACCACTACTTGCACCTATGAGTGAAGTAGCTGGTCGTATGGCAGCACAAATTGGTGCGCAGTTCCTTGAAAAAAATAAAGGTGGAAAAGGCATTTTACTTGCAGGTGTTCCAGGGGTAAAACGCGGAAAAGTAACAATTATCGGCGGTGGTCAAGCTGGTACAAACGCAGCGAAAATTGCTGTTGGTTTAGGTGCAGATGTAACAATTATCGACCTAAGTCCAGATCGTCTTCGTCAACTAGATGATATCTTCGGTAACCAAGTATCAACATTAATGTCTAATCCGTATAACATTGCAGAAGCTGTAAAAGAGTCTGATCTTGTTATCGGTGCAGTATTAATTCCAGGTGCAAAAGCGCCAAAACTTGTAACAGAAGAAATGATTAAGTCTATGGAACCAGGTTCTGTTGTAGTCGACATCGCAATCGACCAAGGTGGTATTTTTGAAACAACTGACCGCATTACAACACATGACAACCCAACTTACGAAAAACACGGCGTAGTTCACTATGCAGTTGCAAATATGCCTGGTGCAGTTCCACGTACGTCAACTCTTGCGTTAACAAACGTAACAGTACCATACGCAGTACAAATCGCAAACAAAGGTTACAAAAAAGCTTGCTTAGATAACAGTGCCTTATTAAAAGGGATTAATACATTAGATGGTTACGTAACATTCGAAGCAGTTGCAGAAGCACATGGTTTACAATATGCAGATGCGAAAGAGCTTCTTGAAAAGGCTCCTGCTTTATCATAATACAAAATAAAAGCGACTCCCCGTTGGGGAGTCGC
>NZ_JBHTHG010000108.1:284082-292482 GCF_042676365.1 Bacillus sp. CGMCC 1.60114
TTTGAAAAAGGTTTGATATGATGGAATTAAGAGAGAGTATAATGCTAGATTTAAATAATGGGGAGATAAATATGGGAAATGAACTTACAAAAGAATTAAACTTAGAAAAAATCAACTTATTAGAAATGACAAGAAATATTGCAGAGCAACATAAAAATTTTGTTGTTTCAAATGTAAATAATCATTGTTTGCGGATTGCTGTGTTTACTGGAGAATATGATTGGCATTTCCATTCGAATTCAGATGAATTATTTATGGTATTAGAAGGAGAGTTATTGATTGATTTTCAAGATCGGGAAACAATTGTCTTGAAACCAAATGATACGTTATGCATTCCAGCGGGGGCGATTCATCGGACAAGAGCATTAACGCGTACTGTGAATCTTTGTTTTGAAGATGTAGATGCCGATACGGTTATCGTGGAAAAGGTATGAAGAGTTTAGTGAAAAAAGAAAAGATATAAGCGTAAAAACTTGCGCTTTTTCTATTTTTTCACGCTAAAAAGAAAAATTATACATAAACAATCATAAATATTTCATATATAATAATAAGGTAATATTAATTATTAAGAGATTGTTTATTAGAAAAAATGAAGCGAAGAAAGCAGAGTACTTTAATATTTTTGTGCGTACATAAGCGTTATTTCTCTATATTACAATATTTAAGGGGTAAGAGTGGATGCAACAATTGATTGGTTCTTATAATAATTGGTTCGTATCACTGTCAGTAGTAATTGCGGTTTTTGCATCATATGCTGCTTTAAATCTTGTAAGACGGATTGTGCATTCGAATAAAAAACAAAGGAAGTTATGGTTATTTTTTGGTTCCATTACAATGGGAATTGGGATATGGTCTATGCATTTTATTGGTATGTTAGCCTTTCAACTTCCAATATCTATTAAATATAATCCAAAGCTTGTTTTGTTTTCTATGTTTGTTTCGTGCATTGCTTCTTTAATCGGATTGTATAGTGTAAGTTATTTACAAGTAAAGCGTGTTCATTTTGTGTTAGGCGGCAGTTCAATGGGGATAGCAATTGGTGCTATGCATTATATTGGGATGGAAGCGATGGAGTCAGTAGATATTGAGTATGATCCATTTTTATTTATATTATCAATATTGATTGCGATTGTAGCTTCTATAGCAGTTTTAAAAATTTTATTTGAAGTGTCTAAATATGAAAATTCTATAAGGGATAATATATATAAATTTATCAGTGCTATCGCTATGGGAATCGCGATAGCAGGTATGCATTACACAGAAGTGGCTGCCGCATCTTTTAGCTTACCTTCTGCTTTAACTGTGCCGTCTGGAATGAGTCATTACACACTTGTGATTATGGTTGGTATTACGACGATAATGATTCAGTTTTTTTTAGTATTTGGTACTGTCACAGATAGGCGTTTTCGGTTTCAAGCGATAGAGTTGCTTGAAAATGAAAAGAGGTATCGCTCACTTGTTAATCACAATTTAGATGCTGTTTTTTCAATATCGTATGATGGACGGTTAGTAAGCATGAATCCTGCAGGGGAGGAAATGCTTGGTTATAGAGAGCGCGAATTGCAAAATAAAAAAATGATACATGTGTTAACAAGAGAAGAAAAGCAGAAAGTTAAAGTATATTTCTATCAAACAATTCATGCTAGGAAAGCACATAATTTTAATACGAAAATTAAAGTAGAGGATGACTCTGTTTTAGATTTGAATATTACATTAGTTCCAGTTTACATTGAAGAACGATTGGATTGTATATATGGAATTGCAAGGGATATTACAGAGCAGTTAGAAAATGAAGAAAATATATTTCGATTGGCTTATTATGATAATCTCACAGAATTGCCAAACAGACGCAATTTTACGGAAAAACTAGAGGCTACTCTGAAGGACTGTGTAGGAAATAATGAAAAGTGTGCTGTATTCTTTCTTGATTTAAATCGTTTTAAAGTAATTAATGATGCTTTAGGACATAATGTGGGAGATATATTATTAAAACAAGTAGCAAACAAGTTAGCAATGAAAGTTGGAAAGAGAGGAATCGTTGCACGCTTAGGCGGCGATGCATTTACAATTTTACTTCCTAATATTCAATCGAAACAAGAGCCGATTCAATTAGCAAAGCAAATTATGCATACATTTGAGGAACCTTTTATAATAGAGGGGAATCATTTATATTGCACTGTTAGTATTGGAATTGCTATAGCGCCGCGGGATGGAGTGGAAGTAAATACAATTATGGGCCGCGCAGATATCGCCATGTATACGGCAAAGGAGAGTAGAAAGAGTAGCTATCGCCTTTATTCCTCAGCAATTGGAGAGCTTTCAGAGAATCAATTAGTAGAAGAACAGCAACTGCGAAAAGCGATTGAGAATGATGAATTTACTCTCCATTATCAACCACAAGTTCATTGTGAAACAGGAGAGGTTGTTGGGGTAGAAGCGCTTGTACGCTGGCAGTTACCGGATGGCACAATGCGCTCACCGTTAAAATTTATTTCTTTGGCAGAGGAAACGGGTTTAATTATTCCGCTAGGGAAGTTAGTGTTGGAGAAAGCATGCAGGCAAGCGAGAGCTTGGTATGATAAAGGATTCTCAATTCGTGTGTCTGTTAATTTATCACCAAGACAATTTCAGGCTGAGGATATCGTAAAAACCGTTGCGGACTTATTACGGAAATATAAGCTGTCTCCTCATTTATTAGAGCTTGAAGTAACAGAAAGTATGACTATGACAAATGTAGAGCGATCGAAAAGGTTGTTACGGGCATTTCGTAATCTAGGAGTAATGATTAGTATTGATGATTTTGGGACCGGTCATAGTTCATTAAGTTATTTGAAGGACTATCCAATTCAAAAGTTGAAAATTGATCGCTCATTTATTAAAGATATTCATGAAGATGTACGAACGAAGCAAATCACTGCAGCTATCATTGCAATGGGACAACATATTGGTCTTGAAATTACAGCAGAAGGTGTAGAAACAGAGGAACAACTAGCCTTTTTAAGGGAGCATAACTGTTCTTACATACAAGGGTATTATTTTAGTAAGCCACTGCCGGCTTGTGAGTTTGAAGAGTTATTTTTACATACTTATAAAGATAAGGTAGTTTAAAACGAGTTGTTTTAAAGAGGTAGAGGAAACTAAGTTTACAAGATTGAAAGCACATCAAGTTTTGATGTGCTTTTTATGTATGGAAATATACGGAAAGGAATGAATGGTGAATTATGATATATGCGAATTTTTACGAAGGCTTAGTGCTGAAAACAAAGAAGCTGGAAATATTGTGTAAGATACGCGATATCTTCAGCTTCTTATGGAATATATTCCGATAGATAATTACGGAACAGGTCAATCTGAATCAATTTTCAAACTCGTTTGGACTTGAGAAAAGATAAAATGTGTAACAGTGGATGCGTATGGATTTACGGTGTCGATAAACTCTTCTGCTTTAGAAAAGTTCTCAAATTGCATTTTAAGCATATAACAAGCATTTCCGGCTATACGGTAACAAAAATCCACATTAGGAAGACTCTCAATGTAATTTTTAAAATTTTTATAGCCCCCGTTTTTAACGGTTGCTTCTATTATACATTGGATAGGAAATCCCAATTTTTCATAATCAATTTCTAAAGTATATTTTTTTATTATTCCAAATGACTCCATTTGTCTTACTCGTTCAGTTACAGAGGGAGAAGATAAATTAATTCTTCTTCCAAGTTCACTCATTGATAAACGACTATTGTTGGATAACTCAACTATTATTTTTTTATCAATATCATCTATTTTCATTTTTTAAAGTAATTCCTCTTTTTTTCTTAGTTATTTAAATAATTATTTAATAATACGTTTCTAATTTAATGCAACCTATAGATTTTATTCTGTATGCTTAATATAACAAGGAGGTGTTGTAAATGGCAAGAATTAATGGATCAAATTTCGGAGAAACACCTTTTCAAAAACTTTTAGGACACAATAAAAAAGTTATGGAAGCGTGGTCTTATTTAGGAGAAATATTAGAGAAGGACGGGCTATTATCATCAAAATTAAAAGAACAGGTTAGAAGGACATTAGCACAAAGCAATGGTTGTGAGTATTGCAAAGCAAAAGGAAAACCTGATCCTCATATGTTTGATGAAAAAATATCTGTTGCAGTTGGATTTGCAGAAGTCTTTTTAAAAGAACAAAAAGGAAATATTTCAAATTCTTCTTTTCAAATATTAAAAGAGTATTTTTCAGAAGCTGAAATAAGTGAGCTTTGTGCATTCATTTCTTTTACTACTGCTCAACATTATTTTGGTGGAATGATGAAGTTAGAGGCGTATGGATTTTAACTTTGAAGTTTTGGAAATCAATAAGCATAAAAAACGCTTGGATAGTGAACATTTCCAAGCGTTTTTTATGCTTATTTTACAAACTGTAATTCTTTCGGGAATTTCGTTAAAATTTCCACGCCATCTTTCGTTATATAAACATCATCTTCAATACGAACGCCGCCTACGTTTGGTACGTAAATACCTGGTTCAATTGTGAAGACCATTCCTTCTCGTAATGGAGAGTTGTTACCGTCTTTTACGTCTGGATATTCATGGACGCTAATACCAAGTCCATGACCAAGGCGGTGCGGGAAGAAGTCGCCGTAGCCAGCATCTGCGATAATAGAACGAGCAGCACGGTCGATTTCACTAAATGTTGCGCCCGGTTTACATGATTCAACTGCATGTAATTGACCTTTTAATACAGTGTCATAAATGCGTTTTTGTTCGTCTGAAATTTCGCCAAAAGCAACTGTACGCGTAATATCAGAGCAGTAACCATCGATAATAACACCTAAGTCAAATAGGACGAAATCACCGCGTTGAATTTTATTTGCACCTGGTACACCGTGCGGAAGGGCGGAATTTGCACCTGTTAATACCATTGTGTCAAAGGACATTTTATGAATGCCTTTTTTCTTTAATTCATGCTCAATTATCGCTAATACTTCAAGTTCACTGCGATTCTCTTGAATTGCATCTACCCCAACTTCAATTGCATAATCAGCCATAGCAGCAGCTTGGCGTAAAATCGCAAGCTCTTTTTCATCTTTAATTAGGCGAAGTTCACGTACTTTTTCTTCAGCAGGTTTGAAAGATGCTTTTGGGAATAATTGTGATAATTGCTCATAGCGTTCTACATTTAAATGTTCTTTTTCAATTGCAACTGCATTTGCATCAATGCCGCGTGCTTTGATTGCTTTCGCGATCATATCCCATGGATTGTCTGTATCTGTAAATCCGATAATTTCGTGAGTCCAGCCAGCGCTTCTTACTTTGTCTTCTTCCATCTTCGGACAAATTAACATAGGTTCTTTTTCTTGGAATACAAATAGACCGAGTAGTCTTTCATGCGGTTCGCAGTGGAAGTTCGTCATATAGAAGACGCTCGGTGTAGAAGTTAAGAATGCAGCTTCTGTATTTTTTTCTTGTAGCCATTGCATTAATTTTTCTAATCTAGTATTCATATATCTGCACCTCCGAAATTTCAATTACATGTATAACTTTACATCGAACGAAAGCGTTATGACAAGCAAATCGATGTTTGAAAAGACAGGGAATTGCGAAATCGTGTAGAATAGAAGGGGGTGAATATGAATAAGGGAGGTAATGAAAAGATGAAAGTATCTTATCACGGTCATTCAGTTGTAAAGATTGAAACGAACGGAAAGGTTATTTTAATTGATCCATTTATTACAGGTAATCCGAAAACAGATTTAAAAGTAGAAGAGGTAACAGTTGATGCAATTATCCTTTCTCATGGACATGGTGATCACGTTGGGGATACAGTAGAATTAGCAAAAAAACATAATGCAGTTGTTATTGCGCCGTTTGAGCTTGCGACATTTTTAGGTTGGAAAGGTGTAAATACACATCCAATGCATATTGGAGGTTCTCATGCATTTGAATTTGGAACAGTGAAGTTTACACAAGCATTTCATGGTTCTAGCTATGTTGATGAAGAAAATCAAACGATTACATATACAGGTATGCCAGCAGGGATTGTATTTACTGCAGAAGAAAAAACAATTTATCATGCCGGAGATACAGCGTTGTTCTCGGATATGAAATTAATTGGTTCTCGTCATACAATTGATGTGGCATTTTTACCAATTGGAGATAACTTTACAATGGGTCCAGAGGATGCTGCGTTAGCTGCAGAATGGATTGGAGCGAAAATTGTTGTGCCAATGCACTATAATACCTTCCCAGTTATCGAACAAGATCCGCATCAATTTGTAGAAAAATTAACCGGTAGTGTAGGAAAAGTGTTACAAGCAGGAGAAGTGATTGAATTATAAAGTGAAACTTCCATCAGTGGGGGGTTCTTCATCCCCCACTGATGGTTAGTTGAACCAATCGGGCTTTTACGGGCAGTTATCCCCACCTAACTTCTTCGCTTTCTCTGAATCTTGAGGTGGGGGTCTTACTGCCCGTTAATGCGGGATAAAGTGAAACTTCCGTCAGTGGGGGTCTTACTGCTCGCGAGCGGGATAAAAAAGAAACCTTCATTTTGCACAGCAAAGTGAAGGTTTTTACATGTGAGAAGGACATAATGTAAACGTTGGATTTGTTATATCATTTTTAGATTGTAATCTATGTGTTTCTGTTTCAGTTACTTCGTTGATTTTGGCTACTACTCTTTTTCCATCCACGAATGCTAACAATACCGCACCAATTATTTCTAAAATTTTTTTCATATCACATCGATCCTTGTCTCTCATTTCTTGTCTTCATTGTACGATAAGAAAATGAAACAAACTATCGAATAAGATGACAAGGAAATTACATGATTGTAAGAAATCTGTATCCTTTTGTTATAAAAAAATTAGTACAGGTATATAAACATACAGTGTAACAGTTTTGAAAATATAGTATACTAAAAAGATAACACGTGAAGAATTCAGGGAAAAGAAAGTATGGTGAAACTATTTGGCTACGAAACACAACCAAATTTTGGAATACATCAACAGTTTGCCAATTGGGCATAAAATTTCTGTGCGCCAAATTGCAAAAGAGTTGAGCGTAAGTGAAGGAACGGCATATCGTGCGATTAAAGATGCGGAAAATAAAGGATATGTAAGTACAATTGAACGGGTCGGGACAATTCGTATTGAACAAAAAAAGAAAGAAAATATCGAAAAGCTAACATTTGCAGAAGTTGTTAACATCGTGGATGGTCAAGTACTTGGCGGAAGAGAAGGTTTACATAAAACGTTAAATAAGTTTGTAATCGGAGCAATGAAGCTAGAAGCGATGATGCGTTATACGGAAGCTGGGAATTTACTTATTATCGGAAACCGTACACAAGCACATCAATTAGCGCTTGAAGAAGGAGCAGCTGTACTGATTACAGGTGGGTTTGATACAGAAGAGCATGTGAAGAAATTAGCAGATGAATTAAAGCTTCCTATTATTTCAAGCAGCTATGATACATTTACGGTAGCGACGCTCATTAACCGCGCTATTTATGATCAGCTTATTAAAAAAGAAATTGTTCTCGTTGAAGATATTTTAACACCAATCGAAGAGACTGTATGTTTACAGCCAAGTGATACGGTGGAAAAATGGCATAAGTATAATGAAGAAACGATGCATGGACGTTATCCGATTGTAGATGAGGCAAATAAAGTGCTTGGCATTGTAACGTCCAAAGATATGATTGGTGTAGTAAAAGAAACACCAATTGAAAAAGTGATGACAAAACAACCGATTACTGTAAACGGAAAAATATCTGTTGCAGCAGCGGCACGTATGATGGTGTGGGAAGGAATTGAGCTTCTTCCAGTTGTTGATGATAACAATATATTGCAAGGGATTATTAGTCGTCAAGATGTACTGCAAGCGCTTCAAATGATTCAGCGTCAGCCGCAAGTTGGGGAAACGATTGATGATATTGTAACGAATCAATTTATGAATCCGAAAGAAGCAAAACAAGATTCTGCTTATCATTTTTCTGTCACACCACAAATGACAAATTCAATAGGGACTTTGTCATATGGCGTTTTTACAACAATTGTGACAGAAGCAACAAATCGTGTCCTTCGTGCACAGAAAAAAGGTGACGTCATTGTAGAGAATTTAACTATTTTCTTTGTAAAACCGGTTCAAATCGATAACGTTGTGTCCGTTCATCCGAAAGTGTTAGAAATTGGACGTAAATTTGGTAAGGTTGATGTAGAAGTACGACATGAAGGAAATGTTGTTGGAAAAGCATTGCTTATGGTTCAATTGATTGATCGTTAAGAAGGAGAAAGCTGCCTGAAAGGGGCTGTTGACAAACTCTTCGAGTTAATCAACTTCTTCGGGAACTTTCAGAGCCTATGTAGTACGATAGACTACATAGGCTCTTTTTATTTTGGAGGTTTTG
>NZ_JBHTHG010000109.1:0-1470 GCF_042676365.1 Bacillus sp. CGMCC 1.60114
CGAAGACTCAGACTGTACCGTAGGTACCAGCGTACTACATGTAAGATAATTTCAGGTTCGTAATGTTTCCACTTAAATTCTGTTGGCTTTTTCATACGGATACAAATCCTTTATAGATTGATAATATCAGTATGTCCAAGCTTCTTAGATTTTTTGCACCAGAGCCCAAATTCCTATATCGAGAATTGTGCGAACACAAAAGTCTCTTAAATACATTGAATCCCGATAATGTTACGTTATGTTAACCGAACATGTATAGGGTATACAAAGGAAATCTGTATCTAACCTACAACTTCGTTGGTATAATATGTATACATAAGATTATGAAATGGAGATGGAAAAGATGGTAAAGATACATCCTTTTACTATTGGTACTCTGTTTATCAGTATGTTGGCAATGGTGTTATATGCAATCCAGAACTTCTCACAGGGCAACATGGGGACAAGTACTACGTTTATCGGACTGAGTATCATGTTCTTGGCGATGGGGACTTATAGCATTATACGAAATTGTAGATTAGCAAAACAATAAAATACAATACCATACCATCTCTAAAATGGGGAGAGATTTACTGTAATTTAAAAATATACTGACATATCGGAGTGATACATATGCAGAAATATATAACAACATCTATTACATCCGTTCTACTCATTATGCAACTGGGTATTCTCTATTTCTGGATTGTTGATTGGCAAAAGATCGTGACACAAATAGGATTAATCATTTGGGGTAGTTCTATCCTTGTGGGAATATGGTTATATTTGCTACAGCGTAAATCCAATGAAAAAGTTTTAAGCATAAACAGAAAAGTAATCTTTGTTTCCACATCCATGACTGTTCTTTTAGCTATTTTGTCATTACTCATAGAATCAATTGTAAGGTCTATGCCATAACAACAATAGAAATCAAATAACTTCTGATAACGGCAATTATATGAACACAAAAGTCCCCCAGTTAAACAATCTGGGGGACTTTTAATAGTCTTTTAAATACATTGAATCCCGATAATGATACGTTATGTTAACCGAGTATGAATATGACATACAGCAAAAATTACATAACATACCAATTATTCCAGATGATACAATAAAGAAAAAAGGGGGTACTCTTTTGATAAATTACAACTACAAAAATAAGAAAAAGAACAATGGAAACCGTTTTATTTCATTCAGAAATAAAGGAGAAATATTAACATGAAGAAATATACATACTTACCTCCTAAGATAAAGCACTCTAGTAAATCGGTTGATGTTATAGATGAAACTGGAAATAAGGTATTCACATTTAAAAGAAATTACAAAAATATATTAACAAGAATGACAACCTATGCATGGGATATTGATTGGAACGTTCAAATCGATGTTTACTCCAACGATGGAGATATAATTTATCAGTGCAAGAAGACCAAATGGTTAGGAAATCCTAAGTATAAAGTTATTAACTGTCTGACGAGTGAAGAATATGAA
>NZ_JBHTHG010000110.1:0-602 GCF_042676365.1 Bacillus sp. CGMCC 1.60114
AAAAAAAGCACCTAATCATAATACTAGGTGCTTTTTTTACACTACTCTTTACTTTGTATTTTACGGGCAGCATCTACTGCAAAATAAGTGAGAATACCATCACACCCTCCACGCTTAAATGCAAGTAAAGTCTCTATAATCACTTCATCTGGATTTAGCCAACCTTTTTCAAAAGACGCCATCATCATAGAATATTCTCCGCTCACTTGATAAGCAAAAGTAGGAACAGAAAACTTAGTTTTTACACGTTGAACAATATCTAAGTAAGGTAGGCCTGGTTTTATCATTATCATATCAGCGCCTTCTTTTATATCTAGTTCTACTTCACGTAAAGCCTCGTCCGAGTTTGCAGGATCCATTTGATACGTTTTTTTATCCCCTTTAAGTCTCTCACTTGAATTTAAGGCATCACGGAAAGGACCATAATAGCTAGAGGCATATTTTGCTGCATACGACATTATTCTAGTGTTGTGTAAATTCTCTTTATCTAAGGCAGTTCGAATGGCAAATATGCGACCATCCATCATATCAGATGGAGCAACAACATCTATTCCAGACTTTGCTAATATTAATGCCTGTTGAACCAACACACGAACACTTTC
>NZ_JBHTHG010000111.1:0-670 GCF_042676365.1 Bacillus sp. CGMCC 1.60114
CAAGCTGAAGGAATTGCTCTTGCTAGAAAACAAGGAAAACACTTAGGGCGTCCTCCTGTCGAAATAACAGAAGAATTTATTGAAGCTTATAAGGAATGGAAATCCGGTTCAATTACAGCAGTAGGAGCCATGAAAAAGTATGGCATCAAACGTTCTTCTTTTTATAAACTTGCCAAACAGTATGAAGAAAGAACCAAAAATTAGAGAGGCGAAAATTTAATGGATTGTGGTGCTTTCTTATGCTTATCAAACACGTCACAGAATTACATACTATTTTATCCATTTTTAACCATAAATACAAAAAGAACTTGTAGAAATCACTACAAGTTCTTTTTAGGGTAGGGTAAATCATAGAGCTACGTAAACAATCTCATCAGACATACTAACCTAAGGAGAACTGTCTTAATAATTTTATTATATAACAAATATTACCAGTTCAAGATTATAATTTTGAACTTTATGTGAACTATGAAAACGAATTGTACCTTTAGTTATTTAAGAAGTCAGCTTTTTTTCGTTTTTGGGGTGTTTACTTTTCTTAAGTTGATAGGCATGGGGTCACGTCACATGCCCATCAACTTAAGAACAGAAACAAAATGAACCTTCATTCAAATACACTAAAAAACTCTTAGAGCACTTTTTACCTTTAAAAATGAGCATATCAAATAAA